>JACKII010000003.1:0-300000 GCA_020638555.1 Alphaproteobacteria bacterium | reverse complement strand
GGCCGCTCTGCAGCAGCACGCCCTTCGGGGTGCCGGTGCTGCCGGAGGTGTAGACGATCTGACCGCCGCCCTCGGCCGGCGGCTCGGCGTCGGCCAGGGGCGCGTGCCGGTGGCGGGAGATCGCAACGACCGGGAGGCCCAGGTCGCGAGCGGCGGCCAGGCCGTCGTCGGTTGCCAGGACCTGCCGCACATCCGCATCGCGCAGAATCGCCTGCAAGTAGGGCTGCGGGAAGAAGGGCGGCAGCGGCACGACGGTCAGGCCGGCATGCCAGCCCGCAAGCTGACCCACGACCCAGTCGACGGAATTGGCGCCCAGCAGGCCGATCGCCATGCGCGGCGGGCAAAGCCCTTGCAGTTCGGCCGCGAGCGCGCGCACGCGTGCGGCCAGGTCCCGCCACGAGACCGCGCCCCGATGGTCGCGGAACGCCTCTCCGCCGCCGGCGGAGCTTGCGTTGCGGTGCAGGGCGTCGAGCAGGTCACGCATTGGCCGGCGCCCGGCGCCGTGACAACCGCCGCCGGTCCCCACCGTCGGAGACCGGATCGCCCGCGACGCAGACCATCGGATCGTGCCCGTAATACCGGCCCCAGCGCTCCGGGTCTGCCAGGCGGCCGGGGCTGGCGGGCGCCAGAACGTGCGGGTTGAAGCCCATGGCGGCCAGCAGCCGGCGCAGACGGGCGGTGGCCGTGAAGCAAGACCAGCCAAACCCACCCTGCCGGCCCAGCGCCAGGACGCGTCGGAGAAAGGCCGGTGTATCCTCGACGCTCCGGCCGGCGAGCGTGGTGATTTCGAACACGGACCCCCGCGCCACGGGCCGGCCGTTCAGCAGGGATAGGAGTGTCTCGATCGGGGCGTCGAGATAGGCCTCGGAAAACAACTCTTCCGGTGCGGCGCGCAAGCCCGCGGCGCAAAGCGGTCGGCCGCTTCCCGTCAGCCACACGATCAGCGTTTCCGACAATTGCGGATCGGCGGCCCCGAAGGCGCGGTCATAGACCTCGCGAATGCAATCCTCTGCCGCACGCCGCAAGGGGTGGTCCCGGGACATCAGGACGAGCCGCCGATCGGCGCCCGGATGCGGCTGGGCACCGGCGTCCGTGGCGGCGCACGCCCAGAGCGGACCGGAGGCGGATTTCCGCGGCGGCAGATTCAAGGCGGAACCGTCGAGCATGGAGGCAGCCTCTCCCAGGTGATCTCGGAAAAATCGGGGGAGACGGACATGCCGGCGTCGGTCTCCCCCGAGGTCACGGGTGCGGTTAACGCCTCGGAAAATAGGCCGCCGGTGTGTGAAGTTGTGTGGACTTGCACCGACCGGGATCGGTGTTTGGTGGCGCGGCCGGTGCAACAGGTGCGGCCGGTGCGGCTGGCGCGGCCAGTGCGGCTGGCGCGGCCGGTGCGGCGGTCAGAGCGTCGGCCGCTGGGCCGGGTCCGGATCGGCCGGCAGGCGGATGTCGACCACCAGCCCGCTCGGCGCGTTGGCGCTGGCCTTGACGGTGCCGCCATGATGCTGGACGACCCGGCGGCAGATGGTGAGGCCGATGCCGGTGCCGCCGGTCGCCCGGCCGCAGGCGACGTCGACCCGGTAGAACGGCTCGAACAGGCGGGCGAGTTCCGCTTCGGCGACGCCGGGTCCCCGGTCGGCGACGCGGATCAGGACGCTGCCGTCCGCCGCCGCTTCCAGGTCGATGCGCACCGGCGTTCCGGGCGCCGTATAGAAGAGCGCGTTCCGCACCACGTTCTCGATGGCCCGGCGGAGCAGGGCCTCGTCCCCCGGAACGAAGACCGGGTTTTCGGGCGCATGCAGGGTCATGTCGGGTGCGCGTTCTGGCCGTTCGTAGGCGGCGTCGGCGGCGATGCGCGCCAGCAGGTCGGTCAGGTCGACGGGCGCAAAGGCGGCCGGCGAATCCGCCTGGTCCAGCCGCGCGAGGGTCAGCAGTTCGCGCGTCAGGTCGGAAATGGTCTCGATCTCGGTCTCGATCCGCGCGAACTGGATCGGCCGGTCCGCTTCCGGCACGCGCCGCGCCAGTTCCAGCGCCATGCCGAGCCGGGCGAGCGGCGATTTGATCTCGTGGGAGATATCGCCCAGCAGGCGCTTTTGCGCCTCGACCGCATCTTCCAGTTCGCGGGTGCGCTCGGCGATCTTGCCTTCCAGATTCTGGTTCAGGTGGGTGAGATCCCGCAGCAGGGCCTCGCGGTCGCGCTGCGCGACCTCCAGGCCCGCCGTCATGCGGTTGAACGACCGGGCGAGCGCCCCCAGTTCCTCGGTCTCGGGCACGGGCACGCGGGCGTCGAGCCGGTCGGTGTCCGAAATTTCGCCCGCCACCCGGGTCAGTTCGGCAATCGGCGCGGTCAGGCGTGCGGACAGCCAGCGGCCCAGCAGCACGATGGGAACGGCCAGCAGCACGCCCAGCAGTGCCAGTTCCAGCGCCACGCGCAGCAGTGGCGCGCTGGCCGCGCTCGACCGTTGCAATGCCAGCACCCGCCAGTTCCCGATCAGCCCCTGGTCCGCCGCCGAGCGGACGATGACATAGTCCGCGCCGATCCCGCTGGCATTGCCGTAGACGAGGCGGTCGCCGACACCGGCCGCGAGCCCCGGCGTGCTTTCCGCGAGGACGCGCCGTCGCTCGCCCGACTCATAGAGGATGAGGTCGTTGTCGGAACCGGCGAACAGTTTCTCGATCGCCGCCCAGGGGTAGGTCATCACCAGCGTACCCACCCGGTAGGTCTTGTCGAAACTGGCGAAGATCGGCTTTTCGAACACGACCACGTCCGAGCCCGACATCGGGTCCGGGGCCTTGCCGACCAGCAACAGGTCCTGGGTGCCGCTTTGCCAGACCGGCGGCAGTTCGGCCTTGCGGGCATCGTCCCGGGCGCCGCGGGAACTGGCGACCAGTTTGCCTTCGGCATTGAACGCATAGATTTCGCCCGACAGGCGGTAGATGCGCTTCAGTTCCTCCAGGGTGCGGACCACCCGCTTGTCCACATCGCCGGAGACGAGATCGTTCATCACGTCGAGCGACGACCAAACGGTGAGGTCGGTCACGAACGCGCCGATGATGTTGGACAACTGGCCGAATTTCAGGTCGGCGAGCCGCCGGAGCGCCGCCATTTCGGACTCGAGGATCGAGGCGCGGGCGCCGGAATAGACCACCAGGGCCGTGGTGCCGTAGGTGACCAGGTAAATGCCCAGGAAGGCGCCCAGGATTCGTCCCGGTATGGAGCGGGTCAGGAAGGCCATCATCGCTGCGGTCATCCCGGGCCGGCGCATGGGCGGGGATCAGTCCACATGCGCCAACACCTTCACGCCGACCGCGGGCGTATCGGCGCCGATATAGCCGATGGCGCCGGGCACTTTCCGGACAAAGGCCAGCATTGCCTGCTCCGACTCCTGCACCACCGGCGGCAGCTTGCCCTTGAAATGCATCTGGTTCCAGTAGGTGGCCAGCGTGTCGCTGTCCTGCCGCAAGACCTGGTGGGTGAAATAGGTGCGAGCCGCGCTGCCGGTCTCCCGGTTGACCGGGACGATGTGCGTGCCGTCGTCCCAGTGGGTCGCGCGCAGCAGGTAGATGGCCGCCAGCTCCGCCAGCGAGAGCGGAGCGTCATCGGGAACCGAGCGGTTGGCGATGATCTGAAGCGTCTCCGCCCGGCAGGCCGTCGAGACCGACACCGCCGCCACCACGGCGAGCGCGAGAAGGAGGCGCCGAACCGGCACGGCCTAAAACAGGACCGACCAGGAGGCGTAGACGCCCGTACCGTTCACCCCGGGCCCTCCCACATTCTGCAGATACTCGACGCGGGCGATCATGGCCGGCAGCGGCCGCCAGCCGACGCCCACCAACACGTCCTGGGCCGGGGTGGCGCCATTGCGGTCGGCAAAGGCCTCGTACCACGCATGGACGGACCACCGGTCCGAGATCTTGTATCGGGCCGCCGCGTAGAGTCCCCATTCCTCGTCACGGCCGCCGGTCGGCGCCTTGTCGAGCACTGCGTAGGTTCCTTCGCCCTGCAAGGTAACATTGCCAAGCGTGTAATGGTAATCGATTCCCACGAGCGTTTGATCCACCCCCTGCTCGTCGGTGGAGCGTTGCAGCGAGGCTCCGATTTTGTCCAGGAGCCCCAGCGGATAGGCGAGGTGGGCGCCGGCCACCTGGTTGTAGTGATGGCTTGTCAGGGTGTCCGGCCGCTCGGCCAGTTCGTCGCCCGGCTGCCAGTACACCTGGAGCTCGGGCAAATCGCCGAGGGGAGGGGAATAGAGCACCGACGCGCCGGTCACATACTCGCTGAAATTGCGATAGGTGACCGCCGGCCGCACGCTGCTGAGCACCAGGGGAGCCGCGTGAATCTCGTTCCATTCCCCGACAGGGGCCAGCATCAGCCCCAGCCGCAGGGTCAGCGAGTCGGTGATGTTGGCGTCGTTGTAGAGCCGTTCCAGCACCAGTTCGCTGCTGCCGTCTCCGCTGCTATTGCCGACGAGGCGAAAGTCCGCCAGCTCGGCCTCGATGAATGGGTTGACCAGGCGGTGGAAATGGCCGGAGACGAACAGGCTCAGGTCGTCGAGCACGATTTCGTCCGGGCCGTTCCGCTGGGACGAGGCGACCACATTGGCATAGCCGGCAATGTTGAGCGGGCCAAGATCGTAGCCATGGCCGGGCCGATAGGCGCCCTCCGCCCGCGCTCCTCCCGCCAGGGCCATGCCGATGAGGGCCAGGCCGGCGAGCGCCAGCGCGATGCCGCGTCCGAGCGCTGGCCCGTGGCCCGGCCCGGCTGTCTCGGTCGGAAAGACAGGGGAAAGAGCGCTCACGGTTGGGTCCAGAGGCAACGCCACCGCGCCGGTCAGGTTGCCGGGCCGCGCGGGTCTCGCGGCGACGGCACGGCCAGGATGTAACCGGCATTGCGCACGGTCTTGATCGGCGTTTCCGCGGCCTTGTGCGCGTTCAGCTTGCGCCGCACCTTGCTGACCAGCGTATCGACATTCCGGTCCGTGCCGCCCACCGAGGACGAGCGGCCGAAGGCGGCGGCGGAGAGATCGGTCCGGCTCACCACCTGGCCCGCATTGCGGATCAGATGTTCCAGCAAATTGAATTCCGCCGTGGTCAGGTCCAGCACCTCGCCGCCGGCCCAGGCCTCGCGCGAGGTGGGGTTCACGCGGATTTCGCCCGCCGCGACGTCGCCGGCCAGCGGCGGGCCGTTTTGGTCGACCCGGCGCAGGATGGCGCGGATGCGGGCGACCAGTTCGCGCGGGTTCACGGGCTTGCCCAGATAGTCGTCCGCGCCGATTTCCAGGCCGACGATCCGGTCCACATCCTGGTCGCGGGCGGTCATCATGATGACCGGCAGGTTCGACCACTGGCGCAATCGCTTCAGCACCTCGAAGCCAGAGAGGTGCGGCAGCATCACGTCCAGCACGATCAGGTCGACCCCTTGCAGATCCGCTTCCGCGAGCGTGCTGCCGTCGTGAATCGCGGCAACATCGAAATTTTCGAGCGCCAGAAACTCGCGGATCATGTCCGTGAGGTTCATGTCGTCGTCAATCAGCAGAATGCGCTGCATGGCGCTCCGTCGGGCAAAGGATCCTCACGACCGGGACGGCGGTAGAAGCCGCCGGTCGCGGCCCCCGCATTGTAACGGAGTCGCCGCTGGGATTCTTGGAGTTTTGTGGAGCGTCCTTGGAGTTGGGCCGCCGGGGGTTTTCGCCGGCAGCCGCCGCCAGGTCCGGGCGCCGTTCTGTCTCAGCCGGCCCGGATGCTTTCGTGGAAGTGGCAGGCGACCGCATGGCTCGGGCCGAGCGGGGCGAGCGCCGGTTCCTCCTCGGCGCAGCGCGGCTGGGCGAAGGGGCAGCGGGTGCGGAAGCGACAGCCGGACGGCGGGTTGATCGGGCTCGGCACCTCGCCCCGGATCGCCAGGCCGTCGTCGGCGCTGCCGGGCCGGGTCGTCGAGGTGGCGGCGCGCAACAGCGCCTGGGTGTAGGGGTGGCGCGCCTCGCGGTAGATGTCGCCGGCGGTGCCGGTTTCGACGATCTTGCCCAGATACATCACCGCAATCCGCTCGCTCATGAACTCGACCACGGCCAGGTCGTGGGCGATGAACAGGTAGGTGAGGTCGAATTCCTCCTGCAGGTCGCGCAGCAGGTTCAGCACCTGCGCCCGGATCGAGACGTCCAGCGCCGACACCGCCTCGTCCAGCACGATGAAGCGCGGCCGCACGCTGATGGCGCGGGCGATGGCGATGCGCTGGCGCTGGCCGCCGGAAAACTCGTGCGGATAGAGGTTTTCCGATCCGGCGGGCAGGCCGACATGGGCCAGCAATTCCCGCACCCGGTCCCGCACCGCCCGACCCGACAGCTTTTCCTGCACCTGGATCGGCTCGCCGATCACGTCCAGCACCTTGTGCCGCGGATTGAGCGAACCATAAGGGTCCTGAAACACCGCCTGGACGTCGCGGCGGAAGGCCAGTTCCTGCGCCTGGCTCATGTCGGCGACGGTGTGGTCCGCAATGGTGAGGGCGCCGGCGCTGAGCGGCTCCAGATAGAGCAGCAGCTTGCCGACCGTGGTCTTGCCGCAGCCGGACTCGCCGACCAGGCCGAAGGTCTCGCCCGGCCGCACGTCGAAGCTGACGCCGTCGACCGCGTGCACGACGTTGCGGGGCTCGAACATATGGCGGCGCGGCAGCGGGAAGTGCTTGACGAGGCCCTTGGCCTCGACCAGGGGGGCGGTGCTCATGTCGGCTTTCCTTCGCGCAGCCAGCACCGCGCCCAGCCGGTGCCGCCGGGCAGCGGCGGCGGATAGGCGTCGTTGCAGCGCGCCATGGCCTCGGGGCAGCGCGGCGCGAACGCGCAGCCGGGCGGCAGGTGGCGCAGGTCGGGAATCTGGCCGCGAATGGCGGTGAGCCGGTCCCGGGTCATGCCGATCCGCGGGATCGACGCCAGCAGTGCCGCCGTGTAGGGGTGTTGCGGGTTGGCGAAGATGGCTTCGGTTTCGCCGGTCTCGACCGCGCGGCCGGCATACATGATCACCACTCGGTCGCAAAGCCGGCGCACCACGCCCAGGTCGTGCGTGACCATGACGATGCCGGTGCCGAGCGTCTCGCGGATTTCCACCAGCAGGCGCAGGATCTGCTCCTGAATGGTCACGTCCAGCGCGGTGGTGGGCTCGTCCGCCAGCAGCAGCGTCGGGTTGAGCGCGGTGGCCATGGCGGTGAGCACCCGCTGCTTCATGCCGCCGCTCATCTGGTGCGGAAAGTTCTCCAGGCGCCGCTTCGGCTCGGGAATGTGCACCTGTTGCAGCATCTGCAAGGCCCGGCTCTCGCGCTCGCGCGAGGGCATGTCGGCGTTGTAATGCAGGATTTCCCGCAACTGGCTGCCGACCGAGAAGACCGGGTCCAGCGCCGTCATCGGGTTTTGCAGCACCATGGTGATGTCGCGCCCGCGCAGGTCCCGCATCTCGCGGGCGGACTTTTGCAGCAGGTTTTCGCCGCGGAAGACGATCTCGCCGCCGACCTCCGCATTGTGCGGCAACAGCCCGGTGATGGCCGTGCAGAGGGTGGACTTGCCGCAGCCGGACTCGCCGACAATGCCGAGGATTTCGCCCGGCGCCATCGCGAACGAGACGCCGTCGACCGCCGGCACGCTGCCGCGCTTGGTGCGGAAGCGGACGGTGAGGTTGCGCAATTCGAGGATCGGTTCCGCCATGGGAAGGTGCGTTCCTGCCTAGTCTTGGGTCTGCTTAGTCTTGGGTCGGGTCAATCTTGGGTCTGGCGCGGGTCGAGACGGTCGCGGAGCCAGTCGCCGAAAATGTTGAGGCTCAGCACCGTGAACAGGATGGCGAGCCCGGGCATCACGGTCATCCACCACGCGCTCGACATGTACGAGCGGCCGTCGGCCAGCATCAGCCCCCACGAGATGTTCGGCGGCTGCACGCCCAGGCCCAGGAAGGACAGCGACGCCTCCAGGATGATCACCCGGCCGAGGTCGAGCGTGGCCAGCACGATGATGCTGTTGGCCACGTTCGGCAGGATATGGTGCAGGCCGATGCGCCAGCGCGGTTGTCCCGCCACCCGGGCGAGCGCCACGAAATCGCGGGCGCGTACGCTCAACACCTCGCCGCGCACCAGGCGGGCATAGCGCGCCCAGTTGGTGATCGCCATGACGATGACGATGTTGACGACGCTGGTGCCGAGGGCCGCAACGAAGCCCAGCGCCATCAGGATGAAGGGCATGGCCAGAAAGGCGTCGACAATGCGCATGATCACGCTGTCGAGGGCGCCGCCGATATATCCGGCCACCAGGCCCAGAAACACGCCGACGCCGCCGGCAAACACGATGGCGAAGACCGAGATGATCAGCGAGAGCTGGGCGCCGTGGATCAGGCGCGAGAACACGTCCCGCCCCAGATTGTCGCCGCCCAGCAGATAGTCGAGGCTGCCGCCGTCCTGCCAGGCCGGCGGGGCCAGCGCATAAAGAAAGTTGGCCTGGCCCGGATCGTGCGGCGACACCCAGGGCGCGAACAGCGCGGCCACCAGGAACAGCGCCACCAGGATCGAGGCGAAGATCGGAATGCCTTCCAGGGCGTCGGCCACGCGCCGGGGCAGCGACCTGGGCGCGGCGACGACGGACGTTTGGGGATCGGTGGTGTCCACTGCGGCCTCGTCAGTAACGGATGCGCGGGTCGAGCCAGCTATAGAGCAGGTCGACCAGCAGATTGAGCAACAGGAACAGGATGGCGGTCACCATCACGGCCGCCTGGATCACCGGATAGTCGCGCATGCTGATGGCGGCGACCACGGTCTGGCCGATGCCGGGCCAGGCGAACACCCGCTCGGTGACGACGGCGCCCGACAGCAGCACGCCGAACTGCAACGCCATGTAGGTGATGATCGGGATCGAGGCGTTGCGCAGCGCATGGCGCAGCACGATGACTCGTTCCGGCAGGCCCGACAGGCGCTCGAACTTGACGAAATCGCTCTCCATCACCTCCAGCATGCTGGAGCGGGTCAGGCGGGCGATGGCGGCGGACGAATACCAGCCGAGCGTGATGGCCGGCAGCACCAGATGCAGCCAGGTGCCCCGGCCCGAGGTCGGAAACAGCCGAAGGTCGACCGAAAACACGAGGATCAGCATCAGCCCCAGCCAGAAGGTCGGCGTCGACTGGCCGACGGTGGCGAACCATCGTGTGCCGGTGTCGATGTAACTGCCGCGCCGCACCGCCGCCAACACGCCGATCGGCAGCGCGATCAGGGTGGCGAGCAGCATCGAGACGAAGGCCAGTTCCAGGGTGGCCGGCAGCCGGTCCAGCACCAGGTCCAGCGCCGGCACCCGGTAGCGGAACGAGACGCCCATATCGCCCTGGAGCGTGTTGGACAAAAAGCTCCAATACTGCTCGTACAAGGGCCGGTCGAGGCCCAGTTGCTGGCGGAAGAACTGGATGTCCTGTTCGGTCGCCTCGGTCGGCACGATCAGGATGGTCGGGTCGCCGGTCAGGCGCGCCAGGCTGAAGACGATGACGGTGACGAACAGGGCGGTCACCACGGTCTGGCCCAGGCGTCGAACGATGTAGGTGAGCATGCCTCGGAGGCGTCCTTCGCGAGCAGGCGCCTGCAAGCGCCAACGCCGTCGCCGGGCGCGCCTTCGGTTGGGCGCGGCCGGCGACGGAAGGGAGAATCAGTGTTTGGACAGTTTCCAGAACACCGGCCAGGACACGTTCGCCCGCGGCTGCCAGTCGATATTGCTCCGCTTGGCGTGCACCTCGTCGGTGGTCCAGAGGATGATCCACGGCGGGTTGTCATAGAGCATGGTGAACAGCTTGCGCAGATGATCCCGTCGCTTGTCCGGGTCGGTGATGGAGTCCGCGGTGGCGATCATCGCGTCCGCTTCCGGCAGGTCGGACCAGGAATAGGTGCCGCCCTTGGTGATGCCGCGCGGCAGGCGGCCCATCGGGTCGGCGTTGTAATCGGTCCAGTTCTGCCAGAACAGGGCGAATTCCGGGTCCTTGCTGCGCAGCCGGGCCAGCCAGGCGCCATATTCCAGGAATTCCAGCGAGGTCTTGATGCCGACCTGTTGCAGGTAGAACATGGTCGCCTCGGCGACTTCCTTGCTCTGCGGCGCGCGGCCGGGTGCGAGACCGAAGGTCTTGTACGTCTTCGAGAAGTCGAAACCCGCTTCCTTCAGCAGCGCCTTGGCCTTTTCCGGGTCGTAGGGATAGGGCTTGCGGTCGATGTCGCAGCCGATCACGCCGCGATTGCAGGGGGCGGTCGACTGCGTGGCAAAGCCGAACATGACGCGCTTGATCAGCGTATCCTTGTCGACCGCATAGTTCAGCGCCTGGCGCACCCGCTGGTCGCGGAACGGGCTGCCTTCCGGCAACATGTTGATGTTGATGAAATAATTCTGGAAGCTGGGGTTGACGACCACGTCGATATCGGGGTCGGCGCCCACCTCCTTGGCCTGGTGCGGCGGCACGTTCAGGATGATGTCGGCCTCGCCGGTCTGGAGCATGGCGATGCGGGTTTGCGGATCGGGGACGATGCGCAGGGTCAGCGTGTCGACGCCGGGAACCCGGCCCCAATGCTCCTTGAACGCGGCCAGTTCGATATTCTCGTTGATCGAGCGGCTGACGAACTTGTAAGGCCCGGTGCCGACGGGATGTTTCGAGAAATAGTCATCCCCGACCTTCTCGATGTAATCCTTCGGCACGATCATGAAGAATTCGCCCAGATTCTCGATCATCGAGGCGTTGGGCTTCGGCAGGTGGATTTCGACGGTGAGAGGGTCGACCACCACCACGTCCGAGATTTTCTTGGTGACGATGCTGGCGCGCGGGTTCTTGATTTCGGGCTTGTTGGAGCGCTGCCAGCTGTACCGCACATCGTCGGCGCCGAAGGCCTCGCCATTGTGGAAGGTCACGCCCTCGCGCAGCTTGAAGGTGTAGACCAGGCCGTCGTCGCTGACCGTGTAGCTGGTGGCGAGCTGCGGCGCCAGGCTGCCGTCCAGATTGTGGCCGTACAGGCCCTCGAACACGTTCGAGAAGAACAGGTATTCGCCGCCGCCGGAAATCTTGTGCGGATCGGTGCTGGTGACGTCGATGCCGATGGCGGCGGTGACATGGGTTTCGGCCAGGGCGGGGGCCCAGGCCAGGGATAGGCTCACGGTCGCGGCGATCGCGACGCGCTTCAGTAGACTCATGGCGTTTCCTCTCGATCTGCGGACGCGTCGTTGCCCGTTCGGCCAAGCCTGATGACCGCGGCAATCGTATACGTCTAAGCCCTTAGGTCTAAAGTATGACCGGCAAAAACCGCCATGGCAACGCCCCACGACCGAGACGGCCGGGGCGAACGCGCGGCGTTCCATCCCGACGCCCCTGGTATAAGCTCGTCTGCAATCATCATCCTGTCTCCCGGAAGGAAACGCTCATGACAGAAACGGTTTTGGTCGAGGATCGCGGCGCGGTGCGCCTGCTGACCCTGAACCGGCCCGACAAGCTGAACGCCATCAACGGCGCGCTGGTGCAGGACCTGCTGGCGGCGCTGGCGGCGGCACACGGGGAGGACAGCGTCGCCTCCGTGGTGCTCACGGGGTCCGGTCGCGCCTTTTCCGCCGGCGCGGACATGAAGGAGGCCCAGAGCCATGCGGGACGGAGCCAGCGCGAACACCTTCAGGCTTCCGGCGGCTCCACGGCGCTTTATGAGGCGATCATGGCCATCGACAAGCCGGTGATCGCCGCCATTTCCGGCTATGCGCTGGGCGGCGGTTGCGCCCTGGTCATGGCCTCCGACATCGTCGTGGCCGGCGAAAGCGCCGTCCTCGGCTATCCGGAGGTGAAGCGCGGCCTGGCCGCGACCGCCGTGACGCCGACCCTGGTGGCCCAGGTCGGGCGCAAATGGGCGTCGGAGCTGTTGCTGCTCTCGGAGAATATCACGGCCGCACGGGCGGCGGAGATCGGGCTCGTCAACCGCGTCGTCCCGGACGGAGAGGTCCTGACGACCGCGCTTGCCATGGCCGAGACCCTGGCGGGCTATGCCCATGATGCGCTCTGGATGACCAAGCGGATGATCCGCCGCTCCGCCGATCTGTCGCTCGACCAGGCCCATGGCCTGGCGCGGGACAGCATGCTGGTGATGCGCGGGTTTTAGAGCGGAGTCTTTTCCCGCTGGCACACCAGCCCAGCTTCCCTTTCCCCGCGGAAGCGGGAGATGGGGCAGGAGAGTGGGGCAACCGTTACCGAAAACACGCTGGCTATTTGGGCCGAGATGCCGCTGTTCCCCGGACGGTGCGGAGCGCCGCTGTTCCCCGGACGGTGCGGAGCGCCGATCCGGGGCCGGCTGCGGTGTGCGAACACGGGCGAGGGCGGTGTTCGATGAAAGACACCGGTCCCGGTTCTCGCCTCCGGCTCGACCGGGAAACACCGGTGCTCGGTTATCGCTAACACCTGCTTATAGGGGCCCCCGTTTATAGGGCGCGCCCGGTCGCTGGCTTTGCGGCCGTCAGCGCAGCAGGTCGCGCAGGACCTCGACGCAGCGGGTGCAATCGGCCTCGTCGTTGTAGACGTGGGGGCTGATGCGCAGGCGGCCCAGCCGGGCGGCGGCATACACCCCGCGATGCGCCAGTCGCTCCGGCAGGCCCTCCGGCATGCCGTCCGGAAAGCCCAGCCCCAGCAGGTTCGGTGCGCGCAAGGACCGGTCGAGCCAGGTGACCGGCACCCGCTCGGTCCGCAGCACATCCTCGATCCGGGCGGTCAGCATCGCCAGCCGTGCGCGCACCGCGTCCACGCCCCAGGCCAGGACCTGCTCCATGCTGGTCGCGGCGACGTCCAGCGAGACGAAGAAATCCCGCTCGCCCATGTCGAAACGCCGGGCGGTCTCGACATAATCCAGGTCCTCGAAATAGACCGGGTCCGCGGAGCGGATGCGCTTGCGTCCATAGCCGGTCTGCTCCAGCGGCACGCCTGACTGGTGGCGCCTGGCGACATAGAGGAAGGCGCGGCCATAGGGGCCGAGCAGCCATTTGTAGGTCGGGAAGATCAGGAAATCCGGGTCCAGGGCGGCAACGTCCAGGTCCAGCACGCCGGCGGCGTGCGTCGCGTCCACCAGCAGCTTGCCGCCGTGCGGGCGCAAGGCGGTTTGCACCCGCTCCAGGTCGATCAGGCCGCCATCCGACCAGTGCACGCAGGAGATCGAGGCGAGCGCCACCGGCGGCTCTCCGGGGCGGGCCAGCGCCTCTTCGAGCGCGGCGGTCCAATCGCCGTCCGCGCCGGGCGCGATGGCCTCGACCCGGTGGTCGGCCGCCTCGGTGCGGGCCATCCATTCCAGCACCGGCGAGGTGTGGTCCCGATCCAGCACCAGAATGCGGCTGCCCCGCGGCAGGTCCAGGAGTTTGCCGGCGGTGGCGACGCCATAGCCGACGGACGGGATCAGGGCCACGTCGTCCGCTTCGGCGTGGATCAGCGCGGCGGCGGCGCTCCGGGCGCGCTCGCACTGGACCTCCTGCAACGCATCCGACAATTCCCACGGCCGGGCCTTTCGCGCCGCGCCGATCCGCCCGGCTTCGACCGAGGCGAGCGGCAACGGGCTCCAGGCCGCGGCGTTGAGAAAGCAGACGTCTCGCGGCATGTCGAACAGATGGCGTTGCGATGGCAGCATCTCGGCCCTTTCCGGCGCATTCGCCTTTTCCGGCGCATTCGAGAGAGACCGCGCCCAGCCCGCTCTTTCGGGGGGGCGGGACGCGTTACCCGACCGCGTCATATGAACAGGATCGACGCGGGCGCCGCAAGCGCTTCGGACGGCCGGGCGGGATTGGCCTCAGGCTGCGGTCTTGGCCGCTTTCGCGTTGGTCTCCAGCCAGCCGATCACCTCGTCGGTGCTCGCGACGTCGCCGAAGATCAGATAGAAATTGATGAGGGAGGCGTTGTGCTCCAGGTCCGAATTGGTGGCATTGCCGTCGCTGACCATGATGGTCTTGAAGTTCAGCATCATGGCGTCGCGGGCCGAGGACTCGCAGCAGACATTGGTCATGGTGCCGGTGATGAGAACCGTGTCATAGCCGCCGGCCCGCAACCGCTCGGCCAGGTCGGACGAGTTCGGCAGGAAGGCGGAATAGCGGTATTTCAGCACCCGTTCGTCCGCCGGGCGCACATCCAACTCCGGCCAGAGCTGGTGGCCGACCGAGCCCTCGGACATGCTCTCGACCCGCTTGGCCACGGCGGCCGCCGGCGTCATGGCGTGCAGGTTCGACCAGCTTTCGACGCAATCGTCATCGTGGGTGTTCTGGATCCAGAACACCTTGCCGCCGGTGGCCCGCACGGTCTCCGCCAGCCGGTTGACATTCGGCACGATGGCCGGCGCGTTCGGGCAGAGCGCATGGGCGATGCCCTCGACCATGAAGCCGTTTTGCAGGTCGATGACGATCAGCGCCGTCTTGGCCGGATCGAGATTGGCGTGCGGGTGGGCGGTGCCGCGGCGGGCGATGACGGTCTCGACGATGTGGTCGGGAATGGCAATCGTGTGCATGATCGGTGGGTCCTCGGTTCGGCGGTCGGAGGGGGCGTTATGGCGCCAGCGCGCCCAGCGGGCTCGGCCCGTCCTGGCGGCGGCAGGCGACGGTCTGGCGGTCGACGGCCAGGGTCGCCGGCACCGCCTCGCGGCAGGCGGCCTCGGCATGGGGGCAGCGCGGGGCGAAGGCGCAGCCGGGCGGCATGCGCGTCAGGTCCGGCGGCATGCCGGGGATCGGCTGCAACACCGATCCGCGCCGGGCACCGTGCACGGTGGAGGCCAGCAGGCCGGCGGTGTAGGGGTGCAGCGGCCGTTCGATCACGTCGACGGCGGGGCCGTGCTCGACGAACCGGCCCGCATACATGACCGCCAGTTCGTCGGCGATTTCCGCGGCGACCCCCACATCGTGGGTCACGAACATCACCGCCATGCCGAGTTCCCGCTGCAACTCGCGCAGCAGCAGCACGATTTGGATCTGCACGGTGACGTCGAGGGCCGTCGTCGGCTCGTCGGCCAGCAGCAGGTCGGGCTTGCAGGCCAGGGCGAGGGCGATCATGGCGCGCTGGCGCATGCCGCCGGACATTTCGTGCGGATACGCCTTCATGCGCCGCGCCGCCGATGGGATCTGCACCAGTTCCAGCAGTTCCAGCGCCCGGGCGCGCGCGTCCCGCCACGAGACGCCCTCGTGCCGGACAATGCTCTCGGCGATCTGGCTGCCGACCGTGAACACCGGGTCCAGCGCCGTCATTGGCTCCTGGAAGATCATGGAGATGCGGGCGCCGCGAAAGTCGCGCATTTGCGCTTCCGGCAAGCCCACCAGATCGGTGCCGTCGAAATCGATGCGGCCGTCGATGGTCGTGGTGGCCTTGGGCAGGATGCCGGCAATGGCGCGCATGGTGACGCTTTTGCCGGACCCGGACTCGCCCAGAATGCAGAGCACGCGGCCCGGCTGGACATCGAAGTTGACCCCGTTGACCGCGGCGACGCTGCCGGCGCGGGTGGCGAAGCGCACGCGCAGATTGCGGACGCTGACCAGCGGTTTTCCGGCCGGGTCCGTTTCGCCGGGGGCCGTTTCGTCCGGGGCGGTGACAAGGTCAGACTGGAACAGGCTGAGCATGGCAAACCTCCTGCGCGCGCGGGTGGGCGGCGGCGGGATCGTAGAGATGACAGGCGGCGAGGTGGCGGTGGTCCTTGCCGGCTTGCGTTACCAGCCGCGGGGCCTTCTCGGCACAGACCGGGGCGGCGAGGGGGCAGCGGGTGCGGAAGCGGCAGCCGCTTGGCGGGTCGATCGGGTTGGGCGGGTCGCCGGTGAGCGGCGCCTGCTCCGTCCGCCGGCGGGGCGACATGCTGGGCATCGCCGCCAGCAGGGCCTTGGTGTAGGGGTGGCGGGGCTGCTCGTAGATCGCGTCGACCGGCCCGATCTCCACCACCTTGCCCAGATACATCACCATGACCCGGTCGCTGACATAGCGCACCACGCTCAGGTCGTGGCTGATGAAGACATAGGTCAGGTCGAAGGCCGCCTTGATCTCGCCCAGCAGGTTCAGCACCTGCGCCTCGACCGACTTGTCGAGGGCGGAGACCGCCTCGTCCAGCACCAGCAGTTTCGGCTCGAACGCCAGGGCGCGCGAGATGTTGACCCGCTGGCGCTGGCCACCGGACAGTTCGTGCGGATAGCGGTTGGCATAGAGGTTGGGCGCCAGCCCCACCCGCTCCAGCAGCGAAATTGCCCGGTCCAGTGCTTCCCGGCGCGGTACGCCCTGGACCACGGGGCCGAAGGCGATGGACTGGGCGATGGAAAGCCTTGGGTTCAGCGAGGCATAGGAGTCCTGAAACACCATCTGCATCTGGCGGTAGAGCGCGCTCGGCGCGATGCCCTCCGGCTTGCCCACGGCCTTGCCGTCGAACACCACCTCGCCGCTGTCGGGCGGGATCAGGTGCAGCAGCAGGCGGGCCGTCGTGCTCTTGCCGCAGCCGGATTCGCCGACAATGCCCAGCGTCTCGCCCTGGTGGACCTCGAAGCTGACATCGTCGACCGCCTGGACGACGGATTTCTTGGCAAACAGCTTGCCCTTGATCGGGAAATGCTTGCGCAGGTCGTTGGCCACCAGCAGCGGCCGCGGGTTGGTCGGGTCGGTCGCGGTGGTCATACGCGCACATCCATGGCCTGGCGCAGGCCGTCGCTCATCAGGTTGAAGCTCATCGAGGTGATGAAGATCGCAATGCCGGGCAGGGCGGCGATGGTCGGGTTGACCCAGATCGCCTGGCGCAGATTGTTCAGCATCAGGCCCCATTCCGCGTCCGGCGGCGTCACGCCCAGGCCGAGAAAGCTGAGGCCCGCCGCCAGGATGATCGCGATGGAGATCAGGCTGGTGGTGTAGATCAGGATCGGCCCCAATACGTTGTTGAGCACGTGATACCCCATGATCGTCGCCGCGTTCGCGCCGCTGATGCGGGCGGCATCGACGAAGTCGAGCGTGCGCACCTGCGCCGTCACGGTCTCGGAAATGCGGACGATGGGCGGGATGAAGGTGATGGTCAGCGCCAGGATGGTGTTTTCCAGGCCCGAGCCCAGAATGCCGCAAATGGCGATGGCCAGCAGGATCGAGGGGAAGGCGTAGAGCACGTCCATGCCGCGCATGATCAGCGTGTTGACCCAGCCCCGGAAATAGCCGGCGACGATGCCGAGCAAGCCGCCGATCACCAGGGCGAACACCACCGGCAGCACGCCGGCGACCAGCGACAGGCGCGCGCCGAACAGCAGGCGGCTCAGCAGGTCGCGGCCGGTCTCGTCGGTGCCCAGCAGATGGCCCTTGTAGCCGAAGCCCTTCAGGCGGCCCAGGATCGAGCCCTGCGTCGGGTCGTGCGTCGCGAGCCAGGGGGCGAAAATCGCCATCAGCACGATGGCGAGCAGCAGGGCGCTCACCAGCAATGTGATCTTGTCGGCGCGCAGGCGCTCCCAGACCCGGCCCCAATAGCCGATGCCGTCCTGGGCGCGGGCCAGGGCCTCGTTCGGGTCCGTGGGAACGGGGGCGGCGTGAGCGGTGGTCATGACGATGTCCTCCCCTAGCGCCGCATGCGCGGGTCGATCAGTGCCTGAAGCACGTCGACCAGGATGTTGATGACCACGAACAGCCCCGCCAGCACCAGGATGGTGGCCGAGAGCACCGGCACGTCGCGGCGGAAAATCGCGAGATTCATCAGATTGCCGGAGCCGGGCCAGTTGAACACGGTCTCCACCAGGATGGAGCCGCCCAGCAAATAGCCGAATTGCAGGCCCATCACCGCCAGCACGGAGGGGGCCGCGTTCTTCATGATGTGCAGCAGGATGCGCCGGTGCAGCAGGCCCTTGGCGTGCAGCGTGGTGACGAATTCCTGGCTGAGGATTTCCAGCACGCTCGCCCGCACCAGCCGGCTGACGACGCCCATGGGGATCAGCGACAGCGTGATGACCGGCAGGATCAGGTGCTGGATCTGCTCCCAGGTGGAGGGGAAGCCCTGTGGCCCCATGCCCTGGGCGGGCAGGATGTTGTAGGTGACCGAGAAGATCGCGACCAACACGATGCCGACCCAGTAATGGGGCAGGCTCACGCCGGTAATCGCGAGGCCGGACAGCAGCTTGTCCAGCCAGCCGCCACGGCCGACCGCCGCCAGCGCGCCGAGCGCGATGCCCAGGGCGAAGCCCAGGACGGCCGCGGGCACCGCCAGTTTCAGCGTGTTGCCGATGGCGGAACTCAGGTCGTCGATCACCGGCTGGTTGGTGAAGATCGAGACGCCCAGATCGCCCTGCAACAGGTTGCCGAGCCAGATCAGGTATTGCTCGTAGACCGGTCGGTCGAGGCCGAATTTCTGGCGCAGCAGGTCGGCGACCTCTTTCGGGGCCTCCGGCGGAATCAACAGGTCGGCGACGTCGCCGGGCGACAATTGCACCAGGCCGAAAATGACGATGGAAACGCCAAGCAGGATCGGCACGGCATAGAGGACGCGCCGAAGGATGAAGATCTCCATGGGTCCGTTTCTTTGGCTTCAGGCTGCCGGAAACTGCGGACGCCCGCCCCCGCTTGGGAGGCCGGGGGCGGGCGTCCGCCGGGGGGCGCTCTATTTCAGGTCCACGGGAGTGAAGTCCTGGAACCAGCTTTGGGCCGAGACGAACCCCGTAACCTTGTCGGACATGGCCCGGGCGTTCAGGTCGTGCACGATCCAGAGCCAGGGGGCCTCGTCCACGACGATCTCGTTCAGGCGCTTGACCTTGGCGGAGACGTCGGCATCGCCGCTCGCCACCTGGATTTCCCCCAGGAGCTTATCGTACTCCGCATTCTGGAAATGGCCCCAGTTGGAGCCGTTCGGCGCCATGTTGGCCGACCAGAACCAGCGCGCCATCTGCGAGATGTCGGACGACACCAGGCTGATATTCATGGCATCGACGCCCAGCGACTGCGGGCCGGTCGGGTCGTTGCGGAAGGCCACCAGCATGGTGCCCCACTCCACCACCTCGAAGTCGATGGCGATGTTACACTGCGCCAGGGTCTGCTGCAGGAACTCGTTCATCGGCAGCGGCAGCATCTGGCCGGAGCCGCTGGTGGAGATCATGACCTTGGCCTTGACCGGCTTGTCCGGGCCATAGCCGGCTTCCGCCAGCAGGGCCTTCGCCTTGTCCGGGTCGAACGTGTAGGCGTTGGCCGGCGAGCCGAACTTGCCGCTGCCCTTCTTGAAAAAGCCGTAGGAGGGCTCGGCGGTGCCGTTCAGCAATTCCACCATGCCGTCGCGGTCGATGCAGTAATTGGCGGCCTGCCGCACCTTCACGTCGCGGAAGGGCGAATCTTCCTTGGCGAGGTTGAACACCCACGGCCAGTTGTGCGGATAGCTGTTGGTGACGATCTCATAGCCGGCGCCTTTCAGGCTCGGGATCGCATCCGGCGGCGGCACCTCGATCCAGTCCACCTGCCCGGACCGCAGCGCCGCCAGGCGCGTGGTCGCCTCGGGCATGGGATAAAGCTCCATGCCGTCCAGCTTCGGCACGCGGTCCTTGTCCCAATAGGTGGCGTTCTTCGCCAGGCTGACGCTGATGCGCGGCTTGAAATCGGTGATCTTGAACGGGCCGGTGCCGGACGGCGCCTTGGCGAACGCGGCCCAGTCGCTGCCCACCTTCTCGAACTGGGTCGGGCTGGAATACAGCATGTAGACCAGCAGATAGGGGAAGTAGCTGAGCGGTCGGTCGGTGCTGATCTCCAGCGTGTAGTCGTCGATCTTGCGATAGCCCGCCACATTCGGGTTGCGCGCCCGGACAATGGCGGAGCCCTGCGGCTCGAACTGGGGCGCGTCGGAATTGTAATACCGCTCCAAGTTCCAGATCGCGGCGTCGGCGTTGAAGGGCGAGCCGTCGTGGAAGGTGACGCCGTGGCGCAGCTTGAACACCCATTTCGTCGGGTCGTTCGGGTCCTGGCTCCAGCTTTCGGCCAGGCCCGGGCGGATATCCGCCAGCGTGTCGGCGCTGGAGAGGTCCCAGAGCACAAGCCCTTCGAAGATCGGGTAGCCGAGGAAGCGCATGCCCTCATAGCCGTTGTTCGGCATGCCGGTGGTGGTCGGCACGTCGGACGCGGTCATGGCAATGCGCAGCGTGCCGCCCGCCATCGCCGGCGCTGCCAGGCCGAGCCCCAGAACGGCCGCACTGGTCGCCAGCAGCATGCGCCGCCAGGACGTCTTCAAATCGAAACGCATCAATTCGGTCTCCCTTCCCCGTTATCGGGGGTTTCGGTCACGGGCAGGGCGGCCGGCTCCGGGGGACGGCATGGCCGCGACACTGCCTTCGCGAGCCGATCTCGCAAGTGGCATGCCAAATCGTGAATTCGGCCCCGCCCTTGGCACGATCCTTGCAGGCTCGGTGTGTGAAACCCCTCAGGAGCCTTGCCATGCCCCCAACCCCATCCTTGCGTTTCGAAACCTTTGCCGCGGTACTGGCCGCAAACGGGTACGCCCCGGAACAGGCCAAATTGCAGGCATTGTATGCTGCATTGCACACAATCGAGGCGCTGCAACAGCGTGTGCGCCAGGCGACGGCGGACATGGCGCTGGAGCCGGCGCATGTGTTCGTCGAACCCGCCCGTGCGGGAGACGCCACGTGAGCAGCAAGCCATTGCATTTTCTGACGATTGCCGAAGCATCAGAGCTGCTTCGGTCGCGCGCGCTGTCGGCCGTGGAGCTGACCGAACACCTGCTGGCCCGGATCGAGGCGGTCGATCCGACGGTCAATTCCTATCTTCTGGTCACGGCGGAGCGGGCCCTGGACGACGCCAGGAGCGCTGATGCTGCGATTGCGAAGGGGGAGGGCGGCCCGCTTTGCGGCATTCCCGTCGCCCTGAAGGACATTTACGATACCGCCGGCATTCGCACCACCAGCGGCTCGCATCTGCACGCCGACCGGGTGCCCGCGGCGGACAGCGTCTGCGCCGCCCGGTTGAGGGAGGCGGGCACCGTTCTGCTCGGCAAATTGCAGACCCACGAATTCGCCTTTGGCGGTCCGTCCTGGGACCTGCCGGCGCCACCGGCGCGCAATCCCTGGAACCCGGACCATTTCACCGGCGGCTCGTCCAGCGGCTCGGGTGCCGCGACCGCGGCCGGTCTGGCGCTGGGCACGCTCGGCACCGACACGGCCGGCTCCATCCGCATGCCGGCCTTCTTTTGCGGCATCGCCGGGGTGAAGCCGACCTATGGCCGCGTCTCGCGCCGGGGCGTCTCGCCGCTCGGGTTTTCGCTGGACCATTGCGGGCCGATGACCTGGACCATCCGCGACAGCGCGATGATCCTGCAGGCGCTGGCCGGTCACGATCCGCGCGATCCGGGGTCGGCGGACCGGCCCGTGCCCGACTATTGTGCGGCGCTGACGGGCGATATCCGCGGCCTGCGGATCGGCCATATCCGGCATTTCTACGACGGCGACGACCACGCGGAAGCCCCGGTGATGCAGGCCATGGATGCGGCGGTCGAGACATTGCAGGGCCTGGGTGCGGTGGTGGAGCCGGTGCAGGTGTCCGCGCTCCAGACCTATCACGCCTGCGCCGTGATCGTGATGATGGGCGAGGCGATGGCGATCCACGAGCCGCACCTGCGCACGACACCGGAGAAGTATGGCGAGATTTTCCGCGACCGCATGATGCTGGGCTCGGTGCTGACGGCGCAGGACTATGTGCAGGCGGTGCGGCTGCGGCGGGTGCTGGCGGCGGAATTGCAGGCGCAGTTTGCGGACTATGACGTGCTGCTGACCGCCGGCGGCTGGGGCCCGGCGCCGCCGATCGACCAGATGTCGCCGATCTACGTCTTCCAGCGCCCCTTGCTGACCTCGCCGTTCAACGCAACGGGCTCGCCGGTCGCCTCGGTCTGCAACGGCTTTGCCGAGAGCGGCTTGCCGGTGGGCATGCAGATCGTCGGCCGGCCGTTCGACGAGGCGACGGTGATGCGGGTGGCCGACGCGTTCGAGCGGGCGACGCCCTGGCGGGACCGGCGGCCGGACCTCGGCTGACCGCTGCCGTCCCTTTTTGCATCGGGCCGGAGCCGTCTGGACATTTCCGGACGGCCCGGTTCATGATCCGCCGTGTTCAGACAACCGACGGATCAGCTCCCATGCGCATACTCATCACCGACCGCCACGCCTCCGACGACGGACTGGAGCAGGAGGCGGCCGGGCCGGATATCGAGATCGAGGCCTTCAGCGCGCCGGAGGAGGTGACCGACGACGCCTGGGCGCGGGCGGATGCCATCGTCACCTATCGCGGCACCCGCGCGGTGATGGCGGCGCTGCCGAAGCTGCAGCGGGCGCGGATCGTGGTGCGGGGCGGCGTCGGCTTCGACGGGCTCGACCTGAAAGTGCTGGGCGAGCGCGGCATCGCCGTCTGCACCGTGCCCGACTATGGCACGACCGAGGTGGCCGACCATGCCATCGCCCTGATGCTGGCGCTGCGCCGCGGCCTGAACCGTTACGAGCAGCGAATGCGCCAGGACCCGGCCGGCCTCTGGCGCTATGTGGAAAGCCCCTGCATCGACCGTCTGCGGGGCCGCACCTTCGGCGTGTTCGGCATGGGCCGGATCGGCCTGGCGGCCGCGCGCCGGGCCGCCGCGTTCGACATGACCGTGGTGTTCTACGACCCCTACCAGCCGGACGGCTATGAACTGGCCACGGGCTATAAGCGGCTTGCCTCGGCCGAGGAATTGTTCGAGACCGCGGACACCGTCTCGATCCACTCGCCGCTGACGGATGAGACCCGGGGCGCCATCAACGCCAACCTGCTGGGGCGCATGCACGAGCGCGCGGTGGTGGTGAACACGGCCCGCGGGCCGATTGTCGACCTGGACGCGATGTACGACGCGCTGAAGGCCGGCCGTCCCGCCGGTGCCGGGCTCGACGTGCTGCCGCAGGAACCGGCGGACGCGAGCCATCCGCTGATCAAGGCCTTCATGGCCGGCGAGGACTGGCTGGACGGCCGGCTGATGGTCTCGCCGCACGCGGCTTTCTACAGCCCGCCCGGCCTGCGCGACCTGCGCTCCAAGGCGGTGGCGACGGCGGCCCAGCGCATCCGCGACGGCTCGGTCCGCAACTGCCAGAACCTGCACTTCCTGACGGAGTGACGCCGGCGGCGAGGGGCGGGCAGTCAGACCGCCTCCGTCGCTGCCGAGTGCGCGGTGAAGGCCCGCCAGCCGCCGAACCGGGTGATGTCGCGGGCGTCGGCGACCGCTTCGGCCTCCACCAGAAACCCCTTCACCCGGCGACCGTCGGCCAGCCGGAGATCGCCGATCCCCAGCGGCGGCGGGATCGCGGCGACGAACCGGCCGAAGGCGGCGTGCGACAGGCGGTAGACTTCCACCTGGACCGCGCCGCCCGGCTGGCCGCGCAACAGGCCGGGCTTCGGCGGTTCGCTGTCGGGCAGGGCGAACAGCCGGTAGAGCGGTGCGGTCTCCGTCGCCTCGACGAAGGCGGCGCCCAGGTCCTGCAACTGGTGGTTCAGCGCCATGCCCGAGAGATGAGCGCCGACCACGGCCAGCAGCACCGCGTCCGTGTCGCCCCCGCCGGCCAGGGCCGGGGCCAGCGCCGTGGCGAGATGGGCCAGCCGCAGATCGTGGCCGGCCGGGGCCAGCAGGGTCAGGCTCGCCGGCTGGCCGTCGGGACGGGCGGCGGCCGGCACGGTCAGGCCGCAAAGGCCCAGCAGATTGACGAAGTTGGTATAGGTGCCGAGCATCGCGTTGACGCCGATCGGGTCGGCGAGCACCTCGGCCGTGGTCGGGTTGCGCGGTGCGGTCGGCACGCAGAGCAGGTCGACCTCCGCCAGCAACGGCTCCACCGTCCGGCGCAGATCGGCGAGCGCGTAGGTGGCCGCGAAGGCGTCGGCGGCGCTGTAGGCCGGCGCCTTTTCGATGATGGCGCGCGTGACCGGGTGAAGGGCATCGGCCTGGGCTTCGATAAAGGGCCGGATCGCGGCATAGCGTTCGGCCACCCATGGCCCCTCATAGAGCAGGGCGGCAATGGCGTAGAAGGTCTGGAACGGCAATTCCCGGATGCGGACGCCGAGCCCCGCGAGGCGATCCAGCAGGGCGGCATAGGCCGTGGCGGACGCTTCGCAGCCGTCGAACCGCCGGTCCGCCGGCGCCGGCACGCCGACGGTCAGGCCGGCGAGCGCCGGCCAGGGGGGCTCTTGGAGGACCGGCCGCGAATAGGCGTCCGCGGGGTCGAAACCGGCGGCGGCTTCGAACACCGCCAGGGCGTCGGCGACGGAGCGGGCGAACACGGAGACGCAATCCAGGCTGCGGCAGGCGGGCACCACGCCGCGGGTCGAGAGCGCGCCCAGGCTGGGCTTCAGCCCCACCAGGCCGTTCAGCCCCGCCGGCACCCGGCCCGAACCGGCCGTGTCCGTGCCCAGCGCGAAGGGCACGATGCCTTGTGCCACCGCCACCGCCGACCCGGAACTGGAGCCGCCCGGCACCAATTTTGGGTCCAGGGCATTGCGGGGGGCGGGATAGGGCGTGCGCAGGCCGACCAGGCCGGTGGCGAACTGGTCCAGATTGGTCTTGCCGATGGGGATCGCGCCGGCGGCCCTGAGGCGCGCGACCACCTCGGCGTCCCGGTCCGGCGTATAGGCATAGGCCGGGCAGGCGGCCGTGGTGGGCATGCCGGCGACGTCGATATTGTCCTTGACCGCGAACGGCACGCCCCAGAGCGGCCGGGCGGCGGGCTCGAACGGCCCCAGCGCCGCGATGGCCGCGTCGAGTGCCGCCCGGTCGGCCAGATGCAGGAAAATGCCCGGATCGTCGATCCGCTCCAGCCGGTGCAGCGCCGCCGCGATCAGGTCTTGCGGCTTGGCGCCATTGGCGTAAGCCTGTCGGTATTCCGAAAGACTGAGACTCATTCCGCGGCCTCCAGGGCGGCAGGGGGGAGAGGCGGTTCCGGGCTCGAAGCCAGAAGCTGCCGCGTGTAATCGGTCGCCGGGCTGGTCATGACTTGCTCGGTCGGTCCCTGCTCGACGATGCGGCCGGCGCGCATCACCATCACCCGCTCGCACAGCAGGCGGACCACGTTCAGGTCGTGGCTGACGAACAGGTAGCTCATGCCGAGTTGCGCGCGGAGGTCGGCCAGCAGGTTCAGCACCACCGCCTGTACCGACACGTCCAGTGCCGCGGTCGGCTCGTCCAGGATCAGCACGCTGGGGTCGAGGGCGATGGCGCGCGCGATGCCGACCCGCGCCTTCTGGCCGCCGGACAACTGGTGCGGGAAGCGGGTCAGCAATTCCCGCGGCAGGTTCACCCGGTCGGCCAACGCCTCGACGCGCGCCGCCACGGCCTTGCCGCCGGCCAGATGGCCGAGGCGCAGCAACGGGTCGGCGATGCACCGGGCCGCCGTGAAGCGCGGGTTCAGCGAGTCGGTCGGGTCCTGGAACACGAATTGCAGCTTGGCCCGCGCCGGATGCCGGGCAAAGCGGGCCGCCGGCACCGCACCAATCTCCTCGCCGGCGAGGCGGATCGAGCCGGCGGTGGGGTCCAGCAGGCGCATGATCATCATCGACGTGGTGGACTTGCCGCAGCCGGACTCGCCCACCAGGCCCAGGCTTTCGCCCGCATGCAGGTCGAAGGACAGGTCGTCCACCGCGCGGAAGGCGGGCTCGGCCTTGTCATCCCTGCGCCAGGGCAGCCAGCCGAGGCCGGGACCGCCGCCGCCGAATTCCTTGATCAGGCCCCGGACCGCCAGCAACGGCTCGGCGGACGAACCCGCCGACGGCTTCGGGTCCGGTTCCGTCCGGCGCGGGTCGTCCGGCGGCAACAGCGCGCGGACGGTTCCGGTCCGCCGCGGCGTCGCCTCGATCAGGGCGCGGGTGTAGGGATGGCTCGGCGCGGCGAACAGGGGCTCGACGGCCGCGCTCTCGACCACCGCGCCGCGCTGCATGACCACCAGCCGCTCGCAATAGCTGGCGGCCAGGCCCAGATCGTGCGTGATCAGAATGGTGGAAAGCCCGCGCTCCCGCGCCAGTTCCTGCACCAGGTCCATGATCGCCTTCTGGGTGGTCACGTCCAGGCCCGTGGTCGGCTCGTCCGCGATCAGCACCTTGGGCCGGCAGGCCAGCGCCAGCGCGATCACCACCCGCTGGCACATGCCGCCGGACAGCTCGTGCGGATAGGCGTGATAGCGCCCCTTGGGATCGCGGATGCGCACCCGGTCCAGCAGGTCGATGGTCTGGCGCTTCGCCTCGGCGCCGACCGCGACCGAGTGTTCGCGCAGCACGTCCTCGATCTGCTGGCCCACCTTGCGGATCGGGTTCAGGGCGCTGCGCGGATTCTGGAAGATCATCGAGATTTCGCGGCCGCGAATGTCGCGCATTTGCCGCTGGTCGGCGCGGCGCAGGTCGATGCCGGAATAGCGCATCTCGCCCTCGGTCACCCGGCCGTTGGCGTCGAGAATGCCCATGAGGGCGTAAGAGGTGACGGACTTGCCCGAGCCGGACTCGCCGACAATGCCCAGGGTCTCGCCGCGGCCCAGGGTGAAGGAGACGTCGCGCACGGCGGTCACCACCCCCTCGCGCGTGCCGAAGGCGACGGTCAGGTTCCGGACCGAAATCAGGGGCGCTGTCGGTTCGCTCATGTCCGTTGCCTCGGGTCGACGATGTCGCGGAGCGCATCGCCCAGCAGGTTGAACGTGAACACGGTGAGCATCAGCGCCAGGCCCGGAAAGATCGCCAGCCACCACTCGCCGGAGACGATGAAGTTGGCGCCTTCCGCCACCATGATCCCCCATTCCGGCGTCGGCGGCCGCACGCCCAGGCCGATGAACGAGAGGCCGGCGGCGTTCAGGATCGCCCAGCCCATGTTGAGCGAGGCCTGCACCGCCATCGGCGGCAAGGCATTGGGAAACACCTGGGTCGCCAGAATGCGCCAGTCGCGGTTGCCGGAAAGCTTCGCGGCCTGCACGAAGCCCGCATTGCGCCGGATGGCGGCCTCGGCCCGGGCGACGCGGGCGTAGAACGGCACGTTGATGATGGCGGTGGCGTAGATGATGCTCTCCACCGTGTTGCCGAGCGCTGCGACAATGCCCATGGCGAGCACGAACAGCGGAAACGCCATGATCGTGTCGATGACGCGGCCGCTGATCCTGTCGACCCAGCCGCCGAAATAGCCGGCGCTGGAGCCGATGGCGGCGCCGACGAAGAAGGACAGCGTCACGGCCGAGACCGAGATCATCAGGTCCAGCCGCGCGGCGGCCAGCACCCGGCTGAACACGTCCCGGCCCAACTGGTCCGTGCCGAACCAGTGGTGCCACGAGGGCGCTTGCAGGGCGTTGGCGGCATCGGTCGCCAGCGGGTCGTAGGGCGCGATGGCCGGGCCGAACACGGCGGCGAACACCACCAGGGCAAAGCCCAGGATCGCGACGATGCTGACCGGGTTCTCGGTCAGGACATAGACCAGATGGCTGCGCCGTGCGGGTCGCGCAGGGGCGGCGGTGGAGGCGGCGGCGGTGGCGTCAGTCATCGCTCTGGATCCTGGGGTCGATCAGCGTGTAGGCGATGTCGATCGCCAGGTTCAGCGCCACGAACAGCACCGCCATGGACAGCACGAACCCCTGCACCGCGGCGTAGTCGGAGACCACCAGCGCATCGACGGCGAACGAGCCGATGCCCGGCCAGGCGAACACCTTCTCCACCAGCACGTTGGCACCCAGGGTGAAGGAGAACACCATGCCGAGCGTGGTGATGACCGGCAGCATGGCGTTGCGGAAGGCATAGCGGTGCAGCACCACCCGGCGCGACAGGCCCGCGGCCCGCGCCGTGCGGATGAAGTCGCTGTTCAGCGCCTGCAACATCGCCCCCCGCGTCATGCGCGCGATGGGGGCGAGCGTGAACAGGGCCAGGGTCAGCATGGGCAGGAACAACTGGCTGGCCGCGGCATAGGCGGTCTCGGTGTCGCCCGCCAGCAGGGCGTCGACGGTGTAGAAGCCCGTGATGTCCGGCGGCGAGAGATAGGCGAAGTCCAGCCGGCCGATCGGCGCCGGCGCCCAGCCCAGTAGGTAGTAGAACACGAAGACCAGGGCGATGCCGGTGAAGAAGGTCGGCAGCGAGACGCCGGCGGTCGCAACGACCCGGCAGGCATGGTCGACCAGCGTGCCGGGCCGGGTCGCGGCCAGCACGCCCATCGGGACCGCCACCGCCAGCGACAGCAGCAGCGCGCCCAGGGTCAGTTCCAGCGAGGCCGGCAGGCGGCGGGCCAGCTCGTCCGCCACCGGCTGGCCGGTGGAGATCGACATGCCCAGATCGCCGCGCAACAGATCGCCGACATAGACCAGGAACTGTTCGGGCAGGGAGCGGTCCAGACCCAGCGCCTGCCGCACCTGCTGGATCGAGTGCGCGTCCGCCGCCGGCCCGGCAAAATAGGCGGCCGGGTCGCCGGGCAGGGCGCGGGTCAGCAGGAAGGTCACGACCACCACGCCGACCAGCGCCGGCAGCGCCTGTCCGATCCGTCCGAACACCATCCAAAGTCGCCGAGAGGATGTCATGGCCGCCGCTCCCCGCGCTCGCCCTCAGCCGACCGCAAACTTGCGGGCGTCGAGCTGGCGGTGGAACCAGTATTCGTAGCCTTTCAGGTCCTGCGCCATGGCGGAATTGAGGCTCGGCTGCCAGAGCGGGATCCGCGGCACGTCCTCGAACGCGATGGCGATCAGGCGTTTGATCTTGGGCGCGTAGTCGGGATCGTCCGTCGGGATGTGCAGGGTCTCGTCCACCAGCTTCGCCACCTCCGGATTGTCGTAGTTGGAGGAGTTGAACAGGTGGCCCTTCAGGTAGGCCCAGAAGAAATAATAGCAGGGGTAGTTGAGCCAGCCGCCGAAATTCTCCAGGTGCAGCGGTAGCCGCTTTTCGACCAGGTTGGCCGTGCGCCAGTTGGCGCCGGGGATTTTCTCGATGGTCGTTTCGATGCCGATCCTGGCCAGGCTTTCCTGGATCAGCAGCGCGGTCGGCTCCATCCAGCTGGCCTGCGACAGGTCGATGGAGAAGGTGGTCTTGAAGCCGCCGGCGAACGCGCTCTCCTTCAACAGGTCCTTGGCCTTGTCCAGGTCCAGCGCATAGGGGAAGGGCTGCGGCCAGGAAATATCCGCCGGCGTCATCGACGCGCCGCCCCACATGCCGACGCCCTGGCCATAGGCGGCGGCCTTGAACACCTCGGCATAGGGGATGGCATAGGCCACCGCCTGGCGCACCTTCCGGTCCTGGAACGGCTCGAACTTCAGGTTCAGGCCGACGCAGTTGATGCAGTTCTCGACCGGCGTGCTGACGACCGTCAGGTCCTTGTCGGCGGTCAGTTCGCTCGCGTCCTTGTTGGGGATGCCGAAGGCCAGTTGCACGTCGCCCCGCTCCACCAGCGCCCGGCTCGTCGCCTGCGAGGGAACCTCGCGCACCACCACCCGCTGGACGCCGGGCAGCGGGCCGCTGGTCCACTTGTCGTTGCGCTCGTAGACGAATTGCTGGCCCGGGTCCCAGCGGGCGATGCGATAGGCGCCGCTGCCGGCCGTGTTGCGGTGCAGGTATTCGGTCGCCCAGGGGTCGTCCGCGGTGGCGTGCTTCAGCGCCGCCTTGGAATTGATGATCATCGGCACCGGCACGGCCAGGTCCGGCAGCGTCAGTTTCGACTTGCGGATGAAGTCGATGCGGAAGGTCTTGTCGTCGACGACCACGAACTGGTCGGTCTTTTCCAGCGAGCCCGCCTTCATCTGCACCGCCGGAAAACCGCCCAGGGTGACCGCGCGGTCCAGCGACCATTTCACGTCGTGGGCGGTCACCGGCGCGCCGTCGAAGAACACGGCGTTGTCCCGCAGCTTGAACGTCATGGACAGGCCGTCCGGCGCCAGTTCCCAGCTTTCCGCCAGGTCCGGCTGGGTCACGCTGTAGTCATACGAGAGCGAGCCGTCCGGCAGGGTCTTGGTGCCGAACGACACCAGCCGGTCATAGCAGTTGACCGCGATCTGATAGCTGGGCCGGTTGGTGCCGGAGCGGTGGATGTCGAGCGAGTTGATGGTCCGGTTGATCGCCACCACGGCCACCCCGTTCGGGGCCGCCGACGCCGGCAGGACCTTCAAGAACGGCAGCAGGCCGGCACCGACCGTGACGGCCCCCGTCCCTTTGAGAAAACTCCGACGATCCATGAGTCCTGCCTCCTGCTTGCGGTGGGGTCGACGTTCAGCCTTGATGCCCAGACGCTAGCCATGGAAACCGATGCAGTCTTCTGCTAAGAAATCAGCAGAGCGATGCATTATTTCGAACGGTCAAAGGCGGTCCTCCCGTGCCACATCTGAAGCCTCTCACCTATCTGCTCGAAGTCGCGCGGATCGGTTCGATCCGGAAGGCGGCGGACGCGCTGGCGATCACGCCGTCGGCCCTGAACCGCCGCATCCTGGCGCTGGAGGAGGAATTGGGGGCGCCGGTGTTCGAGCGTCTGCCCCGCGGCGTGCGCCTGAACACGGCCGGGGAAATCCTGATCCACCATATCCGGAACCAGGCCTCCGAAATGGACCGGGTGCGCTCGCAGATCGCCGACCTGGCCGGCGTCCGCCGCGGCCATGTCTCCATCGCCTGCAGCCAGGCGCTGCTGCCCTTCTTCCTGCCCCGCCAGATTCAGACCTACCGGGCCGAACACCCGGCCGTGAGTTTCAGCGTGCATCTGCGCGACCGGGAGGCGGCGGAGCGCGCCCTGGTCGAGTACGAGGCTGACCTGGCCCTGGTGTTCGAGCCGACCCGTTTCGCCGACTTCCACACCATCCTGACCGTGCGCCAGCCGGTCTGCGCGCTGATGGCGGCCGACCACCCGCTGGCGGGCCAGTCCAGCGTGCGCCTGCGCGAATGCCAGCAGTTTCCGCTGGCGCTGCCGCTGGCACCCTATGGCGTGCGCTATCTGCTGGATGCCAGCGCGGCCCGTCTCGGCACGCCGCTGGAGCCGCTGATCCAGTCGGACAGTTTCGAGTTCCTGGTGGCCTATAGCGGCGCGCCCGACATTATCGGCTTTCAGATTCCCATCGGCCTGCCGGAGCCGGAGGCGTTCGGCGACCGGGTCAGCATCCCGCTCGACGCGCGCGACGTGCCGCCGGGGCTGCTCTATCTGGGGCATTTGCGCGACCGCACCCTGCCGGTCGCCGCCGCCCGGTTCGCCGACCAGCTGGCGACGACCTTCGTTGCCGACTACGACTATGGCTAGGCCGCTTGCGGTAACGGTTGAACTCCTCTGCTGCTCCTTCTCCCGCGCAAGCGGGAGCCCATGCCTGAGACCTTCTCACAGGACACGGACTCGGTATTGGCCTCTCAGGCATGGGTCCCCGCTTCCGCGAGGACAGGGAAGATGGGGTGGTGAGCCGGCGGGAAAAGACTCCGCCCTGGGTGGGAACCCGGCTCTATTCCGGGTCGAGGAATTCCACCGGCCGGTCCCACTGGATCAGCACGACGCAGCCTTCGTCGGACCAGACGCTGTGCTCGCTGCCCTCCGGGTTCAGCACCACGGAGCCCGCGGGGTAATGCCCGCGTTCGTCGCTCTGAGCGCCGTCGAGCACGACAATGGTTTCCAGCCCCCGATGCCGGTGCCGCGGCACGGTCGCGCCGGGGGCGTAGCGCAGCAGGGCAACCGCGGGCTCGCCCTGGACCAGAGGACAGATGTCGACGCCGTCGCGGAACGCCTCGAACGGTTGGTCGCGCCAGCCGCCCTGCAACAGGTCGGCCAGCACCAGCGGCTTGGTCATCGCAGCGCCTCCAGGATTTGAGCGGTGGTCGCGGTCCAGCCGACAATGGCGCCCTGGGCGCGGATCATATCGATGGCCGCCTGTTTGAAGGCCGGGAAATAGCTCTCGGTCGCATCCGTCGCCAGCAGGCCGTCATAGCCGCGGTCGTTCGCCTCCCGCATCGTGGTCTGCACGCAGACCTCGGTCGTCACGCCGGCAAACACGAGCTGGCAGAGGCCGAGGGCTTCCAGACGCGCGCCGAAATCGGTGGCATAGAAGGCGCCCTTGCCGGGCTTGTCGATCACCGGTTCGCCCGGCAGCGGCGCCAGTTCGGGCACGATGTCCGCCCCCGGCTCGCCGGCGATCAGGATGCGGCCCATCGGGCCCGGATCGCCGATCCGCAGGCGCGGCGCACCGCGCTCGCGCTTGGCCGGTGGACAGTCGGAGAGATCGGGCCGGTGGCATTCGCGCGTGTGCAGCACCGGCAGGCCCGCGGCCCGGAACCCATCCATCAGCCGGCGGACGGTCGGAATGATCGCCTGCAACGGCCGCACGTCATTGCCCAGGCTTTCGCCGAAGCCGCCCGGTTCGACGAAGTCGCGTTGCATGTCGATCACCACCAGGCCCAGGCTCCGGCGCTCGAACGGAAAGGCGAAGGGCTCGGCGGCAATGGTCGGCATCAGGCATGCCCCGCCATGTGCCGGCCGATCTCCGCCACGTTGGCGGCGGCAATCGGGCCTTCGAAGGCGATGCGGCCCTCGGACATGACCAGCACCCGGTCGGCCAGTTCCAGCACCTCGTCCAGGTCTTCGCTGATGAGGAGGACGGCGGTGCCGCCGTTGCGCGCCGCCATGATCCGCGCCCGGATCTCGGCCACGGCGGAGAAATCCAGGCCGAAACAGGGGTTGGCGATCAGCAGCAGGTCGACCTCGCCGCTCAGCTCCCGCCCCAGCACCAGCCGCTGGACATTGCCGCCGGACAGCGAGCGGATCGGCGTATCCAGCGAGGCCGTCTTGACCTTGAAGGCCGCAACGATGGCCGCGGCGGCTCGCATCATGGCGCTCCCGTTGACCCAGAAGCGGCTGCCCCGGCAAGCGACGTCGAAAGTCCGGAACGCCGCGTTCTCCGCGACCGACATGGCGGGGGCGCAGGCATTGCGCAGCGGCTCCTCCGGCAGGTAGCGGACCTTGTGGCGCTGCGCCTCCGCCCGGGTCGCGGCGAAGCGCTGGCCGTGCACCCGGATCTCGCCGGCCTCCAGCGGCCGCTGGCCCGCCAGGAGCTCCATCAACTCGGTCTGGCCGTTGCCGGAGACACCGGCAATGCCCACCACTTCGCCCGCGTGCACGCTGAGACGGTCGATCCGGATCGGCTTCCGGCCCGACCGGTCCAGGGCGCGGACCCCTGAGACTTCGAGCACCGGCGCGCCCGGCCCGCCGACACGGGCGGCCTGGGTTTCGCTGCCGGCGGTGCCGACCATCATGTCCGCCATGGCGGCGTGGCTGAGGCCTTCCACCTTGCGCCGGCCCGCATGCCGTCCGCGGCGCAGCACGGTGACCTCGTCGGCAAACGCCGAGACCTCGCGGAATTTGTGGGTGATCATCAGCACGCTGATCCGGTTCTCGCGCGTCATCTCCCGCACCAGGCCCAGCACCTCGTCGGCCTCGGACGGGGTCAGGACCGACGTGGGTTCGTCCAGGATCAGGAAGCGGCGGCCCAGATAGAGCTGTTTCAGGATTTCCAGCTTCTGCTTTTCGCCCGCCGCCAGACTGTGCACCGGCCGGTCGAGCGGCACCCGGAACGGCATGGTCTGCATGAACGCGGCGAGTGCGGCCTGCTCGTGCCGCCAGTCGATCACCGCCGGCGCATCCTCGCGGCTGATAAAGAGGTTCTCCGCCGCGGTCAGCGAGGGCACCAGGGTGAAATGCTGGTAGACCATGCCCAGCCCCAGCGCATGCGCCGCGCGCGGGTCCGGCACCTCCACCTCGCGGTCGCCGACCATCAACTGGCCGTCGTCGGGCTGGTAGAAGCCCATGATGCATTTGACCAGCGTCGACTTGCCGGCGCCGTTCTCGCCCAAGAGCGCATGAAACGTGCCGGGCGCGATGCGGATGGACACGTCGTCCAGCGCCGTGAACGCGCCGAAGCGCTTGGTCATGCCGACCGCCTCGACGGCCGGCGGAGGAGTCGCGACCCCGGTCATGGGCAGAGCCTTTCCGCGATGATCGCCACCGGCCCACCGCCGTCCGGCCCCTGATGCTCTGCGCCGCCGGAGACGAACAGCGGCGTCTCGCCCAGCAGCGCCGCCAGCGCGCCGCCGACAAAGGCGCGGGCGTGACGGGTGGACGAGAGGTCGGAGTCGTTCAGCATGGTGTGGCGCCAGCCGCGCACCTCGCCGCTGGCGCTGGCCTCGGCCTTGGCGAGCAGGGCGACGGGGCGCGCCAGGGGCTGAGCGCCGCTGCCGAACGGGTCCGCCAGATGCAGGCTTCGCATCAGCGAGACGACCGGGGCGATGTCGAGCGCATCGCCCATCACCGCATGACCGATGCGGAGCGGCCCGGTCCAGGCCGGGCTCTGGCCCAGCACGACCACCTCGTTGGCCATCAGTTCGACACCGGCCGAGCAACTGGCCCGCGCGCTCGCCAGCGACCGGTCCCGGCCAATGGCGGTGTCCGCGATCCGGTCCAGAGGCAGTTCGCCGAGCGCCACCGCCACGCCCAGCGCCGCCGCCCCACGCGAAAGGCCCATGGATTTCAGCGTCTCCCGCGTCGCGACCGTCTCTCCGCGCGCCTCGGCATCGGCGATCCGGGCAGACGTCAGCAGCGGGCATTTGATCTGGACGAAATGCACGTCCGCCGGGGTCTCGATCCCGGCGTTGGCGATGGCCTGCGTGACGGCTTCGGCCACCAATTCCACCTGCGCGCGCCGGCCGATCTCCTCCGGCGCCAGCGGCCGCGTCATGGCGTGGCCGACGGCGAGGGCGGGTTCGTCGCCGGCCAAGACCGGCCCAGCATCCTCCCGCGCCTCGATCACCAGCCAGTGCGGGCTGAGCGCGCCCTCGGTTCCGCCGGACATGACGAGGCAGACTTGCTCCACCCGCTCCGGCGGCAGGTGCGCCGCCAGCAACCGGCGCAGCGACTGGGTGGCGTAGCCGCGGGTGAAATCGTTGACGCAGCCATTGCCCTCGGTTTTGCCGAGGATCGCGACCACGGCCGCCGGCACGATCCGCCCGGCGGCGATGCCGGCCGCGATGGCCGAGGTGTCGTCCGGCCCGGCCATGGGCAGGCGATGGATGGAGGCGCGGCGAGGGGAGGCAGACATGGCGGAAGCTCGCTATCCGGGCAGACCGGCGATCAGGGTGGTGCTGTCCGACACCGCGCCGAACACGCCGCCCTGCATCTTGACCATTTTGAGGGCGGCGTCGTGATTGCCCTTGTCGGTCGCGCCGCAGCAATCCTCCAGCAGCAGGCACTCGAAGCCGCGGTCATTGGCCTCGCGCATGGTGGTGTGGACGCAGACATCGGTGGTGATGCCGGTCAGGATCACGTTCTGAATGCCGAGCGTGCGCAGCATCATCTCCAGGTCGGTGGCGCAAAACGAGCCCTTGCCCGGCTTGTCGATCACCGGTTCGCCGTCGATGGGGGCCAGTTCCGGAATGATCTCCCAGCCGGGCTCGCCCCGCACAAGGATGCGGCCGCAGGGGCCGGGGTCGCCGATGCCCGCGCCGATCCGCTGCGAGCGCCAGCGCTTGTTCGCCGGCAGGTCGGCAAGGTCGCGCCGGTGGCCCTCCCGCGTGTGGAAGATATGGTAGCCCTTGGCCCGCATGGCGGCGAGCACCGCCCGGATCGGCTCGATCGGCGCGCGGGTCAGGGTGAGGTCATAGCCCATGGCGTCGACATAGCCGCCAGGTCCGCAGAAATCGGTCTGCATGTCGATGACGATCAGGACCGTGTTCCCCGGCCGGAAGTCGCCGTTGAACGGCCACGGATAGGGATCGGCGGCGATGGTGCTCATTCGGCAGCCTCCAGCTTGCTCTGGCCATACAGGCGGGCCGGCTCGGGAAAGCCGCACGACGTGCCGTCCTTGACCCGCACTTGATCCTCCCATGGCAGGGCGTAGCGGCCGGCGACCATGTCCTGCATGAAGGTGTAGGGGCAGTCCTGCGCGCCGCCCTTGACCGCGGTGAAGCCGCGGTGGCCAAACTGGTAGATGTTGTTCTCCACGCCCCAGCCGGCCCGTGCCTCCCGCACCAGGTCGGGGCGCACCTCGGCGGTGATGATCTCGTCCGGGCGGCCGGTGGTGCCGTGGGCGAGCACGGTGCCGTCGAAATTGACGATCATGCCCTCGCCCATGCTGTCGAACGTGCCGTCGGACCCGCACATGCAGACATTGGCGGTGACCATCAGGTTGCAGAAGGCGTTGGACTGGTTGGTGAAGCGCCAGGACTCGCGGATCGGCGCGGTGTAGCCGGCCGTGCGCAGCATGATCTCCGCCCCCTTATAGGCGCATTCCCGCGCCATTTCGGGGAACATGCCGTCATGGCAGATGATCAGCGCCAGCTTGCAGCCGTTCGGGCCGTCGATCACCGGGATGCCCAGGTCGCCCGGCTCCCACGGCTCCACCGGCACCCACGGGTGCAGCTTGCGGTAATAGAGCTTCACCTCGCCCCGGTCGTCGATGACCAGGCCGACATTGTAGGGATAGCCGCCCGGATTCTCCTCCATGATGGAGAAACAGCCCCAGATGCCATTGTCGGCGCAGGCGGCCCGGAACGCCGCCACCTCGGGCCCGTCCATCCGGCATAGGATAGCCGGATCGGTGTTCATCGAGAGGCCGTGCAGCGCGTACTCGGGAAAGACCACCAGGTCCATGCCCGGCAGGTTGCGCCGGGCCTTGCCCACCAGGTCGACGAGGCGCCGGGTCTGGGCCGCCAGTTGCTCTGGCGTCTCGACCACGGGCAGTTGCAACTGCACCAGGCCGAGGACGACGCCGTTCGGGGATTTGTTGAGACCGCCGAGGCCGTTCATCCGGTCCTCCTATTTGGTGATGGAAAGCTCGCCCGGCGCGCCGGTCAGGGCGCGGCTGGGCGAGGAGGTTGCGATCAGCACGCCGAGCGTCAGCACATAGGGGGCGGCGTAGAACAGGTAATAGCCCTGGCTGACGCCGACCGATTGCAGCGCCGGCCCCAGCGCGCCGGCGCCGCCGAACAGCAGCGCCGCGCCGAAGCAGGCGAGCGGGTTCCAGCGGGCGAAGATCACCAGTGCCACCGCCATCAGCCCCTGGCCGGAGGAAATGCCCTCGTTCCAGCTGCCGGGATAGTAGAGCGAGAGATAGGCGCCGCCGACGCCGGCCAGCGCCCCGCCCACGGCGGTCGCGGCCACGCGGACCCGGTTCGGCCGCAGGCCCATGGCGCGGGCGGCGTCCGTCGAGTCGCCGACGACCCGGACGATCAGCCCCGCGCGTGTGTTGCGGAACGCCCACCAGAGCAGGAAGGCGACGACCGCTCCCGCCAGGAACAGCACGTTGACCTGCAACGCCGCCCGAACCTGTGGCAGGTCCGACCACCAGCCGAACGGAATGGCCGGCAGGTCCGGCGCGACCGGCTGGATGTAGGGCTTGCCGAAAAAGAAGGCGAGGCCGACGCCCAGCAGCATCAGGGCGATGCCGATGGCGATGTCGTTGACCCGCGGCAGCGAGCAGATACAGCCATGCACCAACCCGAACACCGCCCCCGCCAGCGCCGCCGCCGCGACGCCCGCCCAGGCCGATCCGCTCTCGCAGGCGACGGCGTAGCCCGCCATCGCACCGAAGACCAGCGTCCCCTCCAGCCCCAGATTGATCCGGCCGGCGCGCTCGGTCAGGCATTCGCCGACGCTCACGAACAGGAAAGGCGTGGACACGCGGATCGCGCCGCCCAGAATGGCGAGCGGCACGCCCCAAAGGCCGATATCGCCCTCGCTCATGGCACAATCCGCCAGCGCTCGGGCGTGAACACCCGGAAGCGGCCATAGAGCGTTTCCGACAGCAGGATGGCGACGAAAACAAAGCCCTGCAGCACCAGCACGGTGGCGTCCGGCAGGTCCATGCGCCGCTGCACCAGGCCGCTCGACGCCTCGAACCCGGCCAGCAGCACCGCCACCGGGATGATGGCGAGCGGATTGTGCCGGGCGAGAAACGCCACCAGGATGCCGGTATAGCCATAGCCGGCCGCCAGGGAGCCGTTGGCCGAGCCGTGCACCGCCGCCACCTCGAAAAAGCCGGCGAGGCCCGCGAACGCACCGCCCAGGCCCGTGAAGCCGACGATCAGGCAGCCCACCGGCAGGCCCTGGATCTGGGCCGCGCGCACATTGCCGCCGGCGATGCGGGCGGCGAACCCCCAGGTGGTCCGCTCGATCAGCACCCACGACACCAGACAGGCGAGCACGCCCGCCGCCAGCCCCCAGTGCACGTCCATGCCCGGCAGTTCGCCGATGCGGAAGGCGGCGTCGAGCGGTGCGGTCGACGGCTTGTTCAGGCTGGCGGGATCGCGCAGCGGCCCCTCGACCAGATGGTTCATCAGCGCGATGGCGATATAGGCCATGAGCAGGCTGGCAATGGTCTCGTTCACGCCGCGGCGATAACGGAGCGCGCCGATGGCACCGATCCAGGCTGCGCCGACCAGCGCGCCGGCCAGCGCCATTGCGCCGATGCCCAGCACCGACGGCACTCCGGTCAGCACGGCACCGACGCCGCCGGCGGCCACGCCGCCCAGCACGATCGCGCCCTCGCCGCCGATCATGACGAGGCCCAGCCGTGCCGGCAGCGCCACGCACAGGGCCGCCAGCAACAGCGGCGCGGTGCGCGACAGCGTGTTGCTCCAGGAAAATGCCGTGCCGAAGCCGGCCTTGTAGACCAGGGCATAGAAATCCACCGGCGACTTGCCCAGGAACAGCAGGAACAGGCCGAACGCTGCCAGGCCCGCCAGCAATGCCGCCAGGGGCAGGGCGAGGGCCTCGGCCCGTCGCGCCAGCCATTCCAGCCACAGGCGCGTGGCCCTTTGGTCCGCCGCATCGCCGGCGGCCAGCACGGCGGTTTGTGCCTGCGCGGTCATGGTCGGCGGCTTCCGTCCGATCCCGTCAGGATGTCGACCCGATCACCCCTTCCACCAGATAGTCCATGCTTTCCAGCGCCACGTCGGTCTCCAGGAATTCCTGGCCGGCCGTGGCGACGACACCGCCCTTGTTGTCGTTCAGCGGTCCCTTGATGACCGAGAAGCCGCCTTTCATGATCGCGGCCTTGGTGGCCTCGAACTGCTTGCGGGCGGCGTCGGAGACGGCGGGGCCGAGCGGGCTCATCTTGATGAAACCGTCGGCGAGGCCGCCGCGCACGAAATTCGGGATCGCGCCGCCGGACATCCGGGTCTTCACCATGTCGGTATAGACCTGGCTCCAGTTCCATTCGGCGCCGGTCAGGTACTTGTCCGGGGCGAGCGGGCTTTGGTTCGCATGATAGCCGCAGAGATACAGGCCGCGGGCGGCGCCGGTCTCCATCACCACTTTCGGGCCGTCCACATGGCAGGTGACCACGTCGGCGCCCTGGTCGGCGAGGGCGTTCACCGCCTCCGCTTCCTTCACGGCCAGCGACCACTCGCCGGTGAAGATCACCTGGCAGGTGATGGCGGGATCGACCGCGCGGGCGCCCAGCAGGAAGGAGTTGATGTTGAGCAGCACCTGCGGGATCGGCTTGGCGGCGACGAAGCCGATCTTCTTCGACTTGGTGGCGTGGCCGGCGGCGATGCCGTTCAGATACTGCCCCATGCCGATATAGCCGAAATAGGACCCGACATTGTCCGGGTGCTTGCCCTTCTGCCAGAGCCCGCCGCAATGCTCGAAGCGCAGGTCCGGGTATTTCGGCGCGACGGCCAGGATGTGCGGGTCGAAATAGCCGAAACTGGTCGGGAACAGCAGGGTCGCGCCGTCGAAATTGATCATGCTTTCCATCGACTTCTGCACGTCGACGGTCTCGGCCACATTCTCTTCCTCGACCACCGTGACGCCCGGCAGTTGTTTCACCGCGGCGGCACCCTCGGCATGGGCCTGGTTGTAGCCATAGTCGTCCTTGGGGCCGACATAGATGAAGCCGACGGTGAGGTCGGCGGCGCGTGCGAGCCGCAGCGGCCCCATGCCGGCTACGGCCGATGCGGCGCCCAGCATCAGGCCTTGTTTCAGAACGGTCCGGCGCGACGTCGATTTCCGCAGCATGATCACTCCCAATCGCCAACGGCGGCGTCCGCAGCAAAGGCCGCGGTCGTCCGCAGAGTCCGGAGGACGATAGAGAGGGTTCAGGCGTTACGTCGTCTGCTCAATTTTCAGCGATCCGCTGAATTTTTTGCACCACTGGCCGAGAGCGACCCCGAGCGGGCGCTACAGGTGCAGGCTGTGCCCCAGCGCCCCCAATGCGGCTTCCGGCACCGCCTCGCTGCGGGAGGGGTGGGGGTGGATGGTGGCGGCCAGGTCCTCCAGCGTCGCGCCCATTTCCAGCGCCAGGGCGAATTCGGCCGCCAGTTCGGCCACGCCCGCGCCGACGGCCTGGACGCCCAGGATCAGGCCGTTGTCGGCCCGGGCGACGATGCGCACCCAACCGTCCTCGCGCCCGGTGGCGAGCGCGCGGCCGTTGGCGCGGAACGGGAAGCGGCCGATTCGGATCTCGGCGCCGGTGGCGCGCGCGGCCTCCGGCGAGAGGCCGGCGCTGACCACTTCCGGGTCGGTGAAGCAGATGGCGGGAACGCAGCGCTTGTCCCAGGCCCGGCGCTCGCCGGCGACCAGTTCGGCCACCATCGCGCCCTGGGCCATGGCCCGGTGGGCCAGCATCGGCTCGCCGGTCACGTCGCCGATGGCATAGACGCCGCGCATGGAGGTGCGGCAGCGGTCGTCGATGCGCAGCGCCCGGCCGTCCCGCTCCAGCGCCAGTTCCTCCAGCCCCCAATCGTCCAGGCGGGGGCGGCGGCCGACGGCCACCAGCACCCGGTCCGCCGGCAGTTGGCGCTCGTCGCCGTCACCCGTGGCGACCACCAGCGCGTCGCCGTGCAGACGCCGGGCGCGGGCGTTCAACAGGGTTTCGACGCCGAGGGTTCGCAGGCGTTGGGCCACCGGCTGGGCCAGGTCCGCGTCATACAGCGGCAGGATGCGGTCCTCCGCCTCGACGACGGTCACGCGGGACCCCAGCTTGGCGTAGGCCGTGCCGATCTCCAGGCCGATATAGCCGGCGCCGACCACCGCCAGGCGCTCCGGCACCTGCGGCAGGGCCAGCGCCTCGGTCGAGGACAGCACCGGCCCGCCGAAGGGCAGATCCGGCAATTGGACCGGCTCGGAGCCGGTGGCGATCACCACCGCTTCGGCCCGCACCAACTGCTCGCCGGTCAGGCCGGAGACGTGCACGGACTTGCCGTCGCGGAACCGGGCCTGGCCTTCGATCACCTTGACGCCGGCCCCCTTCAGCAGATGGGCAACCCCGCCGGTCAGCCGTTGCACGACGCCGGTCTTCCAGGCCTGGGTCTTGGCGAAATCGAGCCGTGGCGATCCCGCCGAAATGCCGATATCGCCGCCGTCCGCGGCAAAGGTCGTGAGCCGGGCAAACTCGTCGGCGGCATGGATCAGGGCCTTGGAGGGGATGCAACCCACGTTCAGGCAGGTGCCGCCGAGGGCTTTTTGTTCCACCAGCACGGTGTCGATGTTCAACTGGCCGGCGCGGATGGCGCAGACATAGCCGCCGGGGCCGCCGCCGATCACCAGGAGCTTGCAGGCAATCTCTTGCATGGCCTCAGCCCTCCACGAAGATCAGCGCCGGCGTTTCCAGCAGGCGCTTCAGCGTGTGTACGAAGCGGGCGGCGTTCCAGCCGTCCACCACCCGGTGGTCGAAGCTGCACGACAAATTCATGATCTTGCGCGGCTGGAAGGCGGCGCCGTCCCAGACCGGCCGGACGGCGATCTTGTTCACCCCGACAATCGCCACCTCCGGATGGTTGATCACCGGCGTCGTGGCGATGGCGCCCAGCGGCCCCAGCGAGGTGATGGTGATGGTCGAGCCCGTCAGCTCGTCGCGCGTGGCCTGGCCGCTGCGGGCGGCCTCGGACAGGCGCAGGAGTTCCGCCGCGCAATCCCAGATGTCGCGGGCCTCGGCATGGTGCACCACCGGCACCATCAGGCCGGCGTCGGTCTGGGTGGCGATGCCGATATGCAGGCCGGCAAACTGCTGCACCGTCTCGGCCTCGTCGTCGTAGAGGGCGTTGACCTCCGGGTGCTGGGCCACCGCCTTGACCAGCGCCCGCATCAGGAAGGGCAACAGGGTGAGCCGCGGCCGGTCGGCGGGCTTGCCGGCGTTCAGTTCCGCGCGCAGGTCCTCCAGGGCCGTGACGTCGGTCTCCTCGACGATGGAATAGTGCGGGATGCGCCGCTTGGAGAGCGCCATTTTCGCGGCGATGCGCCGGCGCAGGCCCACCACCTTGACCTCGCGCACGTTCGTGTCCGGCACCAGACCCGGCGCACGGCTGGGGCCGGGGCCTTGCTGGAAGAACGCATCCAGGTCGGCATGGGTGATGCGCCCGGCGGGGCCGCTGCCCGGCACCTGGCGCAGATCGACCCCCGCGTCCCGCGCCCGTTTGCGCACGGAGGGCGCGGCCAGCGGTTTCGCCCTCGGCACGGAGCGGCCGGCCGGTCATGGGGGAATGTCGCGGCGACGCGCGGGCGGCGGCGGGGCAGGGGCGGGGCAGTGGGTGAGGCAGGGCTGGTGGGGCTGCGGACGTCTCTGCCGGTGCGGCGACTTCAGGCCCTGGCCTGCGGCGCGGCTGCGGCGGGCGGCTGAGGTCCGGCCTCGCGCGGGCTTGCCTCGGCCTCGGCCTGGCCTTCGCCCGCCACTTCCAGCCGGATCAGTTCGGCGCCGACGGCCAGCATCTCGCCCACCGGCGCGCCCAGGCGCAGCACCTTGCCATCCCTGGGGGCCGGGATTTCGACGGTGGCCTTGTCGGTCATGACAGCGACCAGCAGGTCGTCCTCGCGCACCAGGTCGCCTTCCCGCACGTGCCATTCGACCACTTCGGCCTCGGCCACGCCTTCGCCCACGTCCGGCAGCTTGACGGAGAGTTCGCCCATCACTCGGCCTCCATCACGTCGCAGAGCGCCCGCCCGACGCGCTCGGGGCCGGGGAAATAGGCCCATTCCTGGGCGTGCGGATAGGGGGTGTCCCAGCCGGTGACGCGCTTCACCGGGGCTTCCAGGCTGTAGAAGCAATGGCGCTGCACCAGCGCCGTCAGTTCCGCGCCGAAGCCGGAAGTGCGGGTGGCCTCGTGCACGACGACGCAGCGGCCGGTCTTGCGCACCGAGGCGGCGATGGCGTCCAGGTCCAGCGGGATCAGGGTGCGCAGGTCGATCACCTCCGCGTCGATGCCGGTCTCCGCGGCGGCGGCGAGCGCGACATAGACCATGGTGCCGTAGGCCAGCACGGTGACGTCGCGGCCTTCCCGGCGCAGCGCCGCCTTGCCCAGCGGCTCGGTGTAATAGCCGTCCGGCACCTCGCCCAGCTCGTGGTTTTTCCAGGGGATGACCGGGTTTTCGTGATGGCCGTCGAACGGGCCGTTGTAGAGGCGCTTCGCCTCCAGAAAGATCACCGGGTCCGGGTCCTCGATGGCGGCGATCAGCAGGCCCTTGGCGTCGTAGGGGTTGGACGGCATCACGGTTTTCAGGCCGGCCACATGGGTGAACAGCGCCTCCGGGCTCTGGCTGTGGGTCTGGCCGCCATGAATGCCGCCGCCGGCGGGCATGCGGATGACGATGGGGCAGGTGAACTGCCCGGCCGAGCGGTAGCGCAGCCGCGCCGCCTCCGAGACGATCTGGTCGTAGGCCGGGTACATGTAGTCGGCGAACTGGATCTCGACGCAGGGCCGCAGGCCGTAGGCCGCCATGCCGACGGCCGCGCCGACAATGCCCAGTTCGCTGATGGGCGTGTCGAAACAGCGGGTCTTGCCGTATTTCTTCTGCAGGCCGGCGGTGCAGCGGAACACGCCGCCGAAATAGCCCACATCCTCGCCGAAGACGACGACGCGCTCGTCCCGCTCCATGGCGATGTCGTGCGCGTTCTGGATCGCTTCCACCATGGTCCGGCGCGGCATGGCTCAGACTCCCGCGTCGTGGCGCTGGCGCACTAGGTGCGGCGGCATGGTGGCGTAGACATCCTCGAACATGTCGCGGGCCGACGGCTGGCCGCCGGAATGCAGCGTGCCGAGCGCCTCCGCCTCGCGTTGGGCGGCGATGACGGTGCTGCGCACCTCTTCCTCCGCCTGCACGTGCCGTTCCTCGCTCCAGGCGCCCTTGGCGATCAGGTGGGCCTTGAGGCGCAGCACCGGGTCGCCCAGCGGCCAGGCATCGCTTTCCGCCTTGGGGCGATAGGCGCTGGGATCGTCGGAGGTGGAATGTCCGCCGACGCGATAGGTGACGTATTCCACCAGGGTCGGCCCCAGATTGCGCCGCGCCCGCTCCACCGCCCAGGCGGCGACGGCGTGCACCGCCAGATAGTCGTTGCCGTCCACCCGCAGCGCCGGGATGCCGAAGCCCAGGCCGCGCGCGGCAAAGGTGCCGGAGCCGCCGCGGGCAATGCCCTGGAAGGTCGAGATCGCCCACTGGTTGTTGACGACGTTCAGCACCACCGGCGCCTTGTAGGTGGAGGCGAACACCAATGCTGCGTGAAAGTCGTTCTCGGCGGTGGAGCCGTCGCCGATCCAGCCGGCCGCGATCTTGTCGTCCCGGCTGATGGCCGACGCCATGGCCCAGCCGACCGCCTGGATGAACTGCGTCGCGAGGTTACCGGAGATCGAGAAGAATCCGTCCTCCTTCGAGGAATACATCACCGGCAATTGCCGGCCTTTCAGCGGGTCGGCGGTGTTGGAATAGATCTGGCACATCATGTCTTTCAGCGGGTAGCCGCCCGCGATCAACAAGCCGGCCTGGCGATAGGTGGGGAAGTTCATGTCGCCGGGCGAGAGCGCGGTGCGGAAGGCGCAACTGATCGCCTCCTCGCCCAGATGCTGCATGTAGAACGAGGTCTTGCCCTGGCGCTGCGCCTGGAGCATGCGGGCGTCGTAGGTGCGCAGCGTCATCATATGGCGCAGGCCCTGCAACACCTGCTCGTCGCTCAGCGTGCCGGCCCAGGGGCCGACGGCATTGCCGTTGCGGTCCAGCACGCGAATGATGGTGTAGGCGAGGTCGCGGATGGTTTCCGGGGTGCAGTCGACCGGCGGGCGGCGCACGGTTCCGGCGCGCGGGATGGTGATGCCGGAATAGTCGGGCGTGTCGCCCGGCCGCCATTCCGGCTCCGGCACTTGCAGCGACAGGGGCTCTCGCGGGGGCATGACCGGCATCCCTTCTGCAAACGAACACCTTCTAAAGGTAGTGCATCCTGGCCGTGGTTGGAAGGAAGCGGTACGCCGATGATGACGGTCTCAGTCGGGCGCCGGCTCGCCGTGCAGATGAACCACGCCGCGGTTGGCGAGGCCCCGCACCTGGCCCTCGGCATAGCCGGCGACGTCGCGCAGCACTTCGAGCGTGTGCTGGCCCAAGAGCGGCGCGCCGACCGGCGCCCGGACGGGCGTGCCGGTCAGGGTCAGGGCCGAGCGGACCGTCGGCACCTGGCCCTCGGTCGGGTGCGGCGCCTGGATGACCATGCCGCGGTCGCGGGTCTCGGCGGAGTCCAGCGCCTCGCCCGGCGTGCGGATCGCGCCGGCGGGAATGCCGGCCCGGCGCAGGCGCTCCAGCCACTCCGCCAGGGTGGCGGTGCGGAAGACCATGTCCATGTCGCGCTTCAGATCCGTGTGGTTCGCCACCCGGTCGGCATTGGTGGCATAGCGCGGATCGTCCGCCAGATCCGCGCGGTCGAGGCCGTCGCGGCAAAGCTTGCGCCATAGGCGGTCGCCGGCGGCGCAAAGCACGAAAGGGGCATCCGCGGCCTGGTAGACGTTCAGCGGCTGGGCCACCAGGCTGGAATTGCCGATGCGGGTCTCGTCCGTGCCCTCCATCAGATAGCGCGCCGTGTAGGGCAGGATGGTGGACAGCGCCGAATCGTAGAGCGGCACGTCGATGCGCTGGCCCTGGCCGGTGCGGTCGCGGGCATAGAGGGCGGCCAGCACCGCCTGGGCCAGATACTGCCCGGCCATGACGTCGAACAGCGAGACGCCCATGCGGGTGGGCGGGCCGTCCGGGTCGCCGGTCATCGCCATCATGCCGACCTCCGCCTGGGCGATGGGGTCGTAGCCGCCGCGATCCGCCAGCGGCCCGGTGCGGCCATAGCCGGAGATCGAGCCGTAGATCAGCCGCGGATTGTCCTTCGCGAGGTCGGCATAGCCGAGGCCGTAGCGCTCCATGGCGCCGGTGCGCATGCTCTCCACCACCACGTCGCATTTTGCGGCGAGCGCGCGCACGGCGATGGCGCCTTCCGGCTGGGTGATGTCGATGGCCAGCGAGCGCTTGTTGCGGTTGATCGCCAGGAAATAGGGCGACTCGCGGTCGGTGCCGACCGGGCGGTAGGACCGGGTTTCGTCGCCGCCGTCCGGATTTTCGACCTTGAACACCTCGGCGCCCAGGTCGGACAGCATCATGGTACAGAACGGCCCCGCCAGCACGCGGGTCAGGTCCAGCACGCGCACGCCGGCCAGCGCGGTTTCAGCCATGGCGATGGTCTCCCGAAGTTTGTTGCGGCCAAGCATTGCCGCTTGCCGCGCGATCTGCAATCGTTTCGACCTTCCCTACCCCGAGAAGGAGCCCCCCATGGCTGGCGACAAGGTGAGCATCAGCTTCGAAATCCAGGAGGACGCGGTCGCCTTCCTGACGCAGATGGCCGAGAAATACGACCTGCCCGACCGGGACAAGGCGCTGCGCGTGTTGGTGGACTATGCGATGCAGGACGGCGATGCCGAGGTGATTTTCGGCGAGGTCCGCTGCCTGCGCTGCGAGGACTGACGCGGGCTCATGCTGTCTCTCAGACTGTGCGGCGCCGGCCTCGCGCTGGCAATGGTGCTGGCCTCCCCCGCCTTGCGGGCCGAGGAAATCGGCCGGGTGGACACGGCCTTCAACTGGGTCGGCGCCAACAAGCATATCGCGGTGGAGGCGTTCGACGATCCGAAGGTCGCCGGCGTCACCTGCTATCTTTCCATGGCCCGCAAGGGCGGCATTTCCGGCGCCATCGGCGTGGCGGAGGAAACTTCCGACGCGTCCATCGCCTGCCGCCAGGTGGGGCCGATCTCGTTCCGCAAGCCGATCAGCGCCGACGAGGAGGGCGAGGAAGTGTTCCGCGAGAGCCGCAGCTTCTGGTTCAAAAAGCTGCAAGTGGTCCGCTTCTGGGACGCCAAGCGCAAGGTCCTGGTCTACCTCACCTATTCCGACAAGCTGATTGACGGCTCGCCCAAGAATGCCGTCACCGCGGTCGCGTTGATGCCGTGGGGCAGCGAGCCGCCGGGCGAGGTTCGGATCGAGCGGTGACGACCGGGCGAGCCTCGCACGCGGCCGCGAACGGCTTGGGCGGCCGCCGAGTAGGCCAATTCGCGGCGGTTCTCGCGGTTCTGACGCTGCTCTGCGGTTCCGTCGGCACGGCGGCGGCGGCGCAACAGCCCTTGCCGGCCCCGGCGGAGGAGGTGACGGCGCCGGACAAGGCCGTTGCCGTCGCCCCGGTGGCGCGTGACGACCAGATCGACCGGCGCATCACCGAGATTTTGCGCTCCACCGGCTGGTTCCAGGCGCCGCGGGTGGAAGTGAGGGACGGCGTGGTGTTTCTGGACGGCACCACGGGCTCCGAGGACCACCGCAACTGGGCCCGCGACCTGGCCGCCAAGACCCAGGACGTGGTCGCGGTGGTCAACCGGATCGCGGTCCGCCAGGAGGTCCAGTGGACCTTCGCGCCGGCCATGGCGGAGATCGAGCGGCTGGGACGCCAGGCCATCGCCATGCTGCCGCTGATCGCGCTGGCGCTGATCGTCCTGCCAATGGCCTGGTATGCGTCGCGGCTGGTCCACCGGCTCTCGATGCGCGCCCTGCGGACGCAGGTGGCCTCCGTGTTCCTGCGGGATGTCATCGCTCGCGCCATCGCGCTGCCCACGCTGCTGCTCGGCATTTACATCGTGCTGCAAGTGGCGGGGCTGACGCGGCTCGCCCTGTCCCTGATCGGCGGCGCCGGCGTGCTGGGCATCGTCATCGGCTTCGCTTTCCGCGACATTGCCGAGAATTTTCTCGCCAGCCTGCTGCTCAGCATCCGCCAGCCCTTCCGCGCCGGCGATTTCGTCGAGGTCGCGGGCTTTTCGGGCCTGGTGCAGAGCATGAACACCCGCAGCACCATCCTGTTGTCGCTCGAAGGCAACCATATCCAGATTCCGAACGCGACCATCTTCAAGAGCAGCATCGTCAACTACACGGCCGCGCCGCAGCGCCGCGAGGTGCTGGAAGTGGGGATCGGCTACGACGCCTCGGTGTCGGATGTTCAGGACATCATTCTGCGGGTGCTGAAAGACCATGAGGCGGTCACGAACGAGCCGCCGCCGATGGTTCTGGTGGATACGCTCGGCTCCTCCACCGTCAATCTGAAGGTGTATTACTGGTTCGACGGCCACAGATATTCGGAACTCAAGGTGCGATCGGCGCTGTTGCGGCTGGTCAAGGCGGCCTTGATCGAGGCGGGAATTTCCATGCCCGACGACGCGCGCGAAATCATCTTCCCGGAAGGCGTTCCGCTGGTGCAGGCCGGCCCGACGGGTGCCGCGACCGCGGCGGACCTCGCTGCGGCCAAAACCGCCCGGCAGCAGGAGGTCGCCCGCGTCGAACCCGATGCGCCGGCGACGGAGTCCGAGGATCGGCTGGAAAACGAGAGCGCCGATCTCGAAGCCCAGGCTGGCGCCGGCGGGGCCGCCATCCCCGAGGGCCGCACCGACCTGTTGCGCTGACGGCCCCCGGTCGCGTTTGGGCCGGTCGTGCCGGCGCCGGGGCTCTCCGGTGCCGCCGTTCAGGCGCCCGGCGCGGTCAGGGCCGCAATCTCGTCGGCGCTGAAGCCGGCCTCGCGCAGCACCGCCTCCGTGTGCTCGCCGGGGGCGGGCGGCAGGCGGTCCAGCTTGGGGCCGCCGTGTGCGAACGAGAAGCCGGCCCCCATCAGCTTCAACCCGTCGACCTGCTGCATGCCGGACGGGCGCCAGGCGTGCTGCGGGTGGTCGACCACTTCCGGGATGCTCCAGATTTTCGAGCAGGGGCAACCGGCCTTGTTCAGCCGCTCGTCCCATTCGGCCGCGGTGGCGGTGGCGAACACCGTGTTGATCAGCGCCTGCAATGCGGCCTTGTTTTCCGACCGCTTGTCCCAGTCGGCAAAGCGCGGGTCGGTCAGCAGGTCGGGGCGGTCCAGCACCTTGGCCAGCACCTCGTACTGGGCGTCGGTGTTGCAGGCGAGCAGGAAATGGCCGTCCCGGGCCTGGAACAGGTCGGCGGTCGGGCGGCGGCTGATCGCCATATTGCCGTACTGCTCTGGCCGGAAGCCGGCAAAAGTCCAGTCGGCGACGGTGGGCGAGAGGAAGCTGAGCGCCGAATCCAGCATGGAAACGTCGACCAGCTGGCCCTGGCCGGTCTGGGTCCGCTGCATCAGGGCGCTGGCGACGCCGAAGGCCGCGGTCATGCCGGCAATGGCGTCGGCAACGGCAAAGCCGGCCCGCGTCGGCCCGTTCTCGGGATAGCCGGTGACCGACATGATGCCGCTCACCGCCTGGATCTTGCCGTCATAGGCGGGCGTGCGGGCATCCGGTCCCTCGCGGCCGAAGCCGGAGACGCAGCAATAGATCAGGGCCGGGTTCAGCGCGTGCAGCACCTCCCAGCCGATGCCGAGCCGGTCCATGACGCCGGGGCGGAAATTCTCCATCACGACATCGACCTGCGTCGCCAGCCGCTTGACGGCGGCGACCGCTTCCGGCCGTTTCAGGTCAAGGCAGATACCGCGCTTGTTGCCGTTGGCCGCCATGAAGATCGGCGAGGTCTGGTCGCCCTTCGGCCCGGTCCTGCCGTTGGTGGAGCGGGCGCTTTCGCCGCCCGGCATCTCCACCTTGATGACGTCGGCGCCGAGCAGCGCCAGCTGGTAGCTTGCATAAGGGCCGGCAAACACCTGGGTGAAGTCCAGGATGCGGATGCCGGTAAAGGGTTGGGTCATGGGGGCTGCGCCTCTGCGTTGAACCGTCGACAAGTCGCGCTTATGCTGCCGGGCACCCGTTGATCCGACAACACATCTCTTTTCAGCAAAGGTGAGGAAACCATGAGTGGTCCGCTGACAGGCGTGAAAGTCGTTGAATTTGCAGGCATCGGCCCCGGCCCGTTTTCCTGCATGATGCTGGCCGATATGGGGGCGGAGGTGCTGCGCATCGACCGCGCCGTCAATGTCGGCAAGGAAGGCAAGGCCGAGCCGAAATACAACAACCTGTTGCGCGGCCGCAAAAACGTCGCCATCGACCTGAAAAATCCGGACGGCGTCGAACTGGCCCTGCAACTCTGCGAAAAGGCCGACATCCTGATCGAGGGCTTCCGCCCCGGCGTCATGGAGCGCCTGGGCCTCGGCCCCGACGTCGTGTTGAAGCGCAATCCGAAACTGGTCTATGGCCGCATGACCGGCTGGGGCCAGGACGGGCCGATCGCGCACACCGCCGGCCATGACATCAACTATATCTCGCTGTCCGGCGCGCTGCACTCCATCGGCCCGGTGGACGGCCCGCCGGTGCCGCCGCTGAACCTGGTTGGCGATTTCGGCGGCGGTGCGCTCTACATGGTCGTGGGCGCGCTCGCGGCCTATGTCGAGGCGCAGAAGTCCGGCAAGGGCCAGGTGGTCGACACCTCCATGGTGGAAGGCTCCGCCTCGCTGATGAGCGCCATGTACGGCGCCCTGGCCTCCGGCGCCTGGGAAGAGCAGCGCGGCCACAACCGCCTGGACGGCGGCGCGCACTATTACGGCCCCTATGAGTGCAAGGACGGCAAATACGTCTCCATCGGTTCGATCGAGCCGCAATTCTATGCGCTGCTGCTGGAGAAGACCGGGCTGAAGGGCAAGGCCATTCCCGACCAGCTCGACCGCTCGTCCTGGGCGGTGAACCGGGCGACGCTCAAGGAGATCTTCAAGACCAAGACCCGCGCGGAATGGGCGGCGATCATGGAGGACTCCGACGTGTGCTTCGGCCAGGTGCTGTCGATGAGCGAGGCGATGGAGCATCCGCACAACGTCGCCCGCGGCAGCTTTATCGAGTTGGATGGCGTGAAACAGCCGGGCCCGGCGCCGAAATTCTCGCGCACGCCGTCGAAAACGCCGATGGGCGTGGCTTATGCCGGCCAGCACTCGAAAGAGGGCCTGGCCGACTGGGGCTTCGCCGCGGCGGAAATCGACCGCCTGGCGGGCGCCGGCGCGATCAAGCAGCGCTAGGGCTTCGTACCCCGGACGGCGCGGGAGCGCCGGTGTTCCCCGGACGGTGCGAAGCGCCGATCCGGGGCCGCTTGCGGCGTGCGAACCCGGTGAAGCGGTATTCGTGAAGGCGCGCTTTCCCGGACGGCGCGAAGCGCCGATCCGGGATCCCGGGCCGCGTTCGCTTGAGATCCCGGCTCTCGCCTCCGGCTCGGCCGGAAAGCTCTGGGGTGTGCCGGTCGCGGCGGAAATCGACCGCCTGGCGGGCGCCGGCGCGATCAAGCAGCGCTAGGGCTTCGTACCCCGGACGGCGCGGGAGCGCCGGTGATCCCCGGACGGCGCGGAGCGCCGATCTGGGCCGCTGCGGCGTGCGAGCCCGGTGAAGCGGTATTCGCGAAGCGCGCTTTCCCGGACGGCGCGAAGCGCCGATCCGGGATCCCGGGCCGCGTTCGCTCGGAGATCCCGGCTCGCCTCCGGCTCGGCCGGGAAAGCTTTGGGGGGCGGTCGCGGTGGCCTCAGCCGCCGCGGCTGTAGCGCTTGGCCAGCACGCGCACCCGGTCGCGGAAATGCGGGCGCACTTTCAGCGTCCACGGCGTCTCAACCGCCTTGGCCCAGGCTTCGGTCTTGGTCACCTCCGGCGCTTCCAGGTGATAGATCGCCAGATATTTGTGGGTGGTGGTGGCACCCGCCGGCGCCACATAGCGGCGGGCGGCAATCGTGCCCGGCACGGCCGAGAGCAGGGGCAGGTGCTCCTCCTCGTACCATTTGTTGAACTCGTCCTCGCCCTCCGGCGCGCAGTTCATGGCGTTGAGCAGAAAGCCGCCGGCGCCCTCCGGCGCGGCGAGATTGCCGGGCACGGTCTGGGTGCCCTCGAAGCGCACCAGGCGCTGGCACATGGCGGTCACCCGCTTCGACCACACCGAGAGATTGTCGTAGGCGATGGCCTTGTAGGCGTCGCTCTGCAGCACGGCGAGGCTGTCCAGGTCATAGATCGCCAGCGCCTCGGTCGGGTTCTCGACGCTGATCCAGCGCTCGCAGAGCCCGAAGCCGGGCACGGCCTGGCGTTCCGGAATGTGCTCCAGGTCGTACCAGTCGTGAAACTCGTCGGCATGGGCGGTGGCAAAGTCGAAACCGACGGCGAGAATGCCGGTGGCGCTGGCCATGGGCGGAGCTCCTTTCCGAGAGCGCGTAGGGTTTAGCCACAGTTTAGACGCAGCGCGCGGCGGTCGCGTAGCGACTTTCTGCGGTCGCCGGCAAGGGCGGTGCGGTGACGATCAGAGCTTTGGCTTGCCCGATGCCGGTTTTGCCGGCGGTTGGCGGTTCTGCACCAGCGAATCGATCCATGCCGCAACTCCGGCCTCGCTGCGGGCGGCGGCGGCTACATCCACCAACACGCCTTTGGCCGACCCTAAGGGATCATAAGCGAGCGAATAGGTCAGCAAGACCGCGCAATCGTCTGGGCTTGTCGCATCCGGGGCGATCATCTTGCCGGTGGTGGAATTCTGGATCGCAGGCAGGATTCTGCCGGATTCAATCGCACCGGTGGATGCGCCGACACTTCCATAAGGTCCATCGACCTTGTATCCGCCCGGAATGGCACGCAGGCACTGCACCTTGCCATCGCCAATCAGCCACTGGTAGCGATGCGTCTGCCGTTTGTTGTCGTTCGTCGCATCGATCTCTGAAGCTTGCGGCGGCCCGTATTTCTCATGAAGAGCTTCAATATAGGCTTCGCGAGAAATCGGCGGGTCGAAATTGTTGTGTATTCGCGATATCGCTATGGCACGCGGCTCTGACGGCGGTAGAGAGAAATAAACATAGATACTGTCATGCTGCTTTTTGCCGGAAACAGCGAAAATATAACTGACGAACGGGTCGGTTTTGTGTGTTTTGTTGCCGACGCGATATTGATAAATTTTCTGAACTGGCGGCTGAATGTGAAGATCCGGGTTGTAGGCCTTGATTGCGGCTTCTGCCTCCGCGACCGTCATGCCCAATGTCAGGCCGACAATGTCGGCTTCGGAGCCGTCCGCTGCCCGGGCGCCGCCAGCCAACAGGACGCTCAGCGCCAAGGCGGCGCAAGCGTGTTTCAACTGCATGTTCATGGGTGGTCTGCTCCTGGATGACTTTGCTGCAAGCTGAACAGGGGCGGTGCGATCCTGTCAAGGAATCGTGCGCGTTCGGCCGCATCGGTCGTCAGGCCGCCCGGCTGACCCGGCAGAGCAGCGACTTCAAATTGGTCTGTTCGCTGATCGGGCAGCGCTGGCTCTTGTCGGTCAGGAAGTTGACCGGCTTCCACGGGTGGTAGGGCTGTTTCTCGCCCCAGCCGATGGGGATGAACACGGCGGTCTTGCGGATGCCGGCATAGACCCAGGCGCGGGCCTCGGTCTCGCCATGGGAGGTCTCGATGCGCACGCGCTCGCCGTCGCGGATGCCGAGCCGGCCGGCGGTCTCCGGGTGGATCTGGCAATAGAGGTCCGGCCACATCTCCTGCGCCTGCCAGGAATTGTGGGTCCAGGAGTGGAAGTGCGGTGCCGGCGGGCGGCCGCTCACCAGTTCCAGGGTGAAGCCCTGTTCGCGCAAGGCCGCGCCGGGCGCGGCGTTGGCGCCGGAGACGATGCGGCCGCGCGGCGCGTAGGCAGCGCCGTTCAGGAACGGGTTCGGCACGCCCTCCGCCCGGTCGTCGTCCAGCAATTCCATATAGGGCATGTCGATCAACGCCTCGCGCTCGCCATAGAATTCCGGCAGGGCGGAAAGGCCGAGGGCCTGGAACTTCGCCTCCTGCGCCTCGGTCCAGAATTCCAGCTTGCCGCTGGGCGTCGGGAAGCGGTGGCCTTCGGGCGCGCCGGGGGCGGTCGTGCCCTCGGTGTAGAGCGTGTCGATTTCCGGCGAGTCCTCGGTCGACATCGGGAAGCGCAGCCAGCGCCGCGGCGTGGCGTGGAGATGGGCCTGGGTGATGCCGCGGACCTGTGGGTGGCCGATCATCGCCTCGTCCCAGAACCGGGCCGGGTCCTTCCAGTCTTCCTTCATCACGTCGCCGAAGCCGAAGCGCTTGCCGAGTTCGATCCAGATCCAGCCGTCCGGCTTGGCCTCGCCCGGCGGGTCGATCATCTTGTCGATCCAGACGATGCGCCGGTCCTCGCTGGCGCGGCTGATCTCGCCCTTTTCGATGCCGGTCGCCACCGGCAGCACATAGTCGGCAAAGGCGCTGGTCTCGTTCAGGTACAGGTCGATATGGACCAGCAGGTCCAGCGCCTCGAACGCCTTGCGCGTCTTGTCCTGGCTCGGCCAGAGCGCCATCGGATTGTTGTTGGCGATCAGGGCCTTGAGCGGGTAGGGCTCGCCGGTCAGCATGGCGTCGGTCCAGGCCGCGGGGCTGGTGCGCACGCGCGGCCGGCTTGGGGCGGCCCGGCGCTCGACCGGCGCGTTCGCTTCCGCCGGATTGCCGGAACTGACGTTGAAATAGGCGCCACCCTTGCGGCCCATATTGCCGGTGATGGCGGCGACGAACAGGATTGCCCGGTTGTTCTGGACCGAGTTGGTGTGCTGGTTCAGGCCGCGGCTGCCGAAGATGACGCAGCCGTCGGCGGTGGCGATCTCCTTTGCCAGCTGGCGGATATCGTCGGCGGAGAGGTCGCAGATCGGCGCGGCCCAGTCCGGCGAATAGCCCTTCTCGAACAGGAAATCGCGCCACTGCTCCCAGCCCTCGACATGGTCGCGGCAGAAGGCGTGATCGTGCAGGTCCGCGTCGAAAATGTGATAGGCCAGGGCGAGGAACAGCGCCAGGTCGGAGCCCGGACGCACCGGCAGATGCCAGTTCGCCTTGCTGGCGGTCACGGTCTGGCGCGGGTCGACGACGATCATGCGCGCGCCGTTCTTCAGCCGCCAGTCGTTGATCATGCCGAAATGAACCGGCCGCGTCTCCGCCTGGTTGTCGCCGACATAGACGTAGAGCCCGGCCGAGCCCATGTCGTCCGGCGTGTAGCTGTTGCCGCTGCCCGCCGCGCCGAGGACCAACTGGAAGGCGATGTTCTTGCCGCTGGAGCAGTAGGGCTCCGTCGTCTCGAAGTTCGGCGTGCCGAACATCTGGTAGAACATCCGGATATAGCCCTTGTTCGCGAGCGTGCCCGTGCGGGTGCCGGCGAAAATGCCTAGCGCCTCCGGCCCATGCGCGTCGCGAACGGCCTTGATCCTGTCGGCGATCTCGTCCAGCGCCTGCTCCCACGAGATCGGCTCGAACCGGCCTTCGCCGCGCTTGCCGACGCGCTTCAGTGGCCGGGTGAGGCGTTTTTCGCTGGTGTAGAGCTGGAGCGACAATTGCGATTTCGGGCAGACGCGGCCCTGGTAGAGCGGGTCATCGTCATTGCCGGTGATCTTCACCAGCTTGCCGTCGCGGAAATGGTATTTGGTCGGGCAGGCGTTGAAGCAGATATTGCAGCCGCCGGGGATGACCGTGTCCGGCCGGCGCTCGGCCCTGGGTGCGCCGAACGGATAGACGGAGGGCTGGCTTTCGAACCGGCCGCTGTCGGTGACGCCGGGGATGGCGCGGTCTTCGGTGGTGAAGTGCTGGGCCTCGCCGATCAGCCGATCGAGATAGAGCGTCGCCGGCTCCAGCAGCCAGGGATCGTTGTCGAGCAGGCTGCGGCCCTGGGCTTCGGCCTCGGCCAGCAGGCTGTCGCGCTCGCCGAAACTGATGGCGCGGGTCGGGCAGACGCTGGCGCAGGCGGTGGTGGCCTCGCCCTCGGCGCGGCGCTCGGCGCAGAGATCGCATTTGACGGCATGGTGGCCGTCGGCGTCATAGCCCATGGCGCCATAGGGGCAGGCGGCCACGCACTCGCCGCAGCCGACGCAGCGGTCCTCCAGCACCTGCACCACGCCGGTTTCCGGGTCCTTGGCGATGGCCTTCGGGTTGACCGGGCAGGCGCGCAGGCAGGCGGGCCGGTCGCAGTGCTGGCAGGCCATGGTCAGGAAGTCCAGCGCCGGTCGCGCCGTGCCGTTCGTGCGGCTGGGCAGCCACAGGACCCGGTTCCGCCGCTCGCCGGCGCCGAGCCCGTGTTCGGTCTTGCAGGCGACTTCGCACGACTTGCAGCCGGTGCAGCGCTCCAAGTCGATCATCAGGGCGAGGCGGTTGGACATGGGCGCGGCTTCCGGAAGGTGCGACAGCGGGTTCCGGTAACGAACGGGATTTTCGCGGCCGGGTCAACACGGCTCCGGCTCCGGTGCGCGCACCGAGCCGAGGGTTAGCGGGCCGCTTGCGATGACGGGGCGGTGCCGGCCTCGCCCGTGGCCGGATCGTAGCCGTCGGTGAGGGTGTTCAGAAAGGCGACCAGGTCCGCGATATCCCGTTGGTTCAAGGGCAGATTCCCCATCTCGTCCCGATTGACGGTGCCAGGCACCTCCGCCGGCGGCCAGCAGCGGGCGGCCATGGCCTCGCGGGCCGAGGCTTTCGGGTTGGCGCAGGCCGGGCGGGTGTCGCGGGTGGCGTAGAAGGTAACGATCTGCTCCATCGTGTCGAAATAGCCGTTGTGGCCATAGGGGGCGGTCAGCGCCAGATTGCGCAGGGTCGGCACCTTGAACGCCCCGTCCAGCGCCGGATCGTGCACGACCGCGCCCAGGCCGCGGTCGATGAAGGCCGGGCCGTCCGGGTTGTGCGGGTTGGTGAGATAGCCGCTGGCGTAATTCTTGGGGATGCCGACATTGTCGTAGGTGAAGTCGGTGAACAGGGCCGGTGTGTGTGCGTCCGCGGGCTCGGTGATGTGGCAGGCGGCGCAATTGCCCTTGGCCTTGTCCGTGAACAGGTCGAAGCCACGCTGTTCCTGCGGGGTCAGGCGCACCAGACCGCGGCGGAAATCGTCGAACTTGGAGGTGAACGGCGCGAATGCGCGGGTCCGCTCAAAGGCGGCGATGGCGCGGGCGATGCGGTCATAGGCGCCGGGGGCGTCGTCGAGTGCGCCGGCGCCATAGACGCTGGCGAACCGGGCCGCGTTCGGACCGGCTTTCAGACGGGCGACCACCTGGGCGGGCGCGGTGTTGGCCATCTCGATCGGGTTGACGAAGGGCTGCTTGGCCTGGTCCTCCAGGGTTGCGGCGCGTCCGTCCGAAAACTGGCCGCCGATCCAGAGGCCCTCGGCCTTGTCGAAATGGAAGGTCGGGCTGAAGGCGGCATACAGGACGCTGGGGGCGCTGCGCGAGCCGAACAGGGTCGGGTCGACGCCCTTCGAGGTCGGGTGCCAGTGGTCGGGGTCGGTGAAGGCGGTGGCCGCATCGTGGCAGGAGGCGCAGGCCTGCCCCGGCGGGTTGGACAGCGACGTGTCGAAGAACAGCGCCCTGCCCAGCGCCTGCTCGGCCGTCAGGGGCGCCGGCCCGGCAGCGGGGCCGGCCATGGCGGGGGCTGCCATGACCGGGCCGAGAGCGATCGGGCCGAGAGCGACCAGGCCGAGAGCGACCAGCGCCCCTTTCGCGCGAACAAACCCACCCATGCCCGGGACTCCTCCGATCCAGCGATAGCGGTTATGCGGGGCGGAGTATATGCGAATGAGAATGACTTGCAATTGCAGTGATTGGTCGCACCCGTTGCGCATGGGGGCGGCACCAGGCCGGTCGGAGGGAAGCGCTGCGGCCGGTCCGGCTGCGACGGGGCCGAACCGTCAGAAATTCCAGGCGGTCAGGTGCCACCAGTAGATCGCCCGCCCGTGCGCCACATAGCCGGCGAAGAACACCACCAGCAGCACGTGCAGGCCCAGGCCGAGGACAAAGCCCCAGGCCAGCAACCGGTGCGCCAGCCGCCAGTGCCGTTGCCCGCGCGAGAGTATGGCGGTGGCGCCGGTCAGCCGCAATTCCTCGTCGCAAAGGCGCTGATAGGCCAGCGCCATTCGCGGCCGGGAGACCCAGTGGCGCGGTTGCAGTGAGAACGTGGCCTCGCTGGCCGCGGGGTCGAGCGCGGCAAGCATGGCCCGTTTCTCGCCGATCAGGGCGCGCAGGCGCTCGCGGGTGGCGGGCGCGGGCGGGGCGAAGGCGGCATGCTTGCGCCCGAACGTGCCGGCCATCTGCGCCGCACCGGCGCTGCGCGACCAGACGCCGAGGGCGACGAGCGCCAGCAGCAGCAGCAACAGCAGCGTCGGGAACTGGATCACGTGGAAGCTCCAGTGGGCCAGCACGCCCGCCAGCCCCAGGCTGGCGAGGACGACATGGGCGCGGAACCCCGCCTTGCCCGGTCGCCCGAACCGCTTCGCCAGCACCGCCGCGAACGAGACCAGCAGCAGGACGGCGCCGGCAATCGCCAGCGACTGCAACAGCGGGCTGCCGGGGCGCGCCCAGGGTGCTGCGGACGCACCGAACACGGCCGCCGCGACCAGTCCGGCCGCAAGCGTGATCCCCACCGTGGCAAACAGTCGGCGGTTGGAGAAGTCCATCGCGGGACGGGACATGGCGGGGGCAATCCTCTGGGGCAAACGGATGGCAGCCGGTTGGTTATGGCGAGGATTGCCGCCGGTCTGCAAGACCGGCCGCGCCGGCCTCAGGCCGGCCGGTCGCCTTTCAGCGTGATGCGGCGCATGCGCCGGCGCTGGCCCTGGTAGTCGTTCAGGGCGCAATGCTGGGTCACCCGGTTGTCCCAGACCGTGACGGTGCCGGGCTGCCAGCGCACGCGGCAGGTGAATTCCGGCCGGGTGATGTGCTCGGCCAGGAATCCGATCAGCGGCTGGCTTTCCGCTTCCGTCATGCCGGCAAAACGCTTGGTGTGCGCCTTGGAGAGATACAGGCCCTTTTCGCCCGTTTCCGGATGGGTGCGCACGACCGGGTGTTCGGAGACATAGACCTCGGCCTCGGCGTTGTTGTTCGCCGCCATGCCGTCCAGCTTGGCCATGGCCTTGGCGCGGCCGCCGCTGTAGAGCGAGTTGGAATCGTTCACACCCTTCAGCCCGTCCAGTGCCGCCTTCAGGCCGTCCGAGAGCGACTCGTAGGCGCGGACGGTGTTGGCGAACAGGGTGTCGCCGCCGGCCTCCGGCGTTTCCAGCGCCATCAGCAGCGTGCCCTTGGCGGGCTCCGGCAGATAGGCGGTGTCGGAATGCCAGCCGCCGCCGAAATTCACCCTGTCCTTCTCGGTCTTCACGATCTCGATGATTTCCGGATGCTCCGGCAGGCCCTTGATGAAGGGGTAGAGGTCGGGCTCGCCGAAAATCCGGGCCGCGCGCATCTGCTGCTCCGGCGAGAGCGCCGGCCCGTCGAACACCAGCACCTTGTGCGCCAGGAAGGCGGCATAGATGTCGGCGGTCTCGCTGTTGGAGAGATCGCGGGACAGGTCGACGCCCTGAACGCGGGCGCCGATGGAACCGGCAATCGGCTGGACTTGCATGGACGTCAGAGCCCCAGGCGTTTGTTGATGTCTTCGAAGGCGCGGACCGAAGCTTGCACGTCCATGTCGCGCTCCGTCAACTCCTCCGGATCCCAGTCCGAGCGGTGGGCGTTGAAGAAATCGCCGCCATAGACGTGCAGCGCGCCGGAGAGTTTCAGGGTCGGGTTCAGCACCGAATGGATGATGTCCTGGCCCAGCGGCGAGCAGTCGCGGGTGCCCATGGACTTGGCGCCGGCGGCCTCGATGCGGCCGTCCGCATCCTCCGGCAGGCGGCGCCAGAACACGTTGTCCTCGCGCCCGCCATACATGCCGATCACCGCCCACATATTGTGATTGTGCGGCTGGATCGTCTGGTGCGGCCCCCAGGCGAGGTTCAGGATCGTCAGGTCCGGCGCGTGATAGAGCGTGTGGCTGCCGGCGCGGGTCGGCTCGCCCAGAACCTTCACCACCGCGTCCGGGTCGCTGACGGCGCGGGCGATCACCTCCGCCGCGGCCTTGTGGGTCGGGTCGTCCTTGACGGCCTGGCGGCAGTCTTCGATGAATTGGTCGAGATCGAACATGGCTGACTCTCGTGGGTGGTGGTGCGATCGGGACGCACACGGCATCGGAGTCCGCAGTTTAGCAAACAATTTTCCAATCTGATACGCTGTTGGAGAAAATATGACCGAAATTTCCGGCGATTTTGCAACCATCCCCGTGGTCGACCTGTCCACCATGGCGGACGGCGATGCCGCGGCCCGCGCGGCCCTGGTCCGCCATGTGCGCGACATCTGCCACCATATCGGCTTCATGCTGGTCACGGGGCACGGCGTCGATCCGCAACTGGTCACCGACGTGTTCGACCTCTCGCGCCGGTTTTTCGCGCTGCCGGAGGACCAAAAGCGCCTGATCGACAAGCGCAATTCGCGCCATTTCCGCGGCTGGGAGCCGGTGGGGGCGGAGCGTACCAACAACCGCGTCGACGTGCGCGAGCAGATCGACCTGTGGAGCGAGCACCCGGCGCGCAGCCCGGACGTCCGGCCGGACTATCTGCGCCTGCTGGGGCCGAACCAGTGGCTGCCGGAGGCAGTGCTGCCCGGCTACCGCGCCACCATGGACCGCTGGTTCCGCGAACTGGGCACGCTCGGCGACCGGCTGATGCGGATTTTCGCCGAGGGGCTGGGCCTGGCGCCGGACCATTTCGACCGGATGTTCGGTGCCGAGCGCATGTCGCTCACCAAGCTGATTTCCTACCCGGAAACGCCGCCCGGCGCATTCGGCGTCAACGCCCATCACGACGCCGGCTTCCTCACCATCCTGGCGCCCGGCACCACGCCGGGGCTGGAGGTGGAGAACGCCAACGGCGATTGGGTGCCGATCGCACCGGTGCCGGGCGCCTTCGTCATCAATCTGGGCGAGGTGCTGCAATCGATCACCGGCAATTATTTCGTGGCGACGCCGCATCGCGTCGCGACGCGGGCCGCGCGCCTGTCGGTCGGCTATTTCCACGGGCCATCCCTGGACACCTCGCTGCGGCCGCTGCCGCTGGCGCCCGCCTTTCACGAGGCGGTGGCCGCCAGCCCGCGCCATGCCGGTGCCGGCTTCATGACCCAGCCGGACGAGGTGGCCGGCGGCGTCGCCGACATGCAGAGCCAGAGCCATCCGGACACCTATGGCGGCCAGCTCTGGAACTATTTCCGCCGCAGCTATCCCGAAAATGTGCGCCGCTATTACCCGGAGCGGGCCGGATAACGTCACGGTTTGGTCGGCTTGGTCGATGGCGCTTGCGGCGGCGACCGGGTAAGGAGGCCACCGACCGGCCGCACGGGGCCGGGCTGGAGGATTGCCGCGATGAACGATATGGCCTCGACCCTGGCCGCGGACTATGCCCGCGACGGCTTCGTCTTTCCGCTCGACATCCTGTCGCCGGCGGACGCCGAGGGCCTGCGCGCCGACCTGGAAGCCGGGGAAGCCGCGCTGGCGGACGACCCGAAGCGGCTGGGCCTGCTGCGGGGCTATCCCGCCCGCCTGTTGCCGGGGTTCGACGCGCTGGTCTGCCATCCGAAGATGATCGCCGCCGCAAGCGCGGTGCTGGGGCCGGACCTGCTGGTCTGGGGTTCCGGCCTGTTCATCAAGGAGGCGAACACCCCGCACTATGTGAGCTGGCACCAGGACCTGACCTATTGGGGGCTGGACCAGCAGGACGAGGTGACGCTCTGGGTGGCGCTGTCGCCGGCCACGACCGAAAGCGGCTGCATGCGCTTCGTCCCCGGCAGCCACCGAGAGCGCATCGTGCCGCACAAGGACACGTTTGCCGGCGAGAACCTGTTGACCCGCGGCCAGGAACTGGCGGTCGACGTGGACGAATCCCGGGCGGTGGATGCGGTGTTGCAGACGGGCCAGGCGTCGGTGCATCACGGCCATCTGTTTCATGCGTCCGGCCCGAACCGCACCGGCGACCGGCGCATCGGCGCCGCCATCCGCTATATCGCGCCGCGGATGAAAGCCCGCTCCGGCCCGGACACCGAGGTCGTGCTGGTGGCGGGCGAGGACCGGTTCGGCCACTTCACCCTGGTCGATGGGCCTGCGACCCGCATGGCCGATGCGGATTTTGAGCGGGTGGCCGCCGATGCCGCGCGCCGGCATACCATCCTGTTCGAAGGCGCGGGGGCCGAAGGGCGGCGGCGGCGCTGACCGGCCGCGGCGGTGCATTTGACTTTTCTCAATGCACCGCCCGTCCTGGACGATAGGGTAGGATTGTTGCATTCGGTTTGACCCCGGTTTCCGAAGGACGACGCATGCCCGCAGAGCCCTCCCTCCCGTCGACCGGCCGCGTTCTCGCGGTGCGTGGCGCGGTGGTGGATGTCGCATTCGACCAGGCGCCACAGGGCGGCAACCTGCCGAAGGGCGGCGACCTGCCGAAGGTGGATGAGGCCCTGGTCGTGGAATGGGACCGGCCGGAGCCGCTCATGGTCGAGGTGCAGGCGCATCTGGACGCGGCCACCGTGCGCGGCGTCGCCCTCCAGGCCACCGCCGGGCTCAAACGCGGCACGCCGGTCCGGCCCACGGGCGCGCCGGTGTCCGTGCCGGTCGGCGAGGCGCTGCTCGGCCGGCTGCTGGATGTCACCGGCCGCGTGCGCGACGCCGGCCCGGCGCTGCCGGCAGACCTGCCGCTTGTCTCGATCCACCGCCCCGCCCCGCCGCTTGGCCGGCGCAGTGCCGCCACCGCCATGTTCGAGACCGGCATCAAGGTGATCGACCTGCTGGCGCCGCTGCCCCAGGGCGGCAAGGCGGCGATGTTCGGCGGCGCCGGCGTCGGCAAGACCGTGGTGGTGATGGAACTGATCCACGCCATGGTGCAGAGCTATCAGGGCATTTCCGTCTTTGCCGGCGTCGGCGAGCGCTCGCGCGAGGGGCACGAACTGCTGAACGAAATGCGCGGCTCCGGCGTGCTGGAGCGCAGCGTCCTGGTCTATGGCCAGATGAACGAGCCGCCGGGCGCGCGCTGGCGCGTCGGCCTGACGGCGCTGACCATCGCCGAGTATTTCCGCGACGAGAAACGCCAGAACGTGTTGCTGCTGATGGACAACGTGTTCCGCTTCGTCCAGGCCGGCGGCGAGGTGTCGGGCCTGCTGGGGCGGCTGCCGTCGCGGGTGGGCTATCAGCCGACGCTGGCGACGGAGGTGGCGGCACTGCACGAGCGCATCGCGTCGGTCGGCGGCGTCTCGGTCACGGCGATCGAGGCGGTCTATGTGCCGGCCGACGACTTCACCGACCCCGCGGTCACCGCCATTTCCAGCCATCTGGACAGCATGATCGTGCTCTCGCGCACCATGGCGGCGGAGGGCATGTACCCGGCGGTCGATCCGCTCGCCTCCACCTCCATCCTGCTGGACCCGACCGTGGTTGGCGAGGACCATTACCGCATCGCCGAGCAGGTGCGCGAGACCATCGCGCACTATCGCGAATTGCAGGACATCATCTCGCTGCTGGGGATCGAGGAGTTGAGCGCCCAGGACCGGCTGGCCGTCCGCCGGGCGCGGCGCCTGCAACGCTTCCTGACCCAGCCCTTTGCCGTGACCGAAGCCTTTACCGGCATGCCTGGCCGCTCCGTGCCGCTTGCCGACACGCTGAAAGGGTGTGCCGCCATCCTGGCCGGCGATTGCGACGACTGGGCGGAGGACGCGCTCTACATGGTCGGCACGATCGACGAGGCGCGCGACAAGGCCAACCGTCCTGCGGAGGCGGCGGCATGAGGCTGCTGATCACCACCCCGACCGCCGTCGTCGTCGACGAGACCGGCGTGACCGCAGTGCGGGCGGAGGACGAGAGCGGCAGCTTCGGCATTCTGAACGGCCATGCCGACCTCTTGACCGCGCTGGAGGTGGGCATTGTCAGCTGGAAACGGGCGGACGAGCGCCGCCATTACTGCGCCGTCCGCCGCGGCGTGCTCTCGGTCACCCAGGCGGCGGACGGGACCGAAGTGGCCATCGCCACGCGCGAGGCGGTGCCGGGGGACCGGCTGGACCGGCTGGAACAGGAGGTTCTCGACCGGTTCCGGCAGCGGGCCGACACCGAACGCTCCGCCCGGACCGAAAGCCTGCAATTGCAGATGAAGGCGGTGCGCCAGATCATGCGCTTCCTGCGCCCCGACGGCCGCGGCCCAAGCGTTGGGGGCGGCCCAAGCGTTGGGCGCGGGCCAAGCGTTGGCCGCGGGCCGGGCGTCGGGGGCGGGCCGGTGGGAGACGGCTCGTGAGTGCCGCCGCCGACCCGGCGAGGGACTGCCCGGGGGACCGTCCGGGCTCGTCGGCCGGGGACGACCCGACCGGGCGCGAGACCGCTGGCGTCGACACCGCCCGCGACATGGCCGAGGCTGCGCGCACCCGCCTCGAACGCCGCGAGCACTGGCGGCGCGAGGGCGAGCCCTCGCTGATGCGGCAGGTCGGCCAGATCGGCATGCTCGGCTGGATGATCGTGACGCCGGGCCTGCTGGGCCTGTTTCTCGGCCGCTGGATCGACCGGGAACTGCAAAGCGGCATTTTCTGGACCGCGCCGCTGCTGCTGGTGGGCCTGGCCCTGGGCTGTTGGTCGGCGTGGCGATGGATGCACCGGCAATGACGGCGCTGATCCTCGCCGAACCCGGCTCGCTCGCCTGGGTGTTGCAATTGCTGGTCTGGCTTGCCTTGGGCGTGGCCTTGGGGGCGGCGCACTTCCTGTCGCTGCGCTGGAGCGTGCGCTGGTTCCTGGCCGGGCGCACAGGGCCGTCGCTGGCCTTGCAGGCGGGGCGTCTGGTGCTGCTGGGCGGCGTGCTGGCCGCCGTGGCCATCTGGTGCGGCGCGCTGCCGCTGCTGGCCGCGACCGGCGGCCTGCTTGTCGCCCGCACCGCGGTCTTGCGCCTGGGAGCCGCGCCATGATCGAGTCGCCGCTGTCCGCCAAACTGGTGTTCATGCTGGGCCCGGTGCCGATCACCGAGCCGGTGGTGGTGACCTGGGCGATCATGCTGGCGCTGGGCGCGGGCGGCTGGCTGCTGACCCGGCGGCTGTCGCTCCGACCCGGCACGCGGCAGACCGTGCTGGAGGCGATCGTCGGCGTGATCGAGCAACAGGTGCGCTCCACCATGCGGGCGGACCCTGCGCCCTTTATCCCGCTGGTCGGCACGCTGTTCCTCTACATCCTGACCGCCAACTGGTCGTCCCTGATCCCCGGCGTCGATCCGCCGACGGCGCATCTGGAGACCGACGCGGCGCTGGGGCTGATCGTCTTCTGCGCCATATTCTGGTTCGGCATCCGCGGGCGCGGGCCGGTCGGCTATCTGAAGACCTTCGCCGAGCCGACGGTGGTGATGATCCCGCTGAACATCGTCGAGACCTTCACCCGCACCTTCTCGCTGATCGTGCGCCTGTTCGGCAATGTCATGAGCGGCGTGTTCGTCATCGCCATCGTCCTCTCGCTTGCGGGCCTGCTGGTGCCGATCCCGCTGATGGCGCTCGACCTGCTGACCGGCGCCGTGCAGGCCTATATCTTCACCGTGCTGGCCATGGTGTTCATCGGCTCGGCCCTGACCGAGGGCCAGCCGGACGAGTCCCGGAACGGAGACCCCCATGAACTGGATTGAAGTCGTCAGCATTTTCTCGGCCGCCCTGGCGGTCGGCCTGGGCGCGTTCGGCCCGGCGCTGGGCGAGGGGCGGGCGGTCGCCGCCGCCATGGATGCCATCGCCCGCCAGCCGGAGGCCGCGGGCACCATCTCGCGCATGCTGTTCGTCGGCCTGGCGATGATCGAGACCATGGCGATCTACTGCCTGGTGATCGCGCTGCTGGTGCTGTTCGCCAACCCGTTCATCCAATAGCGCCATGCAGTTCGACTGGTGGACGCTGGCGCTCCAGACCGTCAATGTCCTGATCCTGGTCTGGATCCTGGCGCGGTTCTTCTTCCGGCCCATCGCCGGCATCGTCGCCAGGCGGCGCGAGGAAACCGCACGCCTGCTGGCCGACGCCGCCGCCGAGCGGGAGCGGGCCGAGCACCAGGCGGCCGAGGCCGGCGCCGAGCGCGACCGGATCGCGGCGGAGCGGGAGCGGCTGCTGGCGGCGGCGCAGGCGGAGGCCGCGGCGGAAAAGGAGCGGCTGCTGGCCCGGTCGGCCGAAGCGCTCGCCCACCAGCGGGCCGAGGCGGAGGCCGCCCTGAAGCGCCAGCGGCTGGAGGCCGAAGGCAGTGTCGTTGCCGAGGCGGCCCGGCTTTCGGTGGAGATTGCCGGACGCCTGCTGCGCCGCCTGCCGCCCGAGACGGTGTTCCTCGCCTTCCTGGAAGGGCTGGACCACGCCTTGCAGGGGCTTCCCGAGTCGGAACGGACCGCGCTTGCCGCCGCCGACGGCGAGCATCCGGTGGAGATCGTCACGGCCGCACCGCTCGACGAGGCCCAGGCCGACCGGGTGCGCGGGCTGCTGGCCCGGGCGGCCGGGGCGCCGGTGGAGCCCGTGTTCCGCACCGACCCGGACCTGGTCGCCGGCCTGGAAGTGCACGCGCGCAACACCGTCATCCGCAACAACTGGCAGGCCGATCTCGCGCGCATTCGGGAGGAGTTGGGGCATGACCTCAATCACCGCGGGTCTTGACGACTGGCTGCAACGGGCCAGGGACCGGGTCGGCCGTGTCGAACTGACGCCGAGCGTGGAGGAAGTGGGCCGGGTGGAAGCCGCCGCCGACGGTATTGCCGAGGTCTCCGGCCTGCCGGACGTGCGCCTGGACGAACTGGTGGTGTTCGAGCACGGCCAGACCGGCTTTGCCATGACCCTGGACCGCGACCGGGTGGGTTGCGTGCTGCTGGACGACCCGGCGGGGCTGGAAGCCGGCCACCGGGTGCGCGGCACCGGCGCCGTGGTGCGGGTGCCGGTCGGGCCCGGCTTTCTCGGCCGCACCGTCGATCCGCTCGGCCGGCCGCTGGATGGCGCCGGCGAGATCGAGGCTGCCGACACCCTGCCCGTGGACCGGCCCGCGCCCGCCATCATCGAGCGGGATTTCGTCACTGAGCCGGTGCAGACCGGCCTGTTGGTGCTCGATTCCATGTTCGCCCTCGGCCGCGGCCAGCGCGAACTGATCGTCGGCGACCGGGCCATCGGCAAGACCGCGGTGGCGGTCGACTGCATCATCAACCAGAAATCCAGCGACGTGATCTGCGTCTATGTCGCCGTCGGCCAGAAATCCTCGACCGTGCGGCGGGTGATCGACGCGGTTCACGCCCATGGCGCGCCGGAGCGCTGCATTTTCGTCGTGGCCGGCGCCTCGTCGGCGCCTGGCCTGCAATGGATCGCGCCGTTCGCCGGCTTCACCCTCGCCGAGTATTTCCGCGACCGCGGCCAGCACGCGCTCGTCGTCATCGACGACCTGACCAAGCACGCGGCCACGCACCGCGAGATCGCCCTGCTGACCCGGCAGCCGCCGGGGCGCGAGGCCTATCCGGGCGACGTGTTCTATGTCCACGCCCGCCTGCTGGAGCGCGCGGCCAAGCTGTCGGCCCAGGCGGGCGGCGGCTCGCTGACGGCGCTGCCGATTGCGGAACTCGATGCCGGCAATCTCAGCGCCTACATCCCGACCAACCTGATCTCGATCACCGACGGCCAGATCGTGCTCGACACCCGCCTGTTCCACGAGGGCCACAAGCCGGCGGTGGATGTCGGCACCAGCGTCAGCCGCATCGGCGGCAAGACCCAGGCGCCGGCCCTGCGCGAGGCGGCCCATGCCATGCGCCTGGACTATGCCCAGTTCCTGGAACTGGAGATGTTCACGCGCTTCGGCGGCGTCACGGACGAGCAGGTCCGGGGCAAGATCGCCCGCGGCCGCCGCATCCGCGCGGCGCTGACCCAGCCGCAATACGCGCCGCTGCGGCTGGTGGACGAGGTGGGGCTGGTGATGGCGGTGCAGAGTGGCGTGCTGGACGCGGTGCCGCTGGAGCGGGTGCCGGCCTTCCGTGCGGCGCTGCCGTCCGCCCTTGACCGCGATGCGCCGGAAGCCGCCCGGCAGGTCGCCGGGACCGGCAAGCTGGACGAGGCGGGACGGGCGGAACTGGCGGCGGCGCTGGCGCGGCTCGCCGGGCGCTTCGCCCGCGAAGGGGCCGAATGATGGCGCAACGGCACGCCCAGATCCTGGCCCAGATCCAGAATGTCCGCCAGTTGGAGGCCGTGGTCACCGCCATGCGCGGCATCGCCGCCGCCCGCGCCCAGCACTGCCGGGCACTGTTGCCGGGGATCGACGCCTATAGCGACGTGATCTCCGCCGCCATCGGCCAGGCCCTGGCCCTGCTGCCCCAGGACGGCGCACCCGCCTCGACCGAGCCGACCCGCCGCGGTGTCGTCGCCTTCGCGGCCGAGCAGGGCTTTGCCGGCACCTTTGCCGAGCGCCTGCTGGAGGCCGTCGCTCCGGATTTTGCGGGCAGCACGGTGTTTCTGGTAGGCAGCCGCGGCCTGACCCTGGCGCGCGAGCGCGGCCTGGAGCCGGCCTGGTCGGCCACGCTGCCGACCCATATCGAGGCATTGCCGTCGCTGGCGAACCACCTGGCCGAGGCGCTCTATGACCGCATCGCGCGGGGCGAACTGGCCGCCGTCGACCTGGTGTTCGCGCGGGCCGGTTCGGACCTGGAGATCGGCCGGCATTCGCTGCTGCCGCTTTCCTACGACCTGTTTGCCCGCGCCTCGGCGTATGCGCCGCCGCTGACCATGCTGGCGCCCGAGCGGCTGTTGCAGCGCCTGTCGGAAGAATACGTGTTCGCCCAGCTCTACAAGGCGGCGATGCACGCCTTCGAGGCGGAGAACGAGGCGCGCATGCGGGCCATGGCCGCCGCCAAGACCAATATCGCGACCAAGCTCTCGGACCTGACCTTGCAGGAGCGCCAGTTGCGCCAGGAAGAGATCACCGCCGAGATCATCGAACTCGCCGCCGGCGCCGAGGCCGCGCTGGGGTCGGGGCGAGGGTGACGGTGAGGGCGTTGCGGTCTGCGGGGGCGGTCACGGGTTCGCGCTCTCACCTGACCCTTCCCCGCCGCCCCGTGCTCGACACGGGGTCCATGCCTGAGACTCCCCATACAGTCCGGACTTTGTGAGAAGCTCCCAGGCATGGGCTCCCGATCAGGTCGGGGGAGGGGAGGATGAGGGGCAATGTCCGAGTCTCCCACACAGTCCGGACTTTGTGTTCTGGTCTCAGGCATGGGCTCCCGCCTGCGCGGGAGAAGTGGGGGAATGGAGAGGCAAGGGCTGTTATTCCGTGCATGGGCCGGAAGCGTGCCGCGCCCTCGCTTCACTCGGCTGCGGGGGGCGGCATGCCCAGGCTCGCGGCCTGGCGGCGTTCGAACGCCAGACAGGCGGCGTCGTGGCAATGGCCGCGAATGCCGCCCCGCACCGTGCCGGGCGCGGTCGAGCGGAAGAAATCCCACCAGGTGTCCGGCAGGCGCACGCTGTCCGGCGGTGCCATCCACAGCCGGAACAGCAGGCGCTTTTCCGCCGGGTCGGCGAAGTCCTCGTAGTCGGTGCGCGAGTGCAGGATGATGTGGTTGTTCATGATCTGCATGTCGCCGGGTTCGACGAACATGGTGAACATGAACGCCGGCCGCTGCAAAATGCCGTCCATCACGTCCAGGCATTCCTGCTGGACGGGCGTCAGCGGCGGCACGCCCTCGATCCGCTGGGCGCTCAGCACGCGGTTGCGGTTCCACTTGCCGAACAGCCGGCCCTCGCAGAAATCGACCAGCGGCTGGCCGTAATAGGGGCCTTCGTCCGGCGCCTGTTCGTTCTGGCGCGAGAACTGGAACGGCTGGCGCGCGACCTCGGCCAGGTCGGGCCGCTCGGCCACGAGGGCGTTCCAGGCAGCGATGGTGCTGGTGATCATGCTCTGGCCGCCGACGCGCGCCTTGTTGTAGCAGGCGAGCGTGACTAGGTCGGAGCCGTCGACGTGGAAGTCCAGCTTGGCGTTGGAGGAATAGCCGCGCCCGCCGGCCGAGCGGTAGTCCGTGCCGGCGTCGCGCACGGCGGAGATGTACTGGCTCGCCTTGCCCTGGGGCCGGGCGACGCCGGAATGCAGGCCGATGGCCCAGTTGAGCAGCCGGAACTCGTCCTCGCCCAGGCCGGCGCGCGGCAGCCCCTGCACCAGGGCGAGGCCACGGCCGTGATGCGCCTCGCGGATGCCGGCCCGGATCGTGTCGAGCGCCGGGCCGAAATCGAAATCCTCGCGCGTGTAGGCGAACAGCGGGCGGTCCGGATCATAGGCCCGGCGCACGGTATCGGCGAGGTGTGCCGCGGCCGCCTCGTCGATGCGGAAGCGCCACGACGGGTCCCGTTCCAGGTCCGCGACCGTCCAACCGCCGGGTTGCGCCACGCTGCTGCTCATGTCCGTTTCTCCTTGAAGACGCCGCCCGGGCGCGGGATGGGTTTATCCCGGTCCGGGCGGCGCTGCCAATGGCTAGCCTGTCTCAGTTCGCCGATTTGTCGAGCTTGTGCGGCATGCCGTGCCCCTTCATCGGGCGCAGCGGGCCGATGGCGAACTCGACCGTCACCGGGCCCGCCTTCTCGAAGGTCAGGGTCGCCTGGAAGGTCTCGCCTTCGACGAAGCCGTGCTTCAGGCCGATGAACATCAGGTGGTTGCCGCCGGGCGCCAGCGCGGCGCTGCCGCCGGCCGGGATTGCGACGCCGTCCGGCAGTTGCTGCATCTTCATCACATTGCCGTCCATCTTCATCTCGTGGATTTCGGCGGCTTTGGCGCAATCGCAGGCGACGGACACCAGCCGGTCGGTGGTGGCGCCGGTGTTGGTGATGGTCAGATAGCCGGCGCCGACGCGGGCCATGGGCGGGGTGGCGCGGCTGAACGGATGGTCGATGATCAGATCGCCGACCTTGAAGTCATGGGCGAAGGCCGGCAGGGCGGAAAGAGACAGGGCGGCGGCCAGCGCCAGGGCCGCCGCGCGGCCGGGGAATGCGAATGTGGTCATGGGGATGGGCTCCTCTGAGCCTGTCGATCGATACGAGGTGTGCGCCGCTGCGGCGCGGTGGGATCAGACAGACGGGCCGGCGGGCGGCGCGCGGCTTTGGAAGGCCGCCGTTCGCAGCGAGAGCACCCGGGCCGACGGCGCCGGAAACGGATCGTTCCGCAGTGCCGGCAGGCGCGTCGGCTCGGCCTGTGGCGGGGTGGGCTCTGCCACCGCGCCGGACCCGAAGGCGTGGCACCAATAGCAGCCCTTCGCCGGCCCATGGGGAACCCCGCCGGCACCGGCCGGTGCCTCGCCATCCGCGGCGCACAGCCAGAGGCTCGCCGGCGTGTCGGCCGCGACGGCGGGGACGGAGAAGCCGGCGGCCATGGCGATCTGCACCGCCAGCCAGACCATGGCCGGCAGCAGGACCCAGCGTCCGTGTCGCCTGAGCGCGTTCACCCGTTCGTCCTCGATCCGTGCCGTCGGTTCGGTCCCAGACCTAGGCACGCACCCGGCATCCGGCAATGAGACCTATTCGGCAGCGGCCGCCGCTGCGGGATGTCCGCCATGGGCGACGCCCTGTTCCCAGGCCGCCACATACTCGCCGATGGTCAGGGGCAAGCCGTTCTGCATCGCCGCGTCGAAATACTCGAACAGCACGCCGTCCGGCCCGGCGTTGAGCGACAGCAGCACCGTGCCCCCGGTCTCGCCGCCGTGCTCGTGGTGCGGGTGGGCGTCGCCGGCGGCCAGCGCATAGTCGCCCTGGCGCCGGTGAATGGTCGGGCCGAGCGAGCCGTCCGGCAGGACGTCGGTCACGAACTGCTCGCCCTCCAGCACCAGGGTGGCGGTGGCGGCCACATGGCGGTGGCGGCGGCAATGGCAGCCGCCCGGCGCATAGCGCAACAGCATGTCGAGCCGCCCGGTGGCGAGGTCGTAGCCGAGCAGGGCGTACTCGAAATCCACGGGATAGGCGGGGTCGGAGCGGTCGGTGACCCGGCGCCATTCGGCGGCGGCCGGGTCGAACCGGGAGGCGATTTTCGGCATGAGCCTGGTCCTCGCTCGTTATTTCGCCTTCGACGCCGCGCGCCCGGCCTTTTCCAGGTCCGGCCCCGCATGCGGACCCAGGGCCGCGCTGACGCCGACCTTGGTGTCCCTGAGCGCTGCGGCGGCGCGGGGATTTTCCATGATCTTGTTCAGAATGCCCTGCTGGGCCGCCTCGAAGCTGTCGCGGTGGGCGACCACATGGGCGCGCGACTCGCGATAGGCGTCCAGCATGCCGTTGATCTCCGGCACCACATAGCGCATGACCAGATCCCAGCTGCGCATGGTGTTCTCGCGGTTGGCCCAGTCGTGGACGAAGCCGATGGTGACGCCATAGCCGCCGGTCAATTCGATCAGGCTGCGGACGCGCTGCACCAGGTCGTCGGGCGTGCCGATCACCGCGGTTGCGCCGTCGGAGAAGGCCATTTTCTCAATGCCTTCGTTCGGGGTCTTGAACGCGGCGACGCCCGGCCGTTGCAGCGTGCCGACGCTGTATTCGTTGTGCCAGCGGAACAGGCCGTCCTTGGACTGGGCGATGGCCTCCTCGCGGCTTTCGGCGATGTGCCATTGCAGGACGATGCGCCAGTTCTTGCGGTCGACGCGGTTGCCGTTCTTCTCGGCCGATTCCTCGGCGAACGACCACTGGGTCGGCAGCGCGTTCAGGCCCGCGGTCGACATGGAGCCGATGGAGAGCACGCCGGTCTCGTACTTGCCGGCCAGCGTCATGCCCGACGGGCTGACCATGCTGGCGACGGCGTATTCCATCTCCTCCTGCAACGGCAGCAGGTGCAGGCGGGCGTCGTTCAGGGTGAACCAGTCGGACTTGTGGCTGAACCGCTCGTCGCCCGCCAGCAGGCGCTTGATGACGCCCAGCGCCTCGTCCTGGCGGTCGCGCTGGGTCACCGGGTCGATGCCGAGCACATAGGCGTCCGACGGCAGCGCGCCCGGGCCCGAGCCGAAAATGGCGCGGCCGCCGGTCATGTGGTCCAACTGCACCATGCGCTGGGCGACGATGAACGGGTGGTGATAGGGCAGGGAGACGACGCCGGTGCCGAGGCGGATGCGGTGGGTGCGTTCGCCCGCGGCCGCCAGGAACATTTCCGGCGAGGCGATCACCTCCCAGCCGGTGGAATGGTGCTCGCCGCACCAGAACTCGTCGAAGCCGAGCTTGTCCAGCCGCTCCGCCAGGTCCAGGTCGGAGCGGAATTGCAGCATCGGATGCTCGCCGATCGGGTGGTGCGGGGCGAGGAATGCGCCGAATTTCATACGGGCCATGGGGGAACTCCTGCGGCAGGCAAAAGACGGCCGCCGAACGGGGGCGGCGCGGAATGGGCTCAAATGGGTTGGGGTAGCTTAGACAAGCATCGGCGGCGAAACCAAGCGAAACCCGCGCGTCCCCCGAAGTCCGGCTTCGGTGAGGCGCCCCCCGCCAGAGACCCCGGCGCGGGGCCGGGGAAGCGGGAGCGGGCGTCGACGACCAACGCCGCCGGCCTTAGGCGAGCAGCAACTCCTTGACCAGAATGCCGATACCGGAGACGACGATCAGCGCGATCAGCAGCCGGCGGAACCGGGCGTCGCTCAGGCGCTGGAAAATGCGAATGCCGATCTGCGAGGCGACCACCGTTGTCGGGATCGCCACCAGCAGCGCCAGTCCAACCGGTCGGGTGTAGGCGCCCTGGGCCGCCAGCACGACGGCGGTGCTGGCCAGGATGGCGACGTTGAAGGGTTGCAGCACGGCGCGGGTGCGCAGCTTCGGCCAGGGGCGGAGCGAGGCCCAGACCGTCGGCAACACGCCGGAGAGGCTGGCGAGCCCGCCCAGCACGCCGCCGGCGAAGCCGACCGCAGCGTCGACCAGCGGGAATTCGCCCTCCACCTTGGGCAGGTCGCGGCGGAGGACGAAATAGGCGCCGTAGAACAGCAGGAAGGCCGCGGTGATCAGCTTCAGCGCCCGCGCGTCCACCACGGCCAGCAAGGCCACGCCGATGGGAATGCCGACAAAGGCCGGCAGCAGGAACCGCACCAGCCGCCGCCATTCCAGGTGATGACGCACCACGATCAGGCCCGGAATGCCGCCGACCACCGAGAGCACGACGCAAATCGCCACCGCCTGCACCGGGGTCAGCACCTGCAACAACAGGCCGAGCGCGAACAGGGCGGTGCCGAACCCCGCCAGCCCGTTGATAAACCCACCGAGAAAGGCGCCGGCGACGATATAGGCGACGAATGCGAAGGTCATGCAGCCGGCTTCGGTGGTGTGCGGGAGGGCCGGAGTGCGGGGGGCGCCCTGCCGGTGAGAGGCCCCGACCCTAGGCGGGGCCTGCCCTGGAGGCCAGCCGCAATCGCGCCGCAGATCGCCGAAGGGTGGAAACGCCGCTTTCCGGTAGCGGTGCTTTCGTCCATCGTGTGCGGCCGACGGCAAACCCCGTCCCCTTCACCAGCAACGGCGGTGCGATTGTGACCACGCGGACCAGCACGAGTTCGATCCTGATGGTGCTCCTGATGGGGGTGCTGTGGGGTCTGAACTGGCCGGCGGTGAAGTTCATGCTGACCGAACTGCCGCCCGTGACCATCCGGGCGCTGGCCTTTCCGTCGGCGGCGCTGCTGCTGGCCCTCATTGTCAAGGCCAGCGGCCAGCGGTTGCTGCCGCCGCGCCGCGAACTGCCGTGGATCGCGCTCGCCAGCCTGTTCCTGATTTTCGGTTTCAACATGCTGTCGACCTTCGCCCAGGTCTATACCGACGCCTCGAAGGCCGCGATCATCGCCTACACCATGCCGGCGATCACGGCGGTGCTGGCGGTGATCTTCCTGGGCGAGCGGCTGAACTGGCGCCTGGTGGCCGCCATTGCCGTCGGCATGGCCGGGCTGGCGGTGCTGGCGTCGCGCAATTTCGCGGCACTGGTGAACGACCCCGCCGGCCCGGCGATCATGTTCGCCGGCGCGTTCTCCTGGGCCGTCGGCAATATCGTGCTGAAACTGCGCGCCTGGACGCTGGGGCCGATGGCGCTCGCCGCCTGGTTCTTCGTGATCGCGAGCGTGCTGGCCTGGCCGTTGGTGTTCGCCTTCGAGCCGCCGGCGGACCAGCACATTCCCAGCCTGCCGGTGCTGCTGACGCTCGCCTATCACATTCTCGGCCCCATGGTGGTCTGCTACCTGTTGTGGACCGTGCTGCTGGGCCGGCTGCCGGCGACGGTGGCGGCGATCTCCACCCTGACCGCGCCGGTGGTGGGCGTGCTCTCGTCCGTGGCGCTGCTGGGCGAGCCTTTGAGTTGGCAGATCGTGGTGGCGCTCGCCTGCATCGTGCTCTCCATCGCGATGACCCTGATCCCGGTGCGTGCGCCGCGTGCCGCGCAGGCCTTGCCGGAGCGGACAAAGGCGTAGATTGTTGCGGTGCCGCCGGAAAATGCGCCCCAGCGCCCGCCTCTTGCCCAAAGCCGACGAAACGGAACCCGCCCTTTGATGCCCCCAGCCACGGACACGGAGACGCCGCAGCGGCCGGGCCTGCGGTTGCGGGACAATTACGCGTTTTTCTTCCCGCTGGTGCTGATGGTCGAGCTCAACATGATCTCGAAATCGGCCATTCACGCCTTTCTGGCCCGGACCGAGACCCCCAGCACGACGCTCGCGGCCTTCAACGCCGCCTTCACCTTCTATTTCGCCATCACCAGCGCGACCGAGGTGGTGATGCTGCTCTGCCTCTCCTACCTGAAGTCGCGGGCGGACGTGTGGCGGCTGGTGGGGTTCACGGCGCTGCTGCTGAGCCCGTCGCTGGCGCTCGTGCTGGTGCTGGTCTTTTCCGATCTCGGCAACCGGGTGTTCGGCCACTGGTTCGGGCTGACCGAACAGGGCCAATGGGAGGCGCGGCTCGCCATGGGCATGCTGGCGCTGAGCCCGCCGGTGCTGCTGGCCCGCGGCACGGCCTTTGCGTTGCTGATGCTGAACCGGCGCACCCTCATCATCACGTTCAGCACCCTGATCCGGCTCGGCTCGCTGGCGGTCTGGCTGGCGGTGTTGCCGCTGGTGCTGGACGGTGCGGCGGTCGGCGCGCTGGCGCTGGTGATGTGCATGGCGTCCGAGACCGTGTTCGCCTGGGCCTTTGCCTGGCGCCTGTTGATGCGCATGCCGGCGGTGCGCCAGACCCGGGACACGCTGCGGGGCTATTGGCGGTTTTCCTGGCCGCTGATCATCAATTCCTCGGCGGAGATGGGGGTGATCTTCGCCATCAACCTGTATCTGGGCCGCCTGAACGAGGCCGAACTGGCCATCGCCGCCTTCGGCGTGGTGCACGGGCTGGTGTCGCTGCTGATGGGGCCGATGCGCAACCTGGCCCAGACGGCGCAGACCCTGGTGGCGCGGCGCGAGGACGTGCGGGTGATGCTGGTGTTCACCGGCCACCTGGTCGCGCTGTTCACCCTGCTGGCGCTGGTGCTTTTCCGCACGCCCGTGCGCGACACGATCCTGGGGAGCGTCATGGGCCTGACGCCGGAACTGGCCGCCTATTGCGAGCCGGCCCTGGGCATCGCCTTCCTGATGGCGGCGTTCTGGAGCACGGCGGCGCTGTTCCGCGGCCTGCTGGCCAAGGCGCGCACCACCGGCTTCCTGGCCGCCGGCGGTCTGCTGCGGATCGCCACCGCCGTGATCGCCGGCGCCATCAGCCTGGCCCATCCGGATTGGAACGGTGCGCTGCTGGGCGTGGCCGCCTGGACGCTGTCCTATGCGATGGAAACCCTGGTGAGCGGCTGGCGGCTGCGGCGGCTCGGCTGGTTTGTGGAGGCGTGACGATGGTCCGGATGGCGACCGGGAAGGAGATCGGGTGATGACGGTGGTGGAAATGGCGGCGGGAGTCCGCGGACTTCAGGCCTTCGTCGAGATGCGCGACGGCGTGCGCCTCAACACGCTGGTGTTCCTGCCGGCGGGGGAGGGGCCGTGGCCGGTGATCCTGGCGCGCACGCCCTACGGCATCACCCAGCCCCAGGGGCGGCACACCACCGACCCGGCCCATGGCTGGCTGCCGGACCCGGCCCAGCCGCTGCGCGGCTCGATCCTGCGCGGCTGGCAGGCGATCACGGGACGCGGCTATGTCTGTGTCTATCAGGACACCCGCGGCCGCTACGCCTCCGAGGGCGAGGACCGGGTCTATTGCGACGATGCGGAGGACGGCTACGACACGCTCGACTGGATCGCGGAACAGCCCTGGTGCAATGGCCGTATCGGCATGGCCGGCTCGTCCGCGGGCGCGACCACCACCCTGGCGGCAGCAAGCCAGGGGCATCCGGCGCTGAAGGCGTACTGGGCCCAGGTCGGCGGCTCCAGCATCTACAACGACGTGGTCTGCGAGGGCCAGTCGATCGAGATGGAGCGGCTCTGGCTCTGGGTGTCGAAGAACATTCCCGGCCTGTCCGAAAGCCACAAGCGCCGGGCCATGCGCCTTTCGGGCCTGGACGAGGCCGGCATGGCCGCGGCGCACCGGCGCGCCGGCGAGACCTACACGCGGCTGGAGGCGGCGAGCCGGGCCGAGCCGCCCTTTGTCGACAATGCCGATTGGCTGCGCCTGCCGCTCCTCGACTATCCGGATTTTTCGGCCTGGCAGCCTTTCCTGAACGCCTTGCTGAGCCATCCGGCGCCGGACGCCTTCCGCAACGGCCACGATTTCCGCAAGACCATCGCCATTCCGGGCTTCCACGCCACCAGCTGGTACGACATTTTCCTGACCAGCGTCCTGGCCGCCTTCCGGGAGGTTCAGGCCCGCACCGGCACGCAAAAGCTCTGGATCGGTCCGAACGACCATTACTTCATCTACGAGTCCCAATTCTGGACCCGCGACCCGTTTTTCGAATGGTTCGGCCATTATCTGAAAGACGAGCCGGCAGCCCTGATCGACGAGCCGGCAGTGCATTTCTCGCCCCGCGCCTTCGTGGCGGACCGGGCCGGCTACAAGGCCGACGACTGGCTGCATTCGGCCACCTGGCCGCCGGCGGGCGTGGAGGCCCGGCGGCTCTATCTGACCGGCGACGGTGGATTGGGCGCTGTGCCGGCGGGCGGGCCGCGGACCTATGTCTACGACCCGCGCCGGCCGAACCCGACGCTCGGCGGGCGCAACATGCTGATCGGCAACGGCCGCATGGACCAGCGCCCGGCGCAGCAGCGCCCGGACTATGGCCTGATCTATACCGGCGAGCCGCTGGCCGAGCCGATGACGCTCTCCGGCCCGGTGCGCGTGACCCTGCACGCGGGCTCCGACTGTCCCGACACCGACTTCATCGCCAAGCTGAACGAGGTGTTGCCGGACGGCACGGCGCTGCTGCTGATGGACGGCGTCACCCGCGCGATGTTCCGCGACAGCGTCCGCCATCCCGCCCGCACCCGGCCGCGGCGGCTGGCGCCGGGCGAGGTCTGTGAGATCGTCATCGACCTGGGCGACATCCGGGCGACGATTCCGGCCGGGCACCGCCTGCAGGTGGATATCGTCTCCAGCAATTTCCCGCGCCGGGCCCGCAACACCAATAGCGGCCATGTGCTGCTGGCGGCGGATGGAGAGGCGGATATCCGCACCGCCCGGAACACGGTGCACCATGATGATGGGCTACCATCGTACATAGAATTGACGATAGCACTACCCGGATGAAAGCCCGGTTGGGCAAAAGGTGGGCAAGGCCATTGTAATGAAAGGCCAATTCCAGATCTACTCGGATAATGAAACTAAGTGAATATACCAATAGCCTAAGTGAGACAGACCTGCTATCAGGTTGTGGGTATCCAAGATGCGCCGCTTATCAGGTTGTGGGCGTCAAAGATACAAGAGCAGAGTGGCTGAGATTTTTGCCAGTAGCGACTTGGTAGATGCCAAGTTGGCCGCCCGCACTTTCTGATCGGGCTTGGCGTGTATGTAACGACAAACGTGTTGAAAATCTTGGCGGTTGGGGCGTCCGTGCTGGCCAACGAGGCGGGTTCTCTCGGTCCCTCGATAGGGTTCTGCGGTTGGCCGATAGTTTAACGAGGAGCTGTCACTGCTCATGCAGCAGGTTTCAGACTGTAAACTAGGGGGATGGGAAGACGATCTGGTCGCGATTGCCGAGCGCCATGACGAAGACGCGTTTGCGCGCTTGTTTCGCCATTTCGCGCCTCGCGTGAAAGCCTATGCCATGCGCGGCGGCGCCGAACCGGCCGCGGCGGAGGAAATCGCCCAGGACACGATGGTAACCGCGTGGCACAAGGCGGAGCTGTACGATCCCAGCAAGGCAGCGGTATCGACCTGGCTGTTCACCATTGCCCGCAATCTGCGCATCGACCGGCTGCGGCGCGAGAAGCGCCCGGAACCGGGTTGCGAGGATCTGGCGTTGGCCCCGCACGGCGAAGGGCAGCCGGATGCGGCGTTGCGGCAAATAGAAAATGCGGCCGCATTGCGGCAAGCCATTAACCAATTGCCAAAAGTGCAGCGAGATGTGGTAATGCTGTCCTTCTATGAGGACCAGCCGCATTCGGCCATCGCCTGCAAGCTGGGATTGCCGCTCGGAACGGTCAAGTCTCGGATCAGACTGGCCTTGAAAAAGATCGGAGAGAGCTTGGACGCGGAGGCATACGGGGAGTTTCAATGACGATCCGTCATCATGTTAAAGATGAATTGCTTTTGGATTATGTTTCGGGGCGTCTGGGGGAATCCTGGGGGGTCGTGGTCGCCACCCACCTGACATTGTGCCAGCGGTGCCGTGATTACGAGGCCCATTTGAACGGTGTCGGCGGCTTCGCGTTGCAGGCTCTGACGCCCGTATCCCTGACCGATGGCGCGTTGGCGCGGTGTCGGGACCGGATCAAGGCGCCGCTACCGCGGGAATCCGCGCCTGCCCCGTGGCGGGAGCCATCCGACGGGATGACGTTTCCCAAGCCGCTCTGCGAATATGTGGGGCGCACCCTGGAGGGGGTGCGCTGGCGGCCCCTGGCCGGCGGACTGCGCCATCGCATCCTCGATACCGCGGATGCGGCCCGGGCGCGGTTGTTGTACCTGCCCGCCGGGGCGTTCGTTCCCGAACACGGCCATAGCGGCCTGGAACTCATGCTGGTGCTGGCCGGAACCATTGCCGAAGGCGACCACGTCTTCGGTCGCGGCGATCTGGCGGTGGCGGACGAAACGGTGACGCATGCAGCAACCGCCGGACGCGATGCGCCAACGGTGTGCCTGATCGCCAGCGACGGCCCGCCGCTTTTCAGCGGTCGGCGGGCGATGCCGCCCACTCCCCGCGTTTAGGCCAACACCCGCCCGGCGGCACCCCGCCGCCCCGGCGGGACGGGGGGGGGTCAGGCGGTGCCCGTGCGGTGTGCCGCAACCTCCGCCGCGCTCGCCTGCCAGACATCCGGGTAGGCCGTCATCTTCGCCAGCGCCTGATCCAGGTATTTGATCCGGTGCGCCTGGCCCAGCAGCCAGGGATGGATGGCGAGTGTCATCACCGAGCCGGCCGGATGGGCCTCGCCATACAGGTAGTCGAACGCCTCGCAGACCACGTCGCGCCAGCGCCACGGCATCAGGCGGCGCACCGCCATCAACTGGGTGTCGTCCCATTCCGCCTGGTTCGGCATGGCCAGCAGCCCGCTGTGCGCGGTCGGGTAGGGCGTGTCGTCGTTCGGAAAATCGGCGACATAGCGCAGGCCCGCCTCCGCCAGCAGCGCCGGCGTGCGGGCGCTTTCCGAGAAATCCTGTCCGAACCAGCCGACCGGGCGCGTGCCCGCCGCCCGTTCGACGGCGTCGAGGCAGCGGGCGATGGTCGAGCGCTCCTCGGCCTCGTCCATGGCCGAGGTCAGCATCTGCGTGGCCGAGACACCGTGGCCCGCGATCTCCCAGCCGCGCTTCACGCATTCTTCGACCATGCGCGGATAGCGTTCGGCCAGCATAGCGTTGACCGGCACGGTTGCCTTGATGCCGTGCTTGTCCAGCACCTCCAGCACCCGCCAGAAGCCGACCCGGTTGCCGTGCTCGCGGTGCGAGTAGTTCAGATAGTCGGGGAAGTGCGAGCCCAGCGCGCCGCCATAGCGCGGATCGCGGACGCTGCCGGCCGGCGGGTCCAGTTCCAGATATTCCAGATAGAGATAGACGCACCACGCCACGCGGGCGCCGTCCGGCCACGCGACGGCGGGGCGGGTGGGCAGGGGGCTCCATTCGAAATGCGGATGGTCGTAGCCGCGGCCGGTGCGGAAGCGGACGGTCTGGGGCAGTTTCGATGCTTCGCTCATGTCAGGCGGCCTTCTCTTGCCGGGCGAGGTGGGCCTGAACCTCTGGCAGGCAGTGTTCGAGATAATGGTCCGCGATCTCCGAGCCCGTCGCCCACCACACGTCCGAATGGCCCTTGATGTAGCTGAGCGCCTTGTCGAGGAAGCGGATGCGGTGCGGTGTGCCGTAGAGATAGGGGTGCAGCGCGATCGCCATCACCCGGCCGCTCTGTTCGCCCTCGCGATAGACGGTGTCGAAATGGTCCATGATCATCTGGGCGAATTCCTCGCCCTCGGTGTGGTAGCGGTATTCGATGGCGTCGTTGATATCCATGGAATAGGGCACGGTAATCAACGGCTTGCCGGAAGCCGGCAGCGTGCGCGTCTTGATCGGGAAGGGCTGGTCGTCGTGATACCAGTCGGACGTGTATTTCATGCCGAGTTCGGCCACCAGGTCCGGCGTGTTGACGGTGAAGCTCGCCGCCGGCCCGAACCAGCCGGCCAGTTGCTTGCCGGTCGCCTTGCGCAGGGTCTCGACGCAATCCCGGATCACCGCGCGCTCTTCGTCTTTGGGCAGGTTCCAGAGATAGCGGGTGTTGTAGATGCCGTGGCAGAGATAGTCGTAGTTGCGAGCCTCCATCGCCTCGAAAATCTCCGGATAATGCTCGATCACGGAGAAGTTGAGCGAGACGGTGCAGGTGATGTCGTGCTTGTCCATCAGGTCGGTCATGCGCCAGAAGCCGACCCGGTTGCCGTAATCCTTGTCGCCATAGCCGAAAATGTCCGGGTGCGGCGAGCGCGGCCAGGGGTTGCGCACGTTCTGGTGCACCGGCTGGTACTCGTAATGCTCGACATTCGGCAGCACCCAGACCGCCACCCGCTCGCCCTTCGGCCAGCGGAGCTTGGGGCGGTCGACAATGGGGCTGTAGGGAAAGCGGTCGGGTTCCATGCGGGCGGTCTCCGGGCGGGGCGGGTGCGGAGGAGTTTAGCGCAAGTGCCGGGGTTTGCACCTCCTGCTTTGGAGGTGGCGGAGGCGGGCTTTCCCGACCGGAGCGCGGAGCGCGCAGGGCCGGGACCTCTTTCGGGAGGGGGAGTCCGCCCCGGCTCGGGGTCCCGGATCGGCGGTGCCGTCCGGGAAAGCTCGATTTGGTGGATCGGCTGTTCCGTCGCGGAAAGATCCAAGTCAGCTTTCCCGGCCGGAGCGCGGAGCGCGCAGGGCCGGGACCTCTTTTGGGGAGGGGGAGCCCGCCCTGGCTCGGGGTCCCGGATCGGCGGTGCCGTCCGGGAAAGCTCGATTTGGTGGATCGGCGGTGCCGTCCCGGAAAGATCCAAGTCAGCTTTCCCGGCCGGAGCGCGGAGCGCGGAGGGCCGGGACCTCTTTCGGGAGGGGGAGCCGGCCCCTCTACTCCGCCTTCAGCCGTCCCGCATAGGCCTTCTTCACCTTCTCCACCTTCGGCGCGGCGAAATAGGCGATGTAGGGCTGGAACGGATTGTTGGCGGCGTAGTTCTGGTGATAGGCCTCGCCGGGGAAGAATTCGTCCAGCGGCTCCAGCGTCGTCACCACCGGCTGGTCGAACACCTTCGCCTCCGACACCTGGCGGATATAGGCCTCGGCCACCGCCTTCTGCTCCAGGTCGGCATAGAAGATGGCGGAGCGGTATTGCGGGCCGACATCGTTGCCCTGGCGGTTCAACTGCGTCGGGTCGTGGGCGATGGCGAAGAACACTTTCAGGATCTCGCCATAGGTGATCTTGCGCGGGTCGAACGTGACCTCCACCACCTCCGCATGCTTGGTCATGCCGGTGCAGACGGTCTGATAGTCGGCGGTCGAGGCGTCGCCGCCGGCATAGCCGCTCACCACCTTCTCCACGCCGTCCAGTTGCAGATAGACCGCCTCGGTGCACCAGAAGCAGCCGCCGCCGAGAACGGCGGTTTGCAGCGCACCGTCCGGCCCCGGCGGAATGTCCTTTTCCGCATGGGGGAAACGGTCGGGGGTCACGGTCTTGGAGCCGAAAATTTCGTCGAGAAAGCGCATCGGGTCGGCCTCCTGCTGGGGTCTGGTCGCCTGTCATCGGCCAATGTGGCCTCTCTGCGGCCGAAACGCCAGAGCCGAGCGCTTGCCCCTGTGGCGAATTGCTGGCAGGGAAGAGACTATCGGAACCTCTCCACGGGATGCTTCCCCAATGGTCAAGCGCGGCCGCGAATTCCTGCACACGCCCGGTCCCACCAACATTCCGGACCGGCTGCTGAACGCCATGCACCGCCCGGCAATCGATTTCGCCAGCCCGGAATTCGTGGAGGTTGCCCTGCGCCTGTTCGAGGACCTGAAGCGGGTGTTCCAGACCGATTCCGAGGTGTTTCTCTATACCTCCAGCGGTCATGGCGGCTGGGAAGGCACGTTCGTCAACTGCTTCTCGCCCGGCGACGCCGTGCTGTTGCCGGAGGTGGGGCGCTTCGGCCGGGTCTGGGGCGACATGGCCGAACGGCTGGGCCTGGAGGTGATCCGGGTGCCGGGAAGCTGGCGCCATCCCATCGACCCGGCGGTGATCGAGGATTGCCTGACCCGGGACAAGGCGCACCGCATCAAGGGCGTGCTGGCCGTGCATGTGGAGACCGCCACCGGCGCGCACTCGGACATGAAGGCGATCCGTGCGGCCATGGATGCCGCCGGCCACCCGGCACTGCTGATCTGCGACGCCATCGCCTCGTTCGGCTGCGTGCCGCTGCCGATGCGCGACTGGGGTGTGGACGTGGTCATCGCCGCCTCGCAGAAGGGGCTGATGCTGCCGCCGGGCCTGGGCATTTGCGCGGTCAGCGAGAAGGCGCTCGCCGCCAGTTTCGAGAGCCGCAGCCAGATGGAATATTTCAGCTGGCCACAGCGCCTGAAGACCGAGAGCTACAGCCGGTTTTGCGGCACCGCGCCGGAGCATCTGGTGTTCGGCCTCGCCGAGTCGCTGAACATGCTGGAGGAAGAGGGCTGGCCGCAGGTTTTTGCCCGCCACCATCGCCTCGCCGACGCCGTGCGCAAGGCGGTGGAGGTGTGGTGCCAGCCGGGTGCGCTGGAATTCAACATCCTGCCGCCGGAGGCGCGGGCCGACAGCCTGACGGTCGTCCGCACGCCGGAAGGCATGAACTCCGAGACCGTCCGCAACACCGCCCGCGAGACCTTCCGCGTCGCCATGGGCGGCTCGCTCGGCGACCTGACCGGCCGGGTGTTCCGCATCGGCCATATGGGCGACCTGAACGAGCCGATGATCATCGGCGCTCTCGGCGGGGTCGAGGCGGCGTTGCAGGTTTGCCAGGTGCCCATTGGCAAGGGCGGTGTCAGTGCGGCCGTGGATTATCTGGCGTCCACCGTCGCGACCTAGACGACCGGTCCGCCCAACGACAAGGAAAGCGCACGTGCCGATTCAAACCTTTGCCGACCTGTTGGCACCCTTCCCGGTGCTGCGCTTTCTGGAAGAATACCGCGGCCGCAACTGGCTCCACATCGAGGGCTCGCCGCAGAAGGTGGGCGCGACGCTGGATTGGGAGAGCCTCAACCGTCTGTTGAACATGGAGGTCTGGAACCACCAGAATTTGCTCTTGGTGCAGGACACCCAGCCGGTGCCGGCGCCGGCGTTCTGCCGCCAGCGGGTCGACCGCACCGGCCAGCCGCAAATGGTGCCGGTGCCGGCGCTGGTGGAACGGCATCTGGCCCGCGGCGCCTCGCTGGTGCTGAACGAGATGGAGACGCTGGAGCCGGACGTGCGCGGCCTGGTCGACGTCTTTGCCGAGGGGCTGGGCGCCAAATGCTCCTGCAACGCCTATATCTCGCAGCGGAACCACCAGGCCTTCGACAGCCATTTCGACCGCGCCGACGTGTTCGCCATCCAGACCCTGGGCGAGAAGCGCTGGCGCATTTACGAAGGCCAGATCGAGGCGCCGGTGATCCACGCCCGCTTCACCGGCATGCCGAAGCCGGAGATCGAGCGCCAGAAGGGCAAGGTCGAGGCGGAAATCGTCACCCGGCCCGGCGACGTGCTGTATCTGCCGCGCGGTCGCTTCCACGACGCGCTGGCGACGGAGGGACCCTCAATCCATCTCTCCTTCGCGGTCAGCGAGCCCAAGGGCCTGGATTTCCTGCAGATCGTCATGGACGAGGCCGTCGCCGACCCGGCCTTCCGCCGCGACCTGCCGCTGGACGAGGCCGACCTGCCCGCCTGTTTCGACCGTCTGGCCGATCGCCTGCGCGAGGTGGCCCGCGCCACGCGCACCAAGGAGCGCGGCCGCACCCTGCGGCAGAGCTTCGTGCCGCCCCGTCCCGCCTTCCGCCTGGGCCAGAGGTGATACCGTCCATGAGCGCGCTCCCGGACCCGACCGATCCGTCTCTCTATTCCCACTGGGCCGACGACGTGGTGCGCTTCTGCGACACCGACCAGGCCGGCCACGTCAACAATGTCGCCATCGCCGCCTATGTGGAGACCGGCCGCCTGATGTTCGACCGCGAGGTGATCGGCGCGACCGCCGAGGGGTTGGAGGGCGAGGTGTTCCAGGCCATTCTCGCCAATCTGACCGTGAACTACCTTCTGGAGAGCTTCTGGCCCGGCAAGGTGCGGGTCGGCACCCGGTTGATCCGCATCGGCACCAGCTCGCTCACCACGGCGCATGGCGTCTTTCGCGAGCATGGCTGCATCGCCACCTCCACCTGCGTCATGGTCAACCGGGCCGACGGCCGGAGCGCGCCCATCGGCCCGCAAATGCGCGAGCGGTTGGCGGGTTTGCTGCCCTAGCGGGTCTTGGTGCGGCCTGGCAGGAAGAAGACCAGCCCCATGGCCAGCGCCGCGGCGGCCAGCAGCAGGAAGCCGGCCGCATAGGACGCCGTCAGCGCCAGCAGGCCGGAGAGCAGCGGCGGGCCGATCACCGAGCCGAGAAAGGTGATGACCATGACGCCGGCGGTCGCCTCGCTGACCCGGTCGGCAGGGGATTGGCGGGCGGTCTCGGCCAGGAACACGCCATTCCAGCCGATGGCCGTGGCGCCGAGGGCGATGCCGAGCGCCGCCACCAGCGCGAATGGCCAGGCCAGGTCGACGCTCAGGATCAGTGCGACGCTGGCAGCCATGCCAAAGCCCAGCCCGCCCAGCACCCAGCGCGCCGGGACCCGGTCGGCGACCCAGCCCCAGCCGATGCGGCCGGCGACGGCGGCGACATTGGCGATGGCCAGCACGCTGCCCGCCGCGGCCAGGCTCAGGCCGACCACCTCGTGCAGATAGACCACCAGGAACGAGGCGACGCCCAGTTGCACGCCGGAAAACACCAGCGAGCAGATGGCCATGCGCCGGAGGCCCGCATGGTGCGCCACCAGCCGCATCGGCGCCAGCAGGGTCTGCCAGCGAAACGGCGAGCCCTCGCCGCGCGCCCGGTCGAGGCGGGTGCGGAACGCCTGGGCCGCCAGCGCCGTCGCCAGCACCAACCCGGTCGAAACCAGGACGGCGCCCTGCCAACCCGCCGCCAGCACCACCGCCGGCAGCACCAGCCCGGCCAGGCCATAGCCGATCGGCACGCAGGTCTGCTTGATGGAGAACACCAGGCCCAGCCGCTGCGGCGGCACCACCCGCGCCAGCAGAAAGGAGCCGGCCGGGTTCATCGGCCCATAGCCGGCCCCGACCAGCAGGGCTGCCAGCGGCAGCAGCCATGGCTCTGCCGGCAACAGGCAGAGCAGGCCGGCCGCGTTTGCCAGCGTCGCCCACTGGCACATCCGCACCGCGCCCACCCGCGGCGAGATGCCGGCGGTCAGCAGGGTGGCGACGGCCGAGCCGAAAAACGCCAGCCCGGTGTAGAGCCCGACCAGGCCTGCCGAGACGCCGAAGCTCGCCGCGGCGCTGGAGGCGATCACCGGCAGGGTCAGATAGGCCAGCGCCGAGGCCGCCTGCATGCCGGTCATGACGGCAACGGCCAGCCAGTAGCCGCGTTCGGGTTCGGAGGTGGTCATTTCATGATGCTATCGACGATCGAAACCGGAAGCGGTGGTGTGGCGGCAGCGGCAGAACGGGCGGATTAGGTGTCCCGCGCCTGAGAGGCCCTGGTCTGGTGGGCGCGAACATAGGCCGTCAGCACATTTTGCATGCGGGTCAGATGCCCTTTGCCGCCGGCCTTGAAGAAGGCGAACACCTCCGCATCCAGCTTCAAATGGACGGATTTTTTCTCCGCCCGAGAGACAGCGTCGGCGGCCTCCCAGAATTCGTCGGGCAGAAGGTCATCCTCGATCCGGGGGTTCTTCGTGCGAAGTTCCCCCCGGTCCTTCATCGCCCGGATTTCGGCGAGCGATGCTGTCTTGATATTTCTTGAGGTCACGGCGACCTCCTTTCCAGGCTGTGATCAGGCGGGTGGTTTCCTGCCGCTCTGTGTGAACGACCGTATAGGGTTCACCATCATAGGGTTCACCATCGACCAGACCGAGTGAAATCCAACGCTCCTCACCATAATCGCTGCGGTCGTCGATGCGTGTCAAAACCGGTCCTTCGAAAATCAGCGCGGCTTCCAGAATATCAACGCCTCTTTCGTTCAGTATTGCATAACGCTTTTCTTCATCCCATTCGAAATTCATTGCAACTTATAATCCCTTCTTGGAAATTATTAAATGCATGATGAAATGCTAATCTAACAAATGTCAGGAGGTAATGGCAATTGTGTATCATAAAAATGTACATTTGTCAACCGGCGCTGCCACCTTCCACCACCCCTCGATTGCCTTTCGCTCCCCATCCCGGCATAGTGCGGTTTCCGATGGTTCTCTAGCGAAAAGGGTCTTTTGACCGATGGCCGGACAAGGCTTCCGCTTTCCGAAAATGGCGTTCCCCGACGATGTGGAGGCGCTGCGCCAGGATATTCGCGGCTTCCTCCGGGCCGAGCGGGCAAGCGGCGGCTTCACGCCGATTGCCGACTGCTGGGGCTCGGGCCTGTCGCCGGAATTCAGCCGCAAGCTGGGCCAGCGCGGCTATCTGGCGGTGACCTGGCCCAAGGCGTATGGCGGCCACGAGAAGACCATGCTGCACCGCTATGTCATCACCGAGGAACTGGTCTCGGCCGGTGCTCCCGTCGGTGCCCACTGGGTGGCCGACCGGCAGAGCGGCCCCTTGCTGCTGCGCTATGGCACCGAGGAGCAGAAGACGAGCATCCTGCCCCGCATCGCCGCCGGCGAGTGCTATTTCGCCATCGGCATGAGCGAGCCGGGCTCCGGCTCCGATCTCGCCAGCGTGCGCACGCGGGCGGAAAAGGTGGACGGCGGCTGGAAGATCAACGGCGCCAAAATCTGGTCGTCGGGCGCGCATATCTGCCACTACATGATCGCCCTGGTCCGCACCACGCCGGTTCAGGACGGCCAGAAGCACCGCGGCCTGTCGCAATTCCTGGTCGACCTGTCGACGCCGGGCATCAGCGTGCGCGGCATCAAGAACATCGCCAACGAAAGCCATTTCAACGAGACCGTGTTCCAGGACGTGTTCGTGCCGGATGACGCCATGCTCGGCAATGAGGGCGATGGCTGGAAGCAGGTGACCGGCGAACTGGCCATCGAGCGTTCGGGGCCCGAGCGCTTCCTGTCCACCACCATCATCCTGGAGGAAGCCGTCCGCGCCATGCAGGCGACGGACGACGACCGCATCCGCCTCGCCTTCGGCCAGTTGGTGGCGCGGCTGCGGACGCTCCGGCGCATGTCGCTCGGCGTCTCGGCGCTGCTACAGGAAGGCCAGTCGCCGGAGACCGAGGCGGCGCTGGTCAAGGAGGTCGGCACCCGGTTCGAGCGCGAGATCATCGAGGGAGTGCGCGGCCTCTCGGCCGGCGCGCCGACGACCCAGGGCATGAGCGCCTATCACTCCACCCTGCGCGACGGCATCCTGCACATCCCGTCGAGCACGATCCGCGGCGGCACCAACGAGGTGCTGAAGGGCATCGTCGCGCGGCAGTTGGGCTTGCGGTAGCGCTTCCCGCCCAGCGCTGTGCACCCCGGCCATTGCGGAGCGGTGCGCCGGGGTGCACCGAATGTCAGGATTGTGTTCCCCGGAGGTGGCGGAGCCGCCATCCGGGGCCAGTGTCATCCTTCGAACACTACCACTGCCCGTGTTCGCGAGAGCAACCGATCCCGGCACACCGCTCCGCGGCGGCCGAGAAACACCGAATGTCAGGCTTTGTGTTCCCTGGATCGGCGCTCCGCCCCGTCCGGGGAACAAGATCCTCTATCATCCTGTGCCCCGGCCATGAGCCGGGGCCTGCCGCGGCGTTTGCCTGCGCCTACTCCCGCGTCAGCACCAGGGCGCCGCCCTGGCCGACCCGGGCGGTGAAGCCGTCCGGGACCACGGTGGTTGTCTGGTCCTCGACGATCAGGGCCGGCCCCTTGGCCTCGCCGTCGCCCAGACTCTCGCGGCGCCAGACCGCGGCCTCGACAAAGGCCTGGGCGTTGCTGTCGAACAGCCGGCGCGTGCCGACCGGCTCGCCGGCCTCTCCGCCGCCGGCAACCGCTTCGCTCACCTGCGACGAGACCGCCGGCGAGGCCACGGTCAGCGTCCAGCTCAGGATTTCCGGCTCCTGGCCCGGCACGGTCTGGCCGTAGAGTGCACGGTAAGCGTCCTCGAACGCCGCGCGCAGGGTCGCCGCGTCGCCGGCCTCCAGGGCGCGGGCCGGCAGCGGCACGGTGATTTCGTGGCCCTGGCCGACATAGCGCATGAAGGCCATGCGGGTCTCGGTCAGGTCCGCCTCCGGCGCGCCCAGGCGGACGATGGCGGTCGCCTCCGCCAGCATCGTGCCCAGCAACTCGTTCGCCGCCGCGGCGTCGAATTGGTCGAGCCGCATATAGCGGCTGCGCACCACCTCATAGCTGATCGGCGCGCGCAGGAAGCCGACCGCCGAGCCGACGCCGGCGCCGGCCGGCACGATCACGTGGCTGAGATTCAGCTTCTCGGCCAGGCGGGCGGCGTGCAGCGGGGCGGCACCGCCGAAGGCGATCATGGCGCGGGCGGCGATGTCCTTGCCCCACTCGACCGCGTGGACGCGGGCGGCGTTGGCCATGTTCTCGTCGACGATCTCCGCCACGGCAAAGGCGGCGAGCGGCGCGTCCATGCCGAGCGGCCGGCCGATGGTGCGCTCCAGCGCCTCGCCCGCCTTCTCCGGCGCCAGCTTGACCGAGCCGCCGGCGAACGCCGCGGGGTCGATCTTGCCCAGCACCAGGTCGGCGTCGGTCACGGCGGCGCGGCTGCCGCCCTGGTCATAGCAGGCCGGGCCCGGCTGCGAGCCGGCGCTTTCCGGCCCGACCGCGACCCGACCGAGCGCGTCCACCGACGCGATGGAGCCGCCGCCGGCGCCGATCTCCACCATCTCGATCGCGGGGATCTTCACCGGCAGGCCCGAGCCCTTCAGGTTGCGGTAGGCGCGCGCCACCTCGAACGTGCGCGTCGCGAGCGGTTGATAATCGTCGATCAGGCAGATTTTCGCCGTGGTGCCGCCCATGTCGTAGCTGACCACCCGGTCCAGCCCCAGTTCCTCGGCGATGCGGGCCGCCAGGATCGCGCCGCCGGCGGGGCCGCTCTCCACCAGCCGGATCGGGAACTTGACCGCCGTCGCCAGGTCGGTGAGGCCGCCGCCGGACGTCATCAGCAGGAAGGGGCAGCGGAAGCCCTGTGCCTGCAACTCCGCATCCAGTGCTTGCAGATAGCGGGCCATTTTCGGCTGCACATAGGCGTTGGCGCAGGTGGTCGACTGGCGCTCATACTCGCGGATTTCCGGCGCCACCTCGCTGGAGAGCGAAATGGCGAGGTCCGGGAAGCGCGCCGCAATCCGGTCGCGCACCCGCTCCTCGTGGGCGGGGTTGGCGTAGGCGTGCAGCAGGCCCACCGCCAGCGCCTCGATGGCGTGCTTCTCGATCAGCGGGAACAGCGCCGCGACCGAGGCCTCGTCCAGCGGCAGCAGGGGCTGGCCCTGCACGTTCAGCCGCTCGGCCACCGGCCAGCGCAGATAGCGCGGCACCAATGGCGCCGGGCGGTCGATATTGATGTCGTATTGCTCGAACCGGTTTTCCAGCGCCATCTCCACCGCGTCGCGATGGCCTTCGGTGGTGACGAGGGCGGTCTTGGCGCCCTTGCGCTCGATCAGCGCGTTGGTGGCGAGGGTTGTGCCGTGGATCAGCAGGCCCACCTGGGGCGGCGCCAGACCGGCTTCGGTCATGGCCCGCGCCACCCCTTCCAGCACGCCGCGTTCGGGCGCGTCCGGCGTGGTCAGCACCTTGGTGGTGAACTGGCGCGATCCGTGTTCGAGCACGACATCGGTGAACGTACCGCCGATGTCGACGGCGAGGCGGGCTGGGTCGGTGGTCATGGGCGGACAATCGGCGGCGGGACGGAACTAACGGAACATGAACGGAATCATGGCGATCAACAAGATCGCCAAAAGTGCATTGATCGACCGCCGGACGGCCGGCCGCTGGAACAGCCGGGCGATGCCGACGCCGAACAGCGCCCAGACGGCGGTGCTGGGCAGGGTCGTCGCCATCGCCAGCCCCGCCAGGACCGCGGCCTGCTCCGGCACGGAGCCCAGCGCCGGCATCAGCGGCACGGCGGTCAGCGAGGCCACCCAGCCCTTCGGGTTCAGGAACTGGAAGCCGAAGGCCTCGACGAAACGCAGCGGCCGCGCTTCCTCCGCCGCCCGCGGCGCGTCGGCGGTGGCGACGCGCCAGGCGAGATAGAGCAGGTAGAGCGAGCCCGCGACCGCCAGCGCCGTCTGCGCCTCCGGCCAGGTCGCAAACACGGTGCCGAGGCCCAGGCCGCAGAGCAGCATCAGCAGCGTCAAACCGAAGGTGATGCCGGCAATGTGCGGCCAGGTGCGGGCCAGGCCGAAATTCATGCCGCTGGCCGTCAGCATGGCGTTGTTCGGCCCTGGCGTCGCCGCCATGACGAACACATACCAGGTGACGGGGCCGAGCAACAGCAGGGGGTCTTGGGCCATGGGCAGCGGGCGCCGAGTTGGAGGATCGCAAGGAACGGTCCGAGTTGTGCAGGAAGCAGCGGCGGGCGCAAGGCCGCCAATCGCTCCGCCGCGCCCAATACGGGCGAGACGGATGACAGGCGCCCGCGTTTCGGGCATGGTCGCCGGGCCTTTACTCCCTATGCCGAGGAGCCTTCGCCATGCCTTCCGCCTCGCCGATCTGGCCGGCGCAATTGGACCATATGCGCCTGGAGAGCGACGCCCCCAAGGCGCTGGCCGATTTCTATGCCCGCGCCCTGGGTTTCGAGGTGCACGGCTTCGGCGAGGACTTCCTGTTGCAGGCGCCTGGCCGTCGCCAGATCGTCGGCAAGGGCAAGCGCGGCGGTCGCACCTATCACGCCTATCGCCTGCAGAACGCCCGGCAACTGGCCGAGGTTCGCGCCTATGTCCAGGCCCAGGGGCTCGCCACCGAGCCCTCGCCGGCGGCGGCGTTCGGCGCGGATGCAGTGGCGGTGCGCGACCCGGACGGTTGGCTGAACGTGTTCGGCCTGCCCCGGCCCGGCCTGCCGAGCCCCAAGGCCGCCAACGCCATTCCCGCCCGCGCCTATGAGGCCCGGCTGCAACACGTGGTCGTTGCGACGCCGAACCTGGCGCCGATGATCGCGTTTTATGAACAGGGTCTGGGCTTCGTCGCCTCGGATTATGTGCTGCTGGACGAGGCGGACGAGGGGTCGAAGCGCGTCGCCTTCTGGCGCACCGACCCCGAGCACCACTGCTTCGCGGCCTTCCAGGCGAGCCACTCCAAACCCGACCACCACGCCTATGAGACCGGTGGCTGGATGGATTTCCGCGACTGGGGCGATCATCTGGCCAATCTGGAAATCCCGGTGGTCTGGGGGCCGGGCCGGCACGGCCCCGGCAACAACCTGTTCTTCATGTTCGAGGACCCGAACGGCGACCGCATCGAACTCTCCGCCGAACTGGAGCATCTGCCGCGCGAGATGGGGCCCCGCACCTGGCCGCACACGGAGCGCACGGTGAATCTCTGGGGCGCCGGCTGGATCCGGCAATAGGGTGAGCGCTCCGTCCCACGTTCTGCGCCTGACCGGCGGCGCGTTGCGCGGCCGCAAGCTGGCGGTGCCGCCGGGCCTCGCCGTGCGGCCGACGGCCGAGCGGGTGCGGGAAGCCCTGTTCAACCGGCTGGCCCATGGCGGCTTCGGCGCCGACGGCGGCTCGATCCTGGCCGGCGCCCGCGTGCTCGACCTCTGCTGCGGCACCGGCGCGCTGGCGTTCGAGGCGCTCTCGCGCGGCGCGGCGCACGCCACCCTGGTGGATGCCGCGCCCGCCAGCCTGCGCCTCGCCCGCGACAACGCCCGGGTGCTGGGCGTGGCCGAGCGCTGCACCTTCCTCGCCTCGCACCTGCCGGTGGGGCTGCCGGCGGGGCCGTTCGACCTGGTGTTCTTCGACCCGCCCTATGCCTCTGATCTCTATGAGCCTGTGTTGCAGGCGCTGGCCCGGTCCGGCAGCGTCCGCACCGGCGGCCTGGTCTCGGTCGAGGCGCCGGCGAAGCGCGCTATCGCCGTGCCCGAGGGGTTCACGCTGCGGCACGACCAGCGCTATGGCGCGACCCGGCTGTGGCTGTTGCAGGCGGACGAAGCGGGTTAGGGTTGGCGATACCCTTCCGACCCATCCAAGAGACGTTTTCCATGACCGATGCCGCCGCCCTGCACCAAGACGCTTTGGTGATCGACAGCCTCGTCTACCATGCCGATGGCTGGCCGGACGATCTGCGCGCCGGCCAGATCGACGCCATCCAGGTGACCGCCTGCCATTTCGAATGCGATTTCGAGCAGGCCTGCCAGGAGGTCGCCCGCTGGCAGGAGCGCTTCAACGCGCCGGACTCCGACTGGCTCCAGATCGAGACGGTCGCCGACTTCGACCACGCCCGCGCGGCGGGCAAGATCGGCGCGGTGCTCGGCTGGCAGAACACGCGGCCCATCGCCGACCGGATCGAGCGGTTGCACCTGTTCCACAAGCTGGGCCTGCGCGTCATGCAGCTCACCTACAACTACCGCAACATGCTGGGCGACGGTTGCCTGGAGCCGGAAGGGGCGGGCCTCACCACCTATGGCCGCGACGTCGTGAGGGAGATGAACCGGCTCGGCATTGCCATCGACCTTTCCCATGTCGGCTATCGCACCGCCATGGACGCGATCGAGGCAAGCGAGAAGCCCTGTCTCGTCACCCACGCCAACGCCCATGTGTTGAGCCCGCTGGCCCGCAACAAGCCGGACGACCTGATCCGGGCGCTGGTGGCCAAGGGTGGCTATATCGGCGCCAGCATTTATGGCCCGATGAACTGGGACGGCGATGCGGCGCGCAAGCCGGGCATCGACGACTATCTGCGCCATGTGGACTATCTGGCGAACCTGGCCGGGCCGGAGAATCTGGGCTTCGGCACCGATCTCGCCACCGGCGCGGACCTGCCGAAAATCGCCTTCGAGCGCACGCCGCCGCGTCGCTGGGAGGGCATCAACACCTTCAACAAGATTTTCGGCGAGGCCATCCCCGAGCGCTATCTGGCCGAGGTGCGCAGCCACCGCGACCTGCCGAAAGTGACCGAGGCGCTGGTCAAGCACGGCTGGCCGGAAGCGCAGATCCGCGGCTATCTGGGCGAGAACGTCCGGCGCAAGCTGGGCGAGATCTGGGGGGCTTAACGGGCCTTTGGGGTGGTGGGACGGACGGCGGACTTTGTTCCATCCCTGCCCCGGGCTTGACCCGGGGTCCATGCCTGAGAGCCTCTCACGGGGAATGCAGCTTGTGAGACGCTCTCAGGCATAGGCTCCCGCTTCCGCGGGAGTGGGGGAGAAAGATGGCCGCTGCGTTCTCCCTCAAAATGGCGCCCGCGCCTGGGAGGCCCCGCCTACCGCCCGCCCCGCGCCATGGCTAGCGCCACCAGCGCCGGCAGCACCGCCGCCGCCAGGAACACCGTGCCGAACGCCTTCAGGAAGGCGGCGTCGGTGGCGCCCTGGCCGCCGCCGAGCGTCGCGAAGGCGAGGCTCAGCAGGCTGGCGGCGGTCATGACGCCGACGGTGCGGCTCACCTGGGCGAGGCTGCCGGCGACGCCGCGCTCCTCCAGCCGCATGGTGCCGGTGATCACGTCCATGCTGGAGATCAGGAACAGGCCCATGCCGGCGCCGGCCAGGAACAGCGGCACGATCATGGCGACGACGCCGGGGAAGGCGGGCCAGCAGCCGATGCCGGCAAGGCCGAGTGCCGTCGCACCGGCCGCGAGCCCCGCGGTGCGGCGGGCGCCGAGGCGCTCCACCAGCCGTCCTGCCACCAGGCTCACCACGGCGGTGCCGAGCGGCGAGCAGGCGAGCACCAGCCCGGCGACCGTCACCTCCAGCGCCGTCAGCCGGGCGAGGAAATAGGGCACGATCAGCATGACCGCGAAGCCGGCGAACGCCACCGCCATATTGGCCACCACCACGCCGGAAAACGCCGCCCGGCGAAACAGGTAGAGCGGCAGGATCGGCGCCGGCGAGCGGCTCTCGTGGCGCAGCAGCAGCGCCACCATCACCGCCGTGAGCCCGGCCAGCCCCGCCGGCAGAACCGGGTTGCTGCCGGCGACCTGTAGCCGGTTGACGGTAAAGAGCAGGGCGGCCATCGCCGCCGCCAGCAGCAGCGCGCCGGCGACGTTCATTGGCGTATCGGCCGCCGCGGCCCGCTGTTCCGCCGTGCGCGCCGGCAGGCTCCAGACCAGGGCCAGCGCGATCAGGCAGAGTGGCACGCGCATCCCATAGACGCCGGGCCAGCCGACCCACGCGACCATGAGGCCGCCGACCGACGGCCCCAACGCCATGGCGATGCCGAACATCAGCATAAAAAGCCCCAGCATGCGCGCCCGGCGTTCCTCGCCCGCCAGGCCGGTGATGAGCGCCGGCCCGCAGGACCCGACCAGGGCCGCGCCGATGCCCTGGGCGACGCGCGCGGCCAGCAGCCATTCGAAGCTGGGGGCGAGCGTCAGGACGACGAACGCCCCCGTGCTCCAGACCAGGCCGGCGGAGAACACCAGCCGCCGGCCGATGCGGTCGCCGATGCGGCCGCAGAACAGCATCAGGCTGGTGTGGGTCAGCACATAGGCGATCACCACCCACTGGATTTGCTGGATCTCGATGCCGAAGGCGCGGGTGATGTCCGGGAACGCGATGTTGACGGCCGAATCGAGCGGCACCACGGCGGTGCCGATGCCGATGCAAAGAATGGCCAGCCGGTCGCGCAGGCTCACGACGCCAGCAGGTCCCGCACCGCCTGGCGGATAAAGGCCTGGTCCGCCGGGACGTCGGTGGGATTGCCGGCGCGGTGGCCCCAGATCGAGGGGATCGGCCGCAACTCGGCGTTCGGCAGGTGTTTCAGCTCGCGCCGGTTGTCCTCGACGCGGAAATAGAGGTCGGTCTCGGACGGCATCAGGATCGTGCGCGCCCAGATCGCCCCCAGCGCCCGCCCCAGATCGCCCTGGTACAGATCGTTGGCGCTGATGTCCGCGTGCTGCCAGCTCCAGAGCATGGCCAGCAGGTTGTCGGCGTCGCGGCGCAGGAAATTCCACTCCCACGAACGCACCAGATAATCCTCCAGCGAGGTGAAGCCCGCCTGGCGCCAGACCTCGTCGCGGTAGAATTCCTGGCTCATGCCCCAGCCGGCATAGACCCGGCCCATGGCCCGCAGGCCGGTCTCCGGCTTCTCGCGAAAATGTGTGCCGCACCAGGCCGCATCGGCGGTCAGCGCCGCCTTTACGCCTTCCAGGAACACGTAATTGTGCGGCGCGGTCCGGGCCGAGCCGCAAATGGCGAGGATGCTTTGCACCGCGTCCGGGAACAGGGCGCCCCAGTGCAGCGCCTGTTGCGCCCCCATGCTCCAGCCATAGACCAGCGCAATGCGCTCCACGCCGAACACTTCGCTCAGCAGCCGGCGCTGGGCCCGGACATTGTCGCAGAGCGTGAAGTGGGGATAGCGCGCCTTGCCGTGCGGCGGCTCGATCGTGCTGGGCGAGGTGGAGAGGCCGTTGCCGAACATGTTGGGAATGACGATGAAATGCGTCTCGGGGTCGAGAATGCCGCCGGGCCGGATCAGCCATTCCGTGTCGGTGTGTTGCGCCCCATAGCTGGTGGGGTAGACGATGGCGTTGCTCTTGTCGGCGTTGAGCCGGCCATAGGTCTTGTAGGCCAGCACCGGGTTCGGCACGGTCAGGCCGGACTGCAACACGGTCGGGCCGAGCGGGAAGGTCTGATAGTCAACCATGGGCGGGGGCTTGTCTTTGGCGGCGTGTCTGGGCGGGTCCAAGCGGGCGGCCATCATGGCGCGGTTTTGCGGCAAGCGGCAACCACGGTTGCGCAATCGATGGCCGGCAGGCGAAAATCGCCGGCATCCGCAAGACCGCAAGGATCGCCGCATGGCCGCCGAACCCACCGCCGAACCCGCCGCCGAAACCGCCACCGAGACCACCGTCCGCGCTCCGGGCCTGTCCGCGCCCGTCACTATCCGCGTCGACCGCTGGGGCATCGCCCATATCGCCGCCGAGACGCCGGCCGATGCCTTTTTCGCCCAGGGGTGGAACGCGGCCAGGGACCGGCTCTGGCAGATCGATCTCTGGCGCAAGCGCGGGCTGGGCCTGCTGGCCGGCGATTTCGGCCCCGCCTATGCGGACAAGGACCGGGCGGCGCGGCTGTTCCTCTATCGCGGCGACATGGCGGCGGAATGGCGGAGCTATGGCCCGAACGCCAAGGCCTGGACCCAGGCCTTTGTCGCCGGCATCAATGCCTATCTGGACGGCATCGACGCCGGAGAGCACGAATTGCCGCCGGAATTTCGGGTGATGGGCACCAAGCCCGGCCGCTGGCAGGCGGAGGACGTGGTGCGCATCCGCAGCCATGCGCGCGTGCACAATCTGGACCACGAATTGCGGCGTTCCGCCGTGCTGGCGCGATACGGGGCCGAGGCGGACGGGCTGCGCAAGGCGCGCCAGCCGGACCGGCCGTTGCGGGTGCCGGAGGGGTTCGAGCCGGCGGAATTGCCGGCGGAGATCCTGCAAACCTATCTGCTGGCGACCGAGCCGCCGACCTTCGGCAGCGACACGGTGCAGGCGGAGGCCGCGCCCTCGGAACTCTTGGGCTCGAACGCCTGGGCGCTGTCGCCGGCGCGCACCACCACCGGCCGGCCGATCCTGGCCAGCGACCCGCACCGGGCGCACCAGATGCCCGGCCTGCGCTATATCGTGCATTTGCAGGCGCCGGGCCTGAACGTGATCGGCGCGGGCGAGCCGGCGGTGCCGGGCGTCTCGTTCGGCCACAACGCCGATATCGCCTTCGGCCTCACCATCTGGCCGATCGACCAGGAAGACCTCTGCGTCTACGAGCTGAACCCGGCCGACCCGGAGCAATACCGCTATGGCGGTGGCTGGGAGGCCATGCGCGTCGAGCGTCAGACCCTGGCCGTGAAGGGCGAGGGCGAGCGCGCCATCGAACTGCGCTTCACCCGCCATGGCCCGGTGCTGCACGTGGACCGGGCCGCGGGCAAGGCCTATGGCCTGCGCACGGTCTGGACCGAGCCCGGCACCGCCGCCTATCTGGCCAGCCTCGCCTTCCTCCAGGCCAAAACCGTCGAGGACTACGAGCAGGCGTTGAAGGGCTGGGGGGCGCCCAGTTCCAACCACATCGTCGCCGAGACCGGCGGGCGTATCGCGCGCTTCACCGCCGGCTTCGTGCCGATCCGCCCGAACTGGGACGGCCTGCTGCCGGTGCCGGGCGATGGCCGTTACGAATGGGCCGGCCTGCGGGATCCGCTGTCCACACCCCGCGTCAAGCAGCCGGCGGAGGGCTGGGTGGCGACCGCGAACCAGTTCAACCTGCCGGAGGCCTGGCTCGGCCCGGACAACACGCCCGGCTTCGAATGGCCGGACCCGGCGCGCTACCGCACCATCGCCGCCGCGCTGGAGGCGAAGCCGCGGCACTCCCTGGACGACATGCGCGCGTTGCAGACCAGCTATCGCTCCAATCCGGCGGAGCGGCTGGTGCCGTTGCTGGCGGACCTGCCGGAGACGCCGGCAACCGCGATGCTGACGGGCTGGGATCGTCGGCTGGACGCCGACAGCGCCGCTGCCGCCCTGTTCGAGACCTGGTTCATGCGCCATCTGGCGCCGCTTGTGCTGGCGCAGGCCTCGCCGCAAGGGCTTCAGGCTTATGCGGCCTTGCCGGACCTGGCGCTGGCGGTCGATCTGGTAACTGCGGCGGACCCCCGGCTGGGCGACCGTGCCGCCTTGCTGTCCGAGACCCTGGCGGCCGCCTGGGAGGATGCGCTGGCGCGCTTCGGCGCCGAGCCGGCGGCCTGGCGGTGGGGCGGCTTCCATCACGCCTATCACCCGCACGATCTCTCCGCCCTGCTGGACGAGGCCACCCGGCAGGCCTGGAGCGTCGGGCCGCTGCCGAAGGGCGGGTCGGGCCTGACCATCAACAACAACAATTACCGCCTGACCGACGGGCGGATGACGCTTGGCGTCACCTGGCGCATGGTGTGCGATGTCGGCAACTGGGATGCCTGCGTCACGATCAACTCGCCGGGCCAGTCCGGCCTGCCGTCGAGCCCGCATTACCAGGACCTGTTTCCGCTGTGGGCCAGGGAAGAGTATGTCGCCATGGCGTTCGGCGACGCGGCGGTCCGGGCCGCGACCGAACAGACGCTGCGGCTCTCGCCTTGAAGGGGGCCACCAAAAAAGACGGCAGCCGGTCTTTGTGACCTGGCTGCCGTTCGCGCGGCTATTCTCCCCGCCGGTGGGGCGCCGCGTCAGGACTTAACAGACGAAAGGGCTCTCTCCAGACCTCGCTGCGTTTGTCGCATACAAGTGTAGCAAGCGTCGTGCCAGAATCGGTGCGACTCAACAAAAAATATAATGAGATTGAATTCAATATCTTAATGGTTGTCTGACGAGCTGGGTCTTCGCCCTCTCAGCCCGATTGTAAAGTCGGCTTTACAATCGGGCCAAGTTTCGCGCCTTGGGTGTCAGTCCATTTGCCACCGGGTGTCGGGGTCCAGCGGATAGACGGGCCGGGGCAGGCGCCGGAACGGAAAGCGCGACAGCATCGGATTGGTCAGGCCGAGCGCGTCCACCTCGACGATTTGCGCGGTGTCGAAGAACTGGTCGAAGCCGGCGCGGAAATGGCCCCGGCTTTTCAGGACCACGGTGCGGAAGGCGGCGATGTCGAGGCCGAAGGCTTCGAAATAGGCCGGGTCCGCGGCCTGAATGCGCCGGGAGGCGACGACCATGGTGATCCCTCCCATGCGGATGCAGGCGCTGGGTCCCAGCTTGGAGGTGCGACCGGCGGCGATGCCGCGACGGCCGACGATGAACCCGTCCGACAGGGCCAGCACCTCGATCCGGGCCGGAACCGCGCGGCCGTGCTCATCTGCGTTGGCCCGGTTGAACACCACGTCGATTTTCGCGCCGACGCCGGCGGCGTGACAGGCGGCGGCTGCGGCCGGGTCGATGAACAGGCCGAGCAGTGCGCCCTGCACGTCCGCGGCGATCAGGCCTTCCAGCACGTCGGTGGTGTTGCCGCGGCCGCCGCCGCCGGGATTGTCCGCCACGTCGGCAATGCAGAGAGCCGGCAGGGTGGCGTCCTCGCCGCGGGCCTTGGCGGCGGCGATGGCGTCGGTGAGCGGCGTCAGCGTCACCCGGAAGCGCTCGCGGTCGTCCCAGGCCTGGTGCGCCAGCGCCCTGGCCAGGGCTTCCGCCTCCGGTTTGCTTTCGCCGTAGGTGAGAATGGCGAGGCCGTTTTCCGGCGTGTCGCCCCAGGCAAACCCGCCGACGACGGAGACGACCCGGACGCTCGCCGGCTTCTCCGCCTGGCCGCGGCGGATCAGGTCGGCATAGGGGCCGGCCGCCGTCAGCAGCCGCACGCTGGGCGCGACGATGGGCATGCGGATGAAGGTCTTGGTCAGCCGGCCGCCGGCCAGCAGCCAGCGGATCAACCGCGCGGCCTCCGCCGCCCGCTCCGCCTGGTCGACATGGGGGTTGGTGTGGTAGCTGATGATGGCGTCCGACGCCTCGACCATGCGGTCCGAGATGTTGGCGTGCAGGTCGACGGTGGCGACCACCGGCACATCCGGCCCGACCGCCTGCCGCGCCATGGCATAATACGCGCCGTCGGGGTCGGTCGAGTCGGTGGCGGTCATCGCGCCATGGTTGCAGAGATAGACCGCGTCCAGCGGGCCGGCGGCGAGCAACATGTCGCGCATGGTGGCCAGCGTTTCCCGGACGAACGCCGCCTCGGCCGGGCCGCCGGGCTCGACATTGGTGACGACGATGGGGACGGGCTGCCAGGGACCGGCGCGGTCCATTTCCTCAATGAAACCCGAAATTTCCGCGGGCATGGCCGGGGCGGGCTTGGCGGCCTCGGCCAGGATTTCGTCGCCGACCAGATAGCAGGAGGCGCGGAAATCGGCGCCGGTCGTGACGGGCGCGAACTCATTGGCCTCCAGCATGAAGCCCAAAAGCGCGATGCGCGGTCCTGCCATGGTCGGTCTCACAATCGGGGGGTAGTGGCGGCGGTTCACCGGCTATCGTATACGGGACGGCACAACGAGAAAATGGAGGAAAGCCGCGATGTACGATCTTCTCTCCGGCATGCGGATCGTCGAAGGGTCGGCGTTCGTGGCGGCCCCGATGGGCGGCATGACGTTGGCCCAGCTGGGCGCCGACGTGATCCGGTTCGACGACATTGGCGGCGCGCTCGATGGCCAGCGCTGGCCGGTCACCCGCACCGGCGAGAGCCTCTACTGGGCCAGCCTGAACAAGGGCAAGCGCTCCATCGCCGTGGATGTCCGCCGTCCGGAAGGGCGGGAATTGTTGCAGGGCCTGATCACGGCGCCGGGGCCGGACGCGGGCCTGTTCATCACCAATCTGCCGAGCCGCGGCTGGAACGCGTACGAGAGCCTGGTGCAGCGCCGCGCCGACCTGATCATGGTCAGCCTGAGCGGCACACGGGACGGCCGGGCGCAGGTGGACTACACCGTGAACGCCGCCATGGGTTTTCCCATGGTCACCGGACCCGAAGGCCATGAAGGGCCGGTGAACAACGTGCTGCCCGCCTGGGATATCGCGGCGGCGCTGACCCTCTCCACCGGCCTGCTGGCGGCGGAGCGGCGGCGCAGCCGCACCGGCGTCGGAAGCTGGCTCAAACTCTCGCTCTACGACGTCGCCCTGGCGGCGACGGCGACGCTCGGCTATGTGGCGGAAGCGGAGGTCAACGGCGATGTCCGGCCGCGGCTCGGCAACCATATTTTCGGCACGTTCGGGCAAAGCTTCCGCTGTGCCGACGGGCGCCATGTGATGATCTGCCTGTTCACGGGCCGCCATGTGCGCGCGCTGCGCGAGATGATCGGTGCCGACGCGGTCGCGGCGATCGAAGCGGCCGAAGCCGCGGACCTGACGGACGAGGCCGACCGCTATCGGGCGCGGGCGGCATTGGAAGCGGCGATCGGCGAATGGGTGGTGGCCCGGCCGTTCGCGGACGTGGCGGCGATGCTGGAGAACACCGGCGCCCTCTGGGGGCCGTATCGGAGCTTTGCCGAGGCGGCGGCGGAGACCCGCAACCACCCGCTGTTCGCGACCATCGACCAGCCGGGGATCGGGTCCTACCCGGTGCCGGGCTCACCCATCGACGTGCACGAACTGGCCCGCCTGGAGCCGAAGCCGGCGCCGCGGCACGGCCAGCACACCGACGAGGTGCTCGCGGAAATCCTGGGCCTGAGCGCCGGCGAGATCGGCCGGCTGCACGATGCCGGCGTGGTTGCCGGGCCGTCTTAAAACGCTCCCGCTCCCCGGAGGCGGCGGATGTTCCCCGGAGGGGGCGGATGTTCCCCGGAGGGGGCGGAGCCGCCGTCCGGGGCCGGCATTATCCATCGAACACCGCCCGCGCCGGTGTTCGCGAGAGCGAGCGGTCCCGGCGCGCCGCTCCGCGCCGTCCGGGAAACAGCGCATTCTGAGCTTTCCCGGACGGCGCAGCCGATCCGGGACCTCGGGCCACGGCCAGGCTCGGCCCGGGATCCCGGCTCCCGCCTCCGGCGCGGCCGGGAAAGCTGGGACGGGGCGCAGCCGATCCGGGACCTCGGGCCACGGCCAGGCTCGGCCCGGGATCCCGGCTCCCGCCTCCGGCGTGGCCGGGAAAGCTCAGAGTGGGCTGGGATGGCGCGCGGTCAGGCAAGCGCGCGGACACAGCCAATCCCCGATGCCGTGCTTCCCGGAGGCAGAGCCTACATCCGCACCAGGGTGCGATGCATCAGGCGGAGTTCGTCCTCGGGATAGTCATGCGAGGCCATGTGCAGCGCCTGGGGGTTGTCCCAGATCAGCACGTCGTCCTTCTGCCACTCGTGGAAATAGCGGAACTGCGGCTGGGTCGAATGCTCCAGCAGCTCGCCGAGCAATGCCTGAGCCTCCTCGTCCGTCATGCCTTCGATGCTGGCGGTGCGGATCGGGTTCAGATAGAGCGCCGGGCGGCCGTCGACCGGATGCGGCCGCACCAGCGGATGCAGTGCCTGCGGCGCCGCCTCCCTTGTCTCCGTCGCGCTCAGCGTCTGCATTTTGCGGGGCGCGTAGGGGCTGTTGTAGACATGGTGCACGCGCAGGCCCGCCACCCGCTCCTTCATCGCCGGCGACAGCGCGTTATAGGCGGCGTGCTGGTCGGTGAAGCCGGTATTGCCGCCGCGGCTCGGCAGTTGCAGCGCGTGCAGCATGGTTCCGCGCGGCGGTTCCTGCTGGTGCGAGTGGTCGGAATGCCAGCTTCCGCCGACGCGCAGCAGCCGGTTGTCGCCCAGCGTGTCGCGCTGCTGGCTGGAGAGCACGCGCAGTTCCGGATAGCCCTCGACCTGGTATTCCGGCCGTTGCAGCGGCTGCGGCGTCGGCGTGCCGAACAGCCGGGCGAGGCGGACGAAATCGCCGGGCCCGACATCCTGGCCGCGGAAGCAGAGCACGACATATTGCAGCCAGGCGTCTTTCAGGCGCCGGGTCGCCTCGGGCGTGGCGTCGCGGTCGATGTCGAAGCCGATGACTTCCGCGCCCAGCGGCGCGTCCAGCGGGCGGATGGTGAAGGGCATGGGTGGGCGTCCTCGTGGTGGGGAGGGGCAAGCTCCGGAGCGCAATCCTTACGAATTTGGCCGAAAAATTCACCGATCGGATTCAACGGGAGTTTAGGGGCTTGGCTTTATTGTCTTTTTCGTGACACGGCGCTGCGGCCGGATCCATTGCCGACCCCTCCACCCGCCCTCGGTCGTGGGGCCGTGTCACACCCAAGGTCAGGAGAGCGTTTGGGGCGGAGGCAGTGGATTTTCCGGGGGACTCCCCGGGGGATTCCCCCCGGGGGGATTTTCCGGCAGCCGACGGGGTTCAGTCGAAGACGATGACGCTGCGGGCGATATCGCCGCGTTTCATCTCGACAAAGGCGTCGTTCACGTCGCCGAGGCCGATGCGCTGGCTGACCATTTCGTCCAGTTTCAGCCGGCCCTGGCGGTAGAATTCGATATAGCGCGGCATGTCGATGCGGAAGCGGTTCGAGCCCATGTTCGAGCCCTGCATTTTCTTTTCGCGCAGGAATTCGGGGCCGTGCAACTCCACCTTGGTGCCGACCGGTACCATGCCGATAATGGTGGCGCAGCCGCCGGGGCGGATCATGCGGAAGGCGTCTTCCGCCGTCTGTTTCAGGCCGATGGCTTCGAAGGCGTGGTGCACGCCCTCGCCGCCGGTGAGCTGGCGCACCTGTTTGGCGACGTCGCCGTCATTCGGGTTGACCACGTCGGTGGCGCCGAACTCCTTGGCGATGTTGAGCTTGGTCGCCGACAGGTCCACCGCGATGATGCGGCTGGCGCCGGCGATGAAGGCGCCGTTGATGCACGAGAGGCCGACGCCGCCGCAGCCGATCACCGCCACGGTCTCGCCGGCATGGATGCGGGCGGTGTTCTGCACCGCGCCGACGCCGGTGGTGACGCCGCAGCCGATCAGGGCGGCGCGGTCCAGCGGCATGTCCTTGTCGATCTTCACCAGCGCGTTCTCATGCACCAGCATCTGCTCGGCAAAGGCGGAGAGGTTGGCGAACTGGTGCATCGGCGCCTCTTTCGTGCCGAGGCGCGGCGTGTCGCCCTTGGCCCGCTCCAGCCCCGCCTTGGTGCAGAGCGAGAGATGGCCGGTGATGCAGTATTCGCAGGTGCCGCAAAAGGCCGAGAGACAGGTGATGACGTGGTCGCCCGGCTGGACATAGTCGACCTGGCTGCCGACCTTCTGCACCACGCCCGCGGCCTCGTGGCCGAGGACGATGGGCATCTGGGTCGGATAGAGGCCCTCGATGAAATGCAGGTCAGAATGGCAGACGCCGCAGGCGGCGGTCTTGATCAGCACTTCGCGCGGGCCGGGCTCGTCGATACGAACGTCTTCGATGACCAAGGGCTGGTGCGCTTCGCGCATCACGGCGGCTTTCATGGGGCAGGCTCCCTAGTTTTTCTTCAGGCCGGGAAAGGAATAATAGGTGACGCCGGCCAGCCAGCCGCCGTCAATCGGCAAGACGATCCCGGTGATCATCGCCGCCGCGTCGGAACAGAGAAAATGGATGCCGTCGGCGATATGCTCCGGCCGCATCAACTGGCCGAGCGGCGTCTGCAACTCCATCAGGGTGGTGTCGCGCTCGCCGGCGTCGATATTGGCCTGCATCGCCTCCGTCAGTACGAAGCCGGGGGCGACGGCGTTGACGCGCACGCCGCGCGGGCCGAGATCGGCCGCCAGTTCGGCGGTCAGGCCGTGGATCGCCATCTTGCTGGGCGAATAGGCCGGCACCGGGAACATGCGCTTGCCGGCGATCGAGCCGATATTGACGATGGAGCCGCCGCCGGCCTCGCCGATGCGCGGCCCCCAGGCGCGGCAGCAGAGATAGGTGCCGCGATAGTTCACCGACCAGATGCGGTCGTGCAGCCCCAGGTCCATGTCCTCGACCCGCGCCGCGGTCTGGAGCAGGCCGGCGCAGTTGACGAGATTGCGGACCGGCCCGGCCTTGGCGGCGAGCGCATCCACGCTCGCCTCGTTGGCCACGTCCAGATGCTCGAAGCGGGCGCTGCCGCCGGCGGCCTCGATCCGGCGGACGGTCTCGGCGCCGCCGTCGACATTGATATCGGCGACGATGACGGTATCGCCGGCCGCGGCGAGGCGGATCGCCGTCGCCCGTCCGATGCCGCTGGCCGCACCCGTTACCAGGCTGACACGCTCTGTCATGGCGTTCTGCTCCCTCGGCCGGCTATTCGGACAGGAACCGGTAGCGGAAGCTGTCGCCCTCGCTCACGAAATGGCCGAAGCTGGGGGAGGGGAAGTGGGTGGCGCAGATCAGCGTGTCGGTGTCGGCGTATTTCTCCAGATAGGCGCGGCGCGTCTTGGCGGCCAGCGGCTTGTCCACGTCCGGCCGGGCGTGGATGTGCGGGTAGACGCACTGGATCGGCGAGTGGATCAGGTCGCCGGTGATGACGCCCGTATGGCCGCCATGCTTCATGCAGATGCTCATATGGTCCGGCGTGTGGCCGGGGGTCGGCTCGCACCAGATCATGTCGTTCAGCTGGTGGTCGTGGCCGACCTTGGTGACCCGCCCGGCGCGCACGATCGGCAGCACGCTTTCGACCACATAGGGGATTTCGGACTTGGCGTTGGTCTCTTCCCAATAGGCCAGTTCTTTCTCCGAAAAGATGTATTTGGCGTTGGGGAAGGTCGGGACCCACTGGCCGTTTTCCAGGCGGGTGTTCCAGCCGACATGGTCGGGGTGCAGGTGGGTGCACATGACGAAGTCGATGTCGTCGACCGAGAGCCCGGCGCGCTTCAGCGCGTTCATATAGGTGGCGTCGGTCTTCTGGTGCCAGGGCGCGCGGGCCGGGTGGTTCTTGTGATTGCCGATGCAGGTGTCGACCAGGATGTTGTGCTGGCCGGTGCGGATGACATAGCTCTGCATGCAGAAGGTCATCAGGCCCGAGACCGGGTCGCAGCATTTCGGCTCGAACCAGGAGCGGTAGGGGTCGATCATCTCCTTGGTCAGTTCCGGCAGGAAGTCCGCCGGATCGAACATGGGGAATTCCTGCTCGATGATCCGGTCGACGCGGATATCGCCGATACGGTTGGTCAGCATGGGGCGTGTCCTCAGCAAAGGGCGTTTTGGCGGCAGTCTAGCCGCAGCTTGACACCGTGTCGCCCGTTGCGGTCAATGGGCGTCCCACATTTTTCCGCGGCGAGGAGCCCCTGAGCCATGAGCGAGTGTCTGGTTGGCTGGTCCCACATCCCGTTCGGCAAGCGCGATGACGATGTCGAAGCCATGATCGTGCAGGTCGCCAATGCCGCCCTCGTCGACGCCGGGCTGGAGGCGAAAGACGTGGACGCGGTCGTTCTCGGCCAGTTCAACGGCGGCTTCGTGCAACAGGATTTCCCGGCCGCCCTGGTGTTCCAGGCCGACCCGGCCTTTCGCTTCAAGCCGGCGACACGGGTGGAGAATGCCTGTGCCACCGGCTCCACCGCGATCCATGTGGGCCTGAACGCGATCCGCGCCCGCCGCGCCCGCGTCGTGCTGGTGGTCGGCGCCGAGAAGATGACGGAACTGCCGACGCGCGAGGTCGGCGACGTGCTGCTGAAATGCTCCTATGTGAAGGAGGAAGCGCAGATCGAGGCCGGGTTCGCCGGCGTGTTCGGCCAGGTCACCGGCCGCTATTTCCAGAAATACGGCGACCAGTCGGACGTGCTGGCCCGCATCGCCGCCAAGAACCACAAGAACGGCGTCGACAATCCGTATGCGCAGATGCGCAAGGATTTCGGCTTCGACTTCTGCAACACGGTCTCGGACAAGAACCCGCTGGTGGCCGGCCCGCTGCGCCGCACCGACTGCTCGCTGGTGAGCGACGGCGCGGCGGCGGTGGTGCTGGCGGACATGGAAACCGCGCTGCGCCTGAACAAGGCGGTGGTGTTCCGCGCGGCCGAGCAGGTGAACGACTTCCTGCCGGTCTCGCGCCGCGAATTCCTGGACATGGAAGGCCCGGCGCTGGCCTGGCAGCGGGCGCTCGCCAGCGCGGGCCTGGACCTGCTGGACCTGGACGTGGTCGAAACCCATGACTGCTTCACCCCGGCCGAACTGCTGGAATACGAGGCCATGGGCCTGACGCCCAAGGGCCGGGGGCGTCTGGCCATCGACGAGGGCTGGACCTACAAGGACGGCAAGCTGCCGGTGAACCCGTCCGGCGGGCTCAAGGCCAAGGGCCACCCCATCGGCGCCACCGGCGTTTCCATGCACGCCATGATTGCCATGCAGATGCGCGGCGAGGCGGGCGGGATGCAGATTCCGGGCGCCAAGCTGGGCGGCGTGTTCAACATGGGCGGCACGGCCGTCGCGAATTTTGTCTCCATCCTGGAACCGTTGCGCTAGTATAACGAATTACCCTGCTCCCCAACCAGGAGGTTACGCCATGTTGCAGAACAGTCTTTCCATTCGCCCGTCCGGCGGCGGTGTCGGCGCTTTTGTCGAGGACATCGATCTCGGTCATTTGGACGATACCCAGGCGGCCGCGCTCAAGGCCGCCATTGGCGAACATGGCGTGTTGTTCTTCCGCGAGCAGGATATCGACCACGCCTCGCACCTGGCCATGGCGGAGCATTTCGGCGGCGTGAACGTCAACCGCTTCTTCGCCCATGTCGCGGAAGAGCCGCGCATCGCCGAAGTGCGCAAGGAGCCGGGGCAGAAGTCGAATATCGGCGGCGGCTGGCACACCGACCATTCCTACGACCAGGTCCCGGCCATGGGCTCGATCCTGATCGCGCGGGAAACGCCGCCCTGCGGTGGCGATACGCTGTTCGCCAACATGTATGCCGCCTATGACAGCCTGTCCGACGGGCTGAAGGCCACGCTGGAGGGGATGAATGCGGAGCACTCCTCGCGCCATGTGTTCGGCCGCAATGCCAAGCGCTATCAGGACAAGGAAAACGATATCGGCGAGCGTGTCGGCAACAAGGACGAGGCGTTGCAGGACGCGACGCACCCGGTGGTGATCCGCCATCCGTTCAGCGGCCGCAAGGCGCTCTACGTCAATCCTGGCTTCACCCTGCGCTTCGAAGGCTGGACCGACGCCGAGAGCAAGCCGCTGCTCGACTATCTCTACCAGCACGCGGCCCGGCCGGAGCACACCTATCGCTTCCAGTGGGCGAACGGGTCGGTGGCATTCTGGGACAACCGCGCCACCTGGCACTATGCGGTGAACGACTATCACGGCCACCGCCGCCTGATGCACCGCGTCACCATCGAGGGCGAGGCCATCGGCCGCTAGCGGCGGGCACGCCCGAGACCGCGGCCCGCCCCTCCGGGTGTGCGGGCCGCCGGAGGAGGACCGGGGCTGATCGAACCAGGACAAGGTATGGCCGCGCCGGTGCTGATCGCCGGCGGCGGGCCGGTGGGTATGACCTGTGCGCTGGCGCTGGCGCAGCATGGCGTGCCCGTCGCGCTGTTCGAGCGCAACCCGGAGACGACGCGCCATCCGAAGATGGACATCACCAATGGCCGCTCGCTGGAACTGTTCCGGCGCCTGGGCGTGGCCGAGCGGCTGCGTGCGGTGGCGGTGCCGCCGGATCATCCGCTGGATGTGTCCTGGGTGACCAGCATGGCGGGGCACGAACTGCACCGCTTCCCCTACGCAGCGCCGAACGAGCAGCGCGCCGCCTTCGCCGCCGCCAATGACGGCCGCCAGCCGCTGGAGCCGGCCATGCGCGTCTCGCAGGTGGTGATCGAGCCGGTGCTGAAGGCGGCGGTCCTGGCCGAGCCGCTGATCGCCTCCCACTGGGGCGCGGCGGTGGAGGATGTGGCCCAGGATGCCGCGGGCGTCACCCTGACGGTGCGCGACCGCGCCTCGGATGCGGTGCGTCAGGTGCGCGGGCGCTATCTGGTCGGCTGCGACGGCGGCGGCAGCGCGGTGCGCCGCGCCCTGGGCCTGGCGGTGGAGGGGCAGCACGCGGTCGCCAATCGCTTCATGATCCACTTCCGCAGCCGCGCGCGCGCCGTGTTGCAGCGCTTCGGCATCGCCTGGCACTATCAGTCGCCCCGGGGCACGCTGATTGCCCAGGACGACGATGCGGTCTACACCCTGCACGCCCGCTTTCCCGACGGCACCGACACCGCCCATGTCGATCCGCTGCCGACTCTGTTCGCGGCGCTCGGCACGGAAATCGACGCGGAAATCCTGGTCGCCAATCCCTGGACGCCGCACCTGTTGCTGGCCGAGCGCTACCGCGAGGGCCGGGTGTTCCTGGCGGGCGACGCCGCGCACCAGTACATCCCCACCGGCGGCTATGGCATGAACACCGGCATCGGCGATGCCATCGCCATCGCCTGGATGCTGGCCGGCGCGGTGCAGGGCTGGGGCGGTCCGGCGCTGCTGGACGCCTACGACGCCGAGCGCCGGCCGATCGGCCGCATCAATCGCGACTGGTCCGAGCGGCACACGGGCGTGCGCCTGGACATCGCCAGCGCCTATGCCGCCCACCCGGACGCCGACCGCGACCCGGCCGAGCGACAGGCATTGGCCAACGCCATCGCGGCGGCGGGCAATCTGGAGAACGAGGCGTTCGGCCTGGAATTCGCCTATCGCTACGACGCCTCGCCCCTGGTCGCCCCGCTGCTGGAACGGGAGCCCGGCCCGGCGCCGCCTGCGGATGTGCGGGCCATCCCGGCCATGGCCTGGCCCGGCATGCGCGCGCCGCACCTGTTCGACGACGCCGGCCGGGCGATCTTCGACCGTCTTGCCGTCAACGGGCTGACCCTGCTGCGGTTCAACGGCCGCGGCGACCCGGCGCCAGTGCGGGACGCGGCCCGGCGGCTCGGCGTGCCGCTGCATCTGGTGGAGGTGCAAAGCGAGCGGGCGCGGCAGGTCTATGGCGCCGACCTGGCCCTGATCCGGCCGGACCAGCACCTGGCCTGGCGGGGGAATGAAGCGGATGGCCAGGCGCTTGCCATTGCCTGCGGCCGGGCGCCCAATGGCGGGACGGAAGGAGCGCCCAACGCATGACCCATATCGTAATTGTCGGCGCCGGCATTGGCGGCACCGCCGCTGCCCTCGCCCTGCTGAAGCACGGTTTCGCCGTGACGCTGCTGGAGCAGGCCAGCACCTTCGGCGAGGTCGGCGCCGGCGTGCAGATGAGCCCCAACGCCAACCGCGTCATCGACGCTCTGGGCCGGCTGGATGCGGTGATGGCCGTCGCCATGCATCCCGACGCCGCCATCGCCACGGCCTGGAACACCGGCGAGCATCTGCGGGTCATCCCCTATGGCGAGCATGTGCTGCGCCGCTGGGGCTATCCCTATGTCCATCTCTACCGCCCGGATCTGATCGCCGCCCTCAGCGATGGCCTGCCGCCGGGCGTCGCGCGCATGGGCGCCAAGGTGGTCCGCGTGCGCGAGGAAGCCGGCCGGGTCGGCGCGGAACTGGCGGACGGCACGGTGGTCTGGGGCGACGTGCTAGTCGGCGCCGACGGCATTCACTCCACGGTGCAGAAGCATTTGCACGGCGACCAGCCGGCACGGTTCACCGGCAATATGGCCTGGCGCGGACTCTGCCCCGGCGAGGCGGCGCGGACCATGGGCGCGCCGGTGGTCTCCGGCGTGTGCTGGGGGCCGGGCAGCCATTTCGTCAACTATTACGTGGGCGCCCGTGGCGGCGAGGCGTTGTTCATGAACTGGGTCGGCGTGGTGCCGCACGACGGCTCCGCCATCGAAAGCTGGTCGGCGGAAGGGCGGATCGCCGACGCGCTCGGCGACTTTGCCGGCTGGCACCGGCGCATCACCGACATCATTTCCGCCACGCCGCGGGCGATGAAATGGGCGCTGCACGACCGCGACCCGTTGCCGTTCTGGAGCCGCGGCCGGGTCACGCTGCTGGGCGATGCCTGTCACCCCATGCTGCCCTTTATGGCCCAGGGCGCGGCCCAGAGCATCGAGGACGGCTATGTGCTGGCCCGCTGCCTGGCCGAGGTACCGGATCCGGCCGAAGCGCTGCAACGCTATCAGCGCAACCGCATGGAGCGCACCGCCTGGGTGCAGGAGGGTTCGCGCCGCAACGAGCGCGTTTTCCATCTGAGCGACCCGCAGGCGGTGGCCGAGCGCAATGCGCGGTTGAAGGCGGAGGTGGAGACCAACCCGGACGGCGTCTCCGCCGACCAGTCGCGCCTGTTCGGCCACGACGTGGTGGCGGGCCCGCTGGCGCCGTGACCGGGGCGGTGCCGCGGGCTGCCTCTTGAGACCTCATGGCGAAGGCGCCATAACACAACACAGGCGCGGCAGTCCTGGCGCCCCCGCAGCATGATGGATTTGGTGATGTCGTTGCCCGCGTTTGAACCCACAGAGGCGGATGCCAATGCGGACCCCAACCTGGACGAGATGACCGAGAGCGCGCGCAACGCGGCCCGGTTCCTGAAAGCCCTGGCGCACGAGGGGCGGCTGCTGATTCTCTGCCACCTGGCATCGGGCGAGAAATCCGTGACCGACCTGGAAGGTTTCCTCTCTGCCCGCCAGGCGGCGGTGTCCCAGCAACTCGCCCGCTTGCGCATGGATGGGCTGGTCGCGTTTCGCCGCGAGGGCAAGACCATTTATTACCGGCTGGCGGACGACCGCGCACGGCGCATGGTCGAAACCCTCTATGACATGTTCTGCGCCCCGCAGGAGGGGTAGCGCGAAGCTCGCGTCATGGCATTTCGAGCCGGTTGACCCGATCCGAAGGCGGCGGGATCCGCTTTCGGCCGCTTTCGGCACTGGCCGACCCACTCTCCTGCCCCATCTCCCGCGCAAGCGGGAGCCCATGCCTGAGAGCGTCTCACAGAACACGGGCTCTGTTTTTGTCTCTCAGGCATGGGTCCCCGCTTCCGCGGGGACAGGGAAGATGGGGTGGTGAGCCAGCGGAAAAGAACCCGCCCTATCCGCCCGGCCGGACCGGGTCGCCCACATCCCACGGGAACACGATCCAGGTGTCCTGGCTTACCAGCGTCACGAAGGTGTCGACCTCCGGCCGCCCGGCGGGCTTGGCATAGACGGTGGCGATATGCGCCTCCGGCAGCATGGCGCGCACGATGCGCGCGGTCACGCCGGTGTCGACCAGGTCATCCACCACCAGCACGCCCTTGCCCTGCCCGTCCTTGCCCTGCCCGTCCAGACCCTTGAGGATGTTGGCACGGCCCTGGGTGCGGTCGTCATAGCTGGCGATGCAGACAGTATCCACCAGCCGCACCCCCAGCTCCCGCGCGACGATGGCCGCCGGCACCAGCCCGCCGCGGGCGATGGCGACGATGGCCTCGAACGGCGGCAGGTCGGCCAGGCGCCAGGCCAGCGCCTTGGTATCGCGGTGCAACTCGTCCCACGAGACGGGGAAGGAATGCTGGGGTGGGGTTTGAGGCGCCATCGCCAATTCGCTCTCCTGAGGACATCGGTCCGGTCGTTGGCCTGCCGGCCTCACATCATATAGACCAGCACCCGGTCCGGGCCGCTGCCGTCCGTTGTGCGAACCGACTGCTGCAGGCGCGCCGACGGCACCCCCATGGTGATCAGGCTCCGGGTGACGCGCTGGGCCTTTTGCCTTGCGGTCGCCGGCAATGCGCCGGGCCGCCCGGCGGGCGAAACCGCGACCACCTCGAACCGGGCCGAGGGATTGCGGGCCACGGCCTCGCTGATGGCGGCATAGAGCGCGGCTTCGTAGTCCACCTTGTCCTGCGGGAACGGAATTTCGAGCAGCGGCCGACGCGATCCCTCGGCGGCGGCGGGTCTTGCCGGTGCCGGTGCTGGTTTCGGTGCAGCGGTCGGGGCGGCTGAGGCGGCGCGCTGCGGCGGTCGCGGCGCGGGTTCCGGTCGTGTCGTCGCCCGGCTTGCGACCGGTTTCTGCGTCGGTCTGGCCGTCGCCACCGGCCGGCGCGGCTCCGTCGACGGGAGGCCGGTCCAATCGTTGCGGTGATCGGTGCGTCGGGCGAGCGGTGCGGGCTCCGGTTCCGGGGGAGCCTCACCGTAGAGCGTGTCGCTTTTGATGCCGCTGCTGCGGCGGGTCAGGTCGCGCTGCTCGCGCGTGACATAGGCGGACTGGCGCAGGATATCGTCGTCGACCTCTCCCAGAAGGTCCTTGAGCGCGACCTGCGTCTGTTGCGAGCGGGTTTCGAGGCCGCGCAACCGGCGCTGGTCCGCCGCCACCGCGCCGGTGAGTTGGCCGGCGGCCTGCGATTGCTCGGCCAGATAGCCGGCGAGGGCGGCATCCGCCACGATTCGGCTGCGGAGTTGTTCCAACTCCTGCAGGCGGCCCTGGACGGTGTTCAGGTCTGCTTCGGCCGCATGCCAGCGCCGGACCGCGGCGGGGTCCGCGGACCCGTCGGCGCGGGACGCGGAGGCGCCGACCCCGGCGGCGTTGGCGCGATACCGGTCGGCGGCAGCCACGATTTCCTGCTGCAGGCGGTTGCGGTCGGCGGTGTGGGCCTGGGTCGCCTGTTGCAGCCGCGCCAGGTCGGATTCGATCTGCAGCGCCTTGTCTCCGGCAAATGTGCCGCTCGGCAGGTCCGTGGTGGCGGGCGCCGCCGGGCTCGGCGATGCGGCGCCGCTGCCCGGCAGGGCCAAGGGCGACGGGCGCTCCTCTGCCGGCGGCAGGGGCGCGACCGTGTTCAGGTCGCCGATCTTACCGAGGCTGCGCGGCGTATCGGGCACGACCGCCGGCGGGGCGACCGGAGGGGCGACCGGCGGGGGGCGGGCAGGGAGGGGCGGGCTCGCCACTGTCCCCAGCAGGCCGTCCGTGCCGGAGCAGCCGGCCAGCAGCACGGCCAACCCCATGGCCGCGAGCATTCGCCTGACCCGTTGTCGTTGCATCGATTCCGTTACCGGTTTCACCTTCACCGTCGCCATTCCTTGCTCTAAGGCGCTGTGTCGTCGACTGCAAGATACCATGGTTGCGCTCGGGCCTTGCGAGCATCCGCGAACACCCGCGCGGTCCCGATGGCGCCGGCCCGGCGGCGGAGTCCGGGGGCTTCTCTATCACCGGACTGCGACAAAGGTCGAGTCTCGGCCATGAAATGCACCGGCGATGCTTTTTCGGCTTGCATCGTCGGCCGGGGGCGACTAGAAACCCGGCTCCGGCCAACGCAATCGCGCAGCCGGCCCGCGCGCCCGTAGCTCAATCGGATAGAGCGTCTGACTACGGATCAGAAGGTTGGGGGTTCGAGTCCTCCCGGGCGCGCCATTCTTTTCCATCCAGTTCAGTGAAGAATGGCCCTGCTTCTGGCGGGGCTTTTGTGTTGGGGTAACGGCCTGGCGCCCGTATGTCGGCGGCACAGCCGAAGCCCTTGGCCATGAGACCTTGCCAGCCGGTGGGCCGGCAGGCGGAGGCGGGCGAGCGCTCCCGGCCAACTCTCATAGAGAACAGGCCGGGAGCGCTCGCCGGTGCCCCTCAGAGGCTGACGGCGGCCGCCTTGCGTCGTCCCGAATAGGCGATCAGCACGCCGGGCGTGGTCAACACCAGCGCGGCCAGCAACAGGGTCCAGTGGCTGTAGCCCAGCATGCCGCCGCCGGGGGCGGCCAGGGTCAGGCCGCCGACCACCAGGAATGCGCGGCCGAGCAAGCCCAGAATGCCGCTCCCCAGGGTGCCGACGCCGATCAGATAGCCCTGCAGGCCGCCCGCGACCAGCAGAATGCCGACGGTTGCCGTGATCAGCACGACGATGATCTCGCCGGGGGCGCCCACCAGCAACAGCGCCGGGTTGAACACGAAGAAGAAGGGGATGAAGTAGATGATGGTGCCGAGCCGCATTGCCTCGAACCCGGTTTCCATCGGCTTCGACCCGGCGACGGAGGCCGCGGCGAAGGCCGCCAGTGCCACCGGCGGCGTGATGAAGCTCAGCATGCCCCAATAGAGCATGAACATGTGCACCGACAGCGGGTCCAGACCGGCCCGCACCAGCGCCGGCGCCAGGATGATGGCCAGAAAGATATAGGCCGCGGTCACGGTCATGCCGATGCCCAGGATGAAACTGGTGAGCGCGCCCATCAGCAGCAACACGATCACGCTGTTGCCGGCCAGATAGACCAGGTCGTTGGTGACGGAGCCCGCCATGCCGGTGCCCACAACCGCACCGACGATCAGGCCGATGGCCGTCAGAATGCCCGCGAGTTCGGCCAGCAGGAAGATCGTGCCCTTCAGGAACTGGTAGAATTTGGCCCAGTTCATGCGGTGGGTCCGGTTGAACTGGTTCAGGACCAGCAGCAGCGCGGTGGCGTAGAAGGGGGCGCGGGCCTCCTGCTTCATGAACACCAGCATCAGCACCAGCACGGCGAACACGAAGACGTAATACCAGCCGCTTTTGATGACTTCGCCGACCTTGGGCATCTCCGCCTTGGGCAGGCCGCGAATGCCGTTGCGGGCGGCATAGGCGTCGATCTGCATGAACAGGCCCAGATAATACAGCACCGACGGCACGACCGCCGCGATGGCGACGTCCACGTAGGAGATGTTCAGGAAGTCGGCCATGATGAACGCGGTGGCGCCCATGATCGGCGGCATCATCACGCCGCCGGTGGAGGCGCAGGCCTCGATGCCGCCGGCGTATTTCGCCGAAAAGCCGATGCGCCGCATGGCCGGGATGGTCAGCGTGCCGGTGGTCAGAACGTTGGTCACCGGGCCGCCGCTCATGGAGCCGAACAGGCCGGACGAGAAAATCGCGACCTTGGCCGGGCCGCCGCGCACATGGCCCAGCAGGGCGAAGGCGAAATTGATGAAAAACGCGCCGGCGCCGGTGTATTGCAGCGCGACGCCGAAGGCCAGGAAGCCGAACACCAGCAGGCCGAAGGCGCGCATCGGAATGCCCAGCAGGCTCTCGATCGAATAGACGTGGAAGGCCGCGGTATCGAGAAACGCCATGGGCGCGCCCTGGATTACCTGCGGCACCTGGTCGGCGAACAGCGGATAGAAGGAGAGCACCAGCACGACGAAGAACACCGGCCAGCCGCCGGTCCGCCGTCCGGCCTCCAGCACCAGCGCCCAGACGATCACCGCCATCCATTGCGCCCAGGACGGCGCCAGATATTCCCAGGCCTCCTCCTGGATCGCCAGGGAATGGAGCAGCAGATAGCCGGTGACGCCCAGCGTGATCACCGCCAGCAGGATGTCATAGAACGGCACGCGGTCGCGCCGTTGGCTGGCATAGGCGGGAAAAACCAGGAAGACGGTGGAGAGCATCAGCCCGACCAGGGCATAAAGATACTCGTTCACCAGCAGCGTATAGCCGATCTTGCCGTGGAAGCCCAGCGCGGCCCAGATCTCGTTCAGGCGGAAATCGAGCTTGAATATCTGATAGATGGACAAAAGAATGGCGCCGCAGCCCAGCACCATGACCACCAGTTGCAGTGGGCCGGGCAGGGTTCGGGTCCGGGCCAGGTCGACATCTGGCAGATCCTCGTCCTTGACTTCGTATGTTTGAGTCACCTTGAGCGTCCTTGCGCCCGCCAACGGGCATCGGGCGATGCCGGGGGCGGTTGATGATGAAACAACAGGCGAAAAAACGGCCGGGGCACCCGCCGGTCGCAGCGGACGGCCCCGGCCGAGGGTCAGGCGATCACCATTCGTAGAAAATCACCGCCATGCCGGCGTCTTCCAACGCCTTGGCGCGGGCCTTCATCCAGCCCTTGGCGAAGGCGTCGTCGTCCGACGGCGCGTCGGCGACATAGCCGTCCCAGGCCTTTTTCAGCACGGCCTGACGGGCCAGCGCCTGGGCCTGGATCTCGTCCTGGCCTTCGGGCCAGACGCCCATTTCCTTGTAATAGGCGATCGCGCCCTCGTGATACGGCACCAGCTTGTGGAATTTCTGGTTTTTCAACGCCCAGCCGGGCGCGCCCGGGGCGGAGTCCTTGAAGGTGTCGAAATGGTCCTGCATCGCCTTGATGACGCTGTAGGAGGTGGTGGCGTCCAGGGTGTTGAGCGAGACCAGCACCGGATAGGGCGCGTTCGGCATCCACTGGCCGCCCTCGGCAATGCCGGTGCCGACGGTGGCGAAGACCGGCGTATACCACGGCACGATCGCGTTGATGCGCTTCCAGCATTCCGGATCGTTCGGGATCACCGGGTAATAGATGCCGCGCGGGCTCGCCTCGATCTTCTTGTTCAGGGCGGAGAAGGTGGCGTTGTTCAGCGCGTCGACCTCGTTGTTGATGAAGCCGTCGACCGCCGGTCCGTGGCCGCCGAACTCGACCTTTTCCACGTCGTCCCAGGTGACGCCGGCACAGGCCATCATCGACTCGACCGCCTTGTTCAGGGCCGGTGCGCCGCGGATCCAGGCGACGCGCTTGCCCCGGATATCGCCGATTTCCTTGATGCTCTTGTCGCCGGGCGTCACCATGCCGACCGCGGCGCCATTGCCGAGCGCCAGCGCGTGCACGCGCAGCGGCTGCGGCCCCCATTCGCGCGAGCCGAAGGTGAACACGGCTTCCTGCGCATAGACGGAATCCGAGCCGGTGGCGGTGAACTGGGCCCGCTTGGCCTTCACCGGCCCCAGGCGCGACACGTCGTTCTTGCCCGGCAGCACGCGGACATTGGTGCCGTAATTGTTTTTCAGGATCGACCCCAGGCCAACCATCTGGCTGTAGCCGGAGGAGCCGACATCATAGGCCGTCACGACCAGCGTGCCCGGCAATTTGACTTCGGCGGCGCTGACGCTACTCGCCCAGGCTAGCGCAGCAGCGCCGGCGAGCACTCCCATTGTTCGGAACATTGAGGGGTTTCCTTCCGTTACGATCATTCGTGCGATTGTGCTTTCGTACACAATCACCTCAATCCTAGAGGCCCGTTGCCGCAAGCCGCAATACCGCAGGTGAGCCGGGCGGGGGTTTCCACGGCGCCCCAATGACTTGCCGGCGGAGAGGCCGTGGCGTTTCCGAGGCGGTTCGGCAATCCGTCGCTCTCTGCGGGCAGGCCCGGTGTCCCGCGCCCGCCATCAACCACCTTTCGGCCGGCGGCCTTGGCGCTTATATACTATAGGCCGATACAACCTTTCCCCCGGGAGTTCTCCCCCATGCTTGAAGATCCGATTGTCATCGTCGGAATGGCCCGCACGCCGATGGGCTCGTTTCAGGGCGAGTTGAAGGATGCGAGCGGCCCCGAACTGGGTGCCACCGCCATCGCCGCCGCCCTCGCCAAGGCCGGCGTTGCCGCCCCCGACGTGCAGGAAGTCATCATGGGCTGCGTGCTGCCGCACGGTCAGCGCCAGGGGCCGGCCCGCATTGCCGCCCATCTGGCCGGCATCCCGCGCGACGCGGGCGCGACCACGATCAACAAGCTCTGCGGCTCGGGCATGAAGGCAACCATGCTGGCGCACGACCTGATCGCCGGCGGCAGCCAGGACGTGATGGTCTCCGGCGGTTTCGAGAGCATGACCAACATCCCCTATATGGTGCCGAAGGCGCGCGAGGGCGTGCGCATGGGTCATGGCCAGTTCCTGGATGCCATGTTCTGGGACGGGCTGGAGGACGCCTACCAGCCGGGCAAGCTGATGGGCCATTTCGCCGAGAACACCGCCAAGCACTTCCAGTTCACCCGCGAGCAGCAGGACGAGTTCGCCATCCGCTCGCTGCAACGGGCGAAGAAGGCGAACGAGGACGGCACCTTCGCCGGCGAGATGGTCTCGCACACCGTCAAGACCCGCCGTGGCGACGTGGAGATCAGCAAGGACGAGCAGCCGTTCACCGCCAATCTCGACAAGATCCCGACCCTGCGGCCCGCCTTCGACAAGGAAGGCACGGTGACGCCGGCGAACTCGTCGTCGATCAGCGACGGCGCGGCGGCGCTGGTGCTGATGCGCCGCTCGGAAGCCGAGCGCCGCGGCCTGAACATTCTCGCCACCATCGTCGCCCACACCAGCCACGCCCAGGAGCCGGAATGGTTCACGACGGCGCCGGTCGGTGCCATGCAGAAGCTGTTCGCCAAGACCGGCTGGAGCAAGGATGAGGTCGGCCTCTACGAGATCAACGAGGCCTTCGCCGTGGTGCCGATGGCGGCCATGCGCGAGTTCGACCTGCCGGCGGACAAGGTGAACGTCCATGGCGGCGCCTGCGCGCTGGGCCATCCGGTCGGCGCCTCCGGCGCGCGCATCATCGCGACGCTGGTGAACGCCATGCACAAATACGACGTGCAGAAGGGCGTGGCGTCCATCTGCATCGGTGGCGGCGAGGCCACCGCCATGGCGATCGAGAAGGCGGCCTGACGCCGGTCTTCCGCTGAGCTGCACGCCCCGGACGCCGCCCCTCGCGCTTTCCCGGACGCCGCGGCGCGGCGGTCCGGGATCTCCGGCGGAGCGTGGCTCCCGAGAGATCCCGGCACGAGGCCGGGACAGCGGTGAAGGTGTGCGAGGTGGCGGGTGCTTGCCCGGCATCTCCGTGCGCCCCAGACGCCGCCCCTCGCGCATTCCCGGACGGCGCGGCGCGGCGGTCCGGGATCTCCGGCGGAGCGTGGCTCCCGAGAGATCCCGGCTCGAGGCCGGGAACGCTGTGAGAATGGCCTAGGTCCGAGCCGCGACCGCGAGCGCGGGCGCCTGAACCGTGGGCACCGCGCCCCGTTGCAGCCCGTCCGGCGTTTGCAGCACGGCGCTCGGCTTGGCGAATTCCTCGGTGCCGGCGGAATCGAAGGTCAGGGTCACGTCATAGCGCTCGCCGAGGGCGGCCAGGATGGCCGGGTTCAGGCGGCGGTCGGCCAGGATGCCGTCCTCGCCCGACACGTCCAGCCGCGGCACCGCAAAGGCCTGGTCCAGGCCGAGCGCGAAATCCACCAGCAGCGAGGTCAACTGGAAGGTTGCCGGCACGATCCGGCGTCCCCCGGCCGCGCCCAGCGCAAACCAGGGCTTGCCGTCGCGGGTCGCCAGCACCGGGCACATATTGGCGAGCGGCCGCCGGCCCGGGGCCAGGCTGTTCGCCCGGCCGGCGCGCGGGTCGAACCAGAACAGGCCGTTGTTCATCAGAATGCCGGTTTCCGGCAGGGTCAGGCGCGAGCCGAAGCTCTCCACCAGCGTGTTGGTGAGCGCCGCCATATTGCCCCACCGGTCGACCACGGACAGGTGGGTGGTGCAGACGTCCCGGCTGGCGAAGTCGCCGGAATGGCCCAGATGGTCCAGCCGGTGCCGGAACGCCTCGTTCAGCGCATCCGCCCAGGCCCTATAGGTCGGCACGGTGACGCCCCGGCACGGGTCGAGCGTGTCGCGGATTTGCTCCAGGGCGCGGGCAAAGGTCGGCCCGCCGCTGAACGCCTCGGTCAGGTGGATGACGGCGTTGCGATAGGCGACGGCGCGGGCCGGGCGGATGTCGGCGCGGTAGCCGGCCAGGTCGGCCGCGGTCAGCACGCCGCCGGCATCCTGGAGGTCGAACACCAGGGCGTTGGCGATCTCGCCCTCGTAGAAATCGCGCGGACCGGCCTCGGCCAGCCGCTCCAGCGTGCGCGACAGGCGGCCCATGGGGAGCCAGATCGGGATGTGCGCATCGGCTGCGACCGGCGGCAGGTCGTCCGGCAGATAAATCGCGCGGGAGGTGTCGAACAGGCGCAGCGTGTCGGCGCCGGCGGCGATCTCCAGCGTTGCCGGCCAGGTGACGGGCAGGCCGCGCGTCGCCAGATTGGCGGCCGGCGCGACGAGTTCCGCCCAGGGCAGGGAGCCGAAACGCTCCACCGCGGCGGCAAAGCCGGCGACCGCGCCCGGCACGCAGACCGCGGAGGCGCCGATCTGGTTGCGGTCCTCGATCACCCGCGGCCAGGAAAACAGCGGGTCGTGGCCACTATAGCCCTCGACCAGGGCGTAATGGTCCGGGTCGATCCCCCGCGGCGCGATCATGCCGAAGTCGACCTCGTGCACCCGGCCGGTCTCCGCCTCGCCGACCAGCAGGAAACCGCCGCCGCCGAGGCCGCTCATCCAGGGCTCGACCACGCCCAGCACCAGGGCGGTGGCCACGGCCGCGTCGACGGCATTGCCGCCGGCCTCCAGCACCTCGGCCCCGACCCGCGAGGCCAGGTGATGCTGGCTCGCGACCACGCCGTGGCGGCCGCTGACGGGCGCACGGTGAATGGCAAAATGTTCTGCCAGATAGGGCGGGGCGGAAACGGGCATGGCGGGCCGGGTCAGGCGGCCGCGAGGGCCGGTTCCGGCACGAGGGCCGCGGCGTCGCGGATCACCTGGCCGGTGGCGCCGGGCCGGTGACCGGCCTCGGAGAGATGCCGACGCCACGCCCGCGCGCCCGGCAGGCCCTGGAACAGCCCGACCAGATGCCGGGCCACATGGCCGACGCGCACGTCATGGTCGCGGGCCATGCGGTCGGCATACTCCGCCATGGCATAGGCCGCCGCGTGGCGCGAGGGCGGGGGCGCGGCGTCGCCGAACAGGCGGGCGTCGACATCGGCCAGCAGATAGGGGTTCTGGTAAGCGGCGCGCCCCAGCATGACCCCGTCCGTATGGGCCAGATGCGCCGCGCACTGGTCCAGGGTCTCGATGCCGCCGTTGAGGATGATGGTGAGGTCGGGCCGTTCCGCCTTCAGGCGATAGACCAGATCGTATTTCAGCGGCGGAATGGAGCGGTTGTCCTTCGGGCTCAACCCTTTGAGCCAGGCCTTGCGGGCATGGACGATCACGGTCCGCACGCCCGCGTCGGCAATCGCCCCGACAAAGGCGCGCAGCGCCGTCTCTTCGTCCTGGTGGTCGATGCCGATGCGGCACTTGACGGTGACCGGCACGCGGACGGCCCGTTGCATCGCCGCGACCGAGCGGGCCACCAGCGCCGGTTCCGCCATCAGGCAGGCCCCGAACGCGCCGGACTGCACCCGGTCGGACGGGCAGCCGCAATTCAGGTTGATCTCGTCATAGCCGTATTGCTCACCGATGCGCGCGGCCTCGGCCAGATGGTCCGGGTCGGAGCCGCCCAGTTGCAGGGCGAGCGGTTGCTCCGCCGGCGAATAGCCCAGCAACCGGTCGCGGTCGCCGAACCGCACCGCCTGCTCTGTCACCATTTCGGTGTAGAGCAGGGCGCGGCGCGAAAGCAGGCGCAGGAAGAACCGGTCGTGCCGGTCCGTCCAGTCCATCATCGGGGCGACGCTGAAACGGTGAGGGGAATACGCCATGGCCACACTAGATACGGATCGCGCGGGCCGGATCAAGGCCGCTTTCGGTCACCCCATGCTTAAGGAGGCGCCTAGCGCGGCAGGCCCTGGGCTTCCCGTTCCGCGTCCTGGTCGGTGCGGCGGCGGGTGATGAAGGTGCCGAGCGCCATGGCGCACTCCTCGCCCAGGTCGGTGACGACCCGGCATTCGACCACGAAGGTGCGGGCGCCGCCGCGGATCACCCGCGCGGTGGCGGTCAGCTTGGTGCCGCGCGCCGGCGCCAGATAATTCACCTTCAATTCCAGGGTGACGACATAGCGCTGGCGCGTGGCGTAATTGCCGCCCGCCGCCGCCGTGCCCATGGCGACGTCGACCAGCGAGGCCACGATGCCGCCATGGGCGACATCGCGGACATTGCGCTTGTCCTCGTCCAGTTCCAGCGAGACGACCGCATGGTCGTCCGCCATGACCTCGTAGGTGAGGCCAAGCCATTTGCGAAAGCCGACGTCGGACATGGGGTCAGGCGCTACTGCTCTTCGGTGGAGTCTGCCGCCGGCCGGCAGGGGCGTTCGTGCCCCGGCGGCCGAAATTGGCGGATCGGCTGGCGCCGGTGTTGCTCGGCTTCGTCCGTTCCGGCTTCGGTTTGACTGCCGTTCGGACTCGGACGACCCGCGCAGGCGTCCGGTCCCAGTCCGCCATGTCCGGCGCCGTGTCCTGGTCTTCCGCAATCTGGCGAGCGACATCGCCGTCCGTGGTGGCATCGAGCATGTCGAGATCGACATCCTCAGTCGCTCTTCGTTTCCCGCTCATACCGTTTGATCTCCCGGGCGTTGGCGCGGCGCGCGCTGATGATGCGGCGCCGGCCGCCACGCCAAACATAAACAACAATATGATGGCGGCCCTCGATCCTGCCAAGGACGATGTAGCGTTGCTCGCCGTAGTCGAGCCGGTCATCGAGCCATTCCACATGGTCGGACTCGAAAACGCGGGCCGCATGGCGGAAGCTAAAGCCGCGCAATCGCCGGTTCCGTTCGCTCTTCTCGGCGTCGAACTCGACGTCTTGATCGCCCGCCACCGGCCGAGTGCCCCAACCGCGAGCGCCTCAATAGCTCTTCGGCAGGCCGAGCTGGCGTTCGGCGATGTAGGAGAGGGCCAGTTGCTGGCCGACCGGCGCCAGGCGCGAGATCATCACCTCGCGCAGCATGCGCTCCACGTGATATTCCTTGGCATAGCCCATGCCGCCGTGGGTGAGCATGGCGCGCTCGCAGGCCTCGAAGCCGACTTCGGCGCAGAGATATTTGGCGCCGTTCGCCTCCGACCCGCAGGGCAGGCCGTTGTCATAGAGCCAGGCGGCCTTGTAGGTCAGCAGGCGGGCGGCAGTGAGCTTGGCCCAGCTTTCCGCCAGCGGGTGCTGAATGCCCTGGTTCTGGCCGATGGGCCGGCCGAACACGACCCGTTCGCGGGCGTATTCCGCGGCACGGTCCAGCGAAAACTGGCCGATGCCGATGGCCTCCGACGCCACCAGGCAGCGTTCGGGGTTGATGCCGTCCAGCAGGTAATAGAAGCCGCGGCCTTCCTCGCCGATCAGGTCTTCCTTCGGCACCGGCAGGCCGTCGTAGAAAACGAAATTGGTGTCCACCGCCATGCGGCCCATTTTCGGGATCTCGCGGATCTCGACATATTTGCGGTCGAGGTCGGTGTAGAACAGGCTGATGCCCTCGAACGGCTTCGAGACCTGCTCGCGCGGCGTGGTGCGGGCCAGCAGCAGCACCTTGTTCGCCTCCTGCGCCGTGGAGGTCCACATTTTCTGGCCGTAGATCTTGTAGTTCTGGCCGTCGCGCTCCGCCCGGGTCTTGATGGCGGCGGTGTTGAGGCCGGCATCGGGCTCGGTCACGCCGAAGCAGCACTTTTCCTTGCCCTGGATCATCGGCACGAGCCAGCGCTGCTTCTGCTCGTCGGTGCCGTGGACGACGATCGGGTGCGGGCCGAACACGTTGATGTGCACCGCGCTGGCGCCGGACATGCCGGCGCCGGAGCCGGCAATGGTCTCCATCATGACGCAGGCATCCGAAATGCCGAGGCCGGCGCCGCCGTATTCCTCCGGCATGGCGATGCCGAGCCAGCCGTCATTGGCCAGCGCCTGCACGAAATCCTCCGGGAAGCGGTGCTGGTCGTCGCACTCGGACCAGTAGTCCAGCGGATAGTCGCCGCAGATCTTTTCGATGGCGGCGCGGATGCTTTGCTGCTGTTCGGTAAACTGGAAATCCATGGGAGCGGTCTCGGTCAGGGGCTGCGGGCGTGCCGCGGGGCAGCACTGAACTTGCTTCTTTAGTACAGATGACCGAGCCTAGGCTAGGCCGTTTGCTGGCGAAGGAGGTTCGGCCATGACCAAACCCGCGGTTCACCCGGATATGGAGTGCCTGGCGGCGGCGCGTGCGCCCGCCGGGCAGTTCGGGGATACGATTGCGGAGCAGCGCAAGGCCTGGACCCACTATACGAACACCCTGAACCGGCCGCCGCCGGCGACGATGCGCGTGTGGGACGAGACGGTGCCGGCGCCGGAGCACGCCGTGGCGGTCCGGCTTTACCGCCCGGCGGCGGCATCGGAGAGCGGGGCGCCGGCGGTGCTCTACCTGCATGGCGGCGGCTTCATGAAGGGCGACCTCGACAGCTCCGATTCCGTGGCCTGGGGCTTTGCCGAGCAAGCCGGGGCGGTGGTGGTGTCCGTCGACTATCGCCTGGCGCCGGAACATCCTTATCCGGCCGCGTTCAACGATGCCTGGAACTGCCTTGTCTGGCTGCACGAGCAGGCCGGGCGGCTGGGCCTGGACCCGGCCCGGATCGGCGTGGCCGGCGACAGCGCCGGCGGCAATCTCAGCGCGGCGCTGTGCCTGAAGGCCCGCGACCGGGGCGGCCCGGCCATCGCCTGCGCGGCGTTGATTTATCCGGGCACGGGGCTGGACCAGGATTATCCCAGCTACCGGGAATTCTCCGCCGGCACGGGCCTGACCACGGCGGGCACCCGCGCCTATCGCGACATGTATCTGCCCGGCAACCGGGACACGGACGACCCCTATGCCCGGCCGATCATGGCCAGGGATTTCTCCGGTCTGCCGCCGTTCTGGGTGCATTCGGCCCAGATCGACCCGATCCGCGACGATGGGCGGGAGTTCGCGGCGCGGCTGGCCCAGGCGGGCGTCGACGTCAGCTATCGCGAGGCCAAGGGGATGGTGCACGGCTTCATGCGCGCCCGTTTCCTGGGCGCGGCCGCCCGCGCCGAATACGACCGCATCTGCGGCTTCCTGCGGGAGCGGTTGTACGCCGGCACCTGATCCGGGCCGGGGCCGCGGGGCGGAGGGTTTGGTCTGGCGGTGCTTTCGGCACTGGTGGACTCCCTCTCCTGACCCATCTCCCGCGTAAGCGGGAGCCCATGCCTGAGAGCTTCTCACAGGATACGGACCCTGTATTGGTCTCCCCGGCATGGGTCCCCGCTTCCGCGAGGACAGGGAAAATGGGCTGGTGAGCCGGCGGGAAAAGAACCCGCTCTGGCGGTGCGACGGGCGCCATGCCAGACTGCCCGCCAAAGCCATAACGAAGGAACGCCTCCGATGAACCACGTCGCCACCGCCGCCGCCTTCACGCTGGAGCCCGTTTCTCCCGGTATCGGGGCGGAGATCGGCGGCATCGATCTGCGCGAGCCGCTGTCCGCCGCCGCCCGCGACGGGCTTTACCAGGCGCTGCTGGACTGGAAGGTGTTGTTCTTCCGCGACCAGGACCTGACCAAGGAACAGCATCTGGCCTTCGCCGGCGCGTTCGGCGAGCTGGAAGTCCACCCGTTCGCCGCCTCCGACCGCGACCATCCCGAGATGCTGCGGCTGCATCACAATGCCGAGCATCCGGGCACCGAGAATATCTGGCATTCGGACGTGACCTGGCGTCTGCAACCCTCGCTCGGCTCGGTGCTGCGCTCGCGCGAGGCGCCGCCGGTGGGCGGCGATACGGTGTTTGCCGACATGGGCGCCGCCTATCGCGGCCTGCCGGAAGCGATTCGCGAGCGGGTGACGGGCCTCTATGCCCGCCACGACTTCGCGCCCTTCCGCGCCCGGCTGAAAGAGAAGGGCGCCTCCGAGGCGGAATTGGCCGAGTTCGACCGGCTCTACCCGCACCCGGAACACCCCGTGATCCGCACCCATCCCGACACCGGCGAGCAGGCGATCTATGTCAACCGCGCCTTCACCCGGGAAATTCTGGGCGTGAGTGCCGAGGAAAGCGCGACGCTGCTGGAAATCCTCTACGCCCAGGCGCTGTACCCCGAATACCAGTGCCGCTTCCGCTGGAAGGCGAATTCCATCGCGTTCTGGGACAATCGCGCCTGTCAGCATTATGCGGTCTCCGACTACTGGCCGCACACGCGGGTCGCGGAGCGGGTGACGATCATCGGCGACACGCCGGTCTATCGCGCGTCGGCCGAGCCGGTGGCGGGGCTGGACGAGCGCTTCCGCGGCGTGCTGCGCCGCCGCTCCACCGGCCAGGCCCAGCCGGGAACGCCATTGCAGGAAAACTGGATGAACCGCGGCGCATGACCCTGCGTGCCGTCTCGCCCGTGAGCGAGCCCTACCGCGCGCCCGTGCCGCGCACCGGCCCGCGCCTGCTGGACGGGCTCGCGGCGACCCGGCCGGACCACGAGGCCGTCGTCGACGGCGCGATCCGCTGGACCTATGCCGACCTGCTGCGGGAGGCGCGGGCCGTCGCGGCGGGGCTGGCGGCGCTGGGCGTCGGCCATGGCGACCGGGTGGCGATCCTGGCCGGCAACCGGGCGGAGTGGGTGGCGACCTATTTCGCGGCCCAGGGGCTGGGCGCGATCACCGTGGCACTCAACACCTGGCTGACGCCGGCGGAGATCGCCTGGCAGTTGGCGCACGCCGGCGCCGCGGTGCTGGTGGTGGAGCCGGACTTCCGCGGCCGCAGTTTCGCCTGCGAAATCCAGGCGCTGCGAGCCGAGGGTCAGGTGCCGGGCCTGCGCGAGGTGGTGGTGCTGGACGGGCAGGGCTTTCGCGACACCCGCCCCTATGCCGAGTTGCGTGCGGCCGCGCCGCGGGCCGATGCCTGGGATCGGGCCGAGCCGGAGGATGTGTGCTGCATTCTCTACACGTCCGGCTCGACCGCGGCGCCAAAAGGCGTGCCGCTGCTGCACGGCGGCGTGGTCGACAATATGTGGTCCATCGGCGAGCGCATGCACCTGGCTCCGGCGGACCGGCTGTGGTTCGGCGTCTCGCTGTTCTGGTCGTTCGGCTGCGTCAACGCCCTGTTTGCGGTGATGAGCCATGGTGGCACGCTGGTGCTGCAACACCATTTCGAGCCGGGCGAGGCGTTGCGCCTGATCGAACGGGAGCGGTGCAGCGTGTTCTATGGCATGCCGAACATGGCCATCGCCCTGGAAACGCACCCGGACCGGCGGGCTCGCGATCTCTCGTCCCTGCGCACCGGGGCGACCATCGGCACGCCGGAGCAGATCCAGCGCATTGTCGATCTGGGAGCGACCGAGGTCTGCAATGTCTACGGCCTGACCGAGGGCTATGGCAACTCGGCGGTGGCGGACTGCAAGGCACCGCTGGCCCGGCGCCTGCACGCCTCCGGCGCGCCGCTGGACGGGGTGGCAATCCGAATCGTCGACGGCGATAGCGGCGCGGTGCTGGGGCCGGGCGCCATCGGCGAAATCCAGGTCGGCGGCCGCTTCACGCCGGGCTACTGGCAGGCGCCGGACCTGACCGCGGCCAGCCTGAGCGCGGACGGCTGGTTCCGCACCGGCGACCTGGGCCTGTTGGACGACCAGGGCTGGGTGCGGTTTCGCGGCCGGCTGAAGGAGTTGATCAAGACGGGCGGCATCAACGTCTCGCCGGCGGAGGTGGAGGAGGTGCTGCTGGCCCATCCCGCCGTCGCCTCGTGCTTCGTCACCGGCCTGAGGGATGCGAAGCTGGACGAGACCGTGGCCGCCGTGGTGCTGCTGGAGCCCGGCGCGACGGTCGACGGCGAGGCATTGCAGGCCTATTGCCGCCAGCGCCTGGCGCCATTCAAGCTGCCGCGGCGCTGGTGTTTCACCGCTGCCGACCGGCTGCCGCTCACCGCCACCGGCAAATTGCAGCGCAACCGCCTCTGGGAATTGTTCGAGGAGGGCTGAACCGAGCCGGTTGCGAGGGGAATTCCCCGGAGGCGGCCGCAACGGCGACCGCCTCCCCGGACGGCGCCGTTGCCGCTTCCCCGGATGGCGCCTTCTCCGCTTTCCCGGACGGCGCGGAGCGGCGGTCCGGGATCTCCCGCCGCGGCAGGTCCGCAGGAGGTCCCGGCTCGCGCCATCGGCTTGGCCGGGAAAGGCCCGATGGCGGCAAACGCAGCCGCGACAAGTCACCGGCTTGTGTGCGGGTGCGAAGACGCCTATCTCCCCGGCACACTTCCCCAATTTGACCGCTGTGCCGGCCGCCGCAATTCGCGTCCGGCGGCCAGCCGCACACGGAAAGTCTCCGCCCGCATGGATATCCGCAACATCGCGATCATCGCGCACGTCGACCATGGCAAGACGACCCTGGTCGATTGCCTGCTGCACCAGTCCGGCACCTTCCGCGCCCACCAGAAAGTGGCCGAGCGCGCCATGGACTCGAACGACCAGGAGCGCGAGCGCGGCATCACCATCCTGGCGAAATGCACCAGCGTCGTCTGGAAGAACACGCGCATCAACATCGTCGACACCCCCGGCCACGCCGATTTCGGTGGCGAGGTGGAGCGCATTCTCAGCATGGTCGACGGCGTCGTCGTGCTGGTGGACGCCGCCGAAGGGCCGATGCCGCAGACCAAGTTCGTGGTCGGCAAGGCGCTGCGCCTGGGTCTGAACCCGATCGTGCTGATCAACAAGGTCGACAAGCCGGAACAGCGCGCCTTCGAGGTGCAGGACGAAACCTTCGACCTGTTCGCCGCGCTCGACGCCAACGAGGCGCAACTGGACTTCCCGACCCTGTTCTCCAGCGCCAAGCAGGGCTGGGCCGCGGCCGATCCGGACGAGCGGCCGGGCAATATGGATGCGCTGTTCGACACCATCGTCGCCCATGTGCCGCCGCCCACCGTCGATGCCGACGCGCCGTTCGCCATGCTGGCGACCACGGTGGAGCGCGACCCCTATCTGGGCCGGCTGCTGACCGGGCGCATCCAGAGCGGCAAGGCGCGGGCGAACATGCCGGTGCGGGCGCTGCGCCGCGACGGCAGCGTGGTCGAGGTTGGCCGCATTTCCAAGCTCCTGGCGTTCCGCGGCCTGGCGCGCGAGCCGCTGGAGGAAGCGCAGGCCGGCGACATCGTCACCATTGCCGGCCTGTCGGAGGCGACGGTGGCCGACACCATCGCCACCCCGGAAGTCGAGGCACCGCTGCCGGCCCAGCCCATCGACCCCTCGACCCTGGCCATGACCTTCTCGATCAACGATTCGCCGCTGGCGGGCCTGGAAGGCGACAAGGTCACCAGCCGCCTGATCCGCGACCGCCTGCTGCGCGAGGCCGAAGGCAATGTCGCGATCCAGGTGCGCGAGACCGAGGAAAAGGATGCGTTCGAAGTCTCCGGCCGGGGCGAGTTGCAACTGGCGGTGCTGATCGAAACCATGCGCCGCGAGGGCTTCGAGCTTTCGGTCAGCCGTCCGCGGGTGCTGTTCCGCGCCAACGAACAGGGCCAGCGCGAGGAGCCGATCGAGGAAGTCGTCATCGACGTCGACGAGGACTATGCCGGCTCGGTGGTGGAAAAACTGGGCCAGCGTCGTGGCGAGATGCAGGAAATGCGGCCGGCCGGCGCCGGCAAGACGCGGCTGGTGTTCCACGCGCCGTCGCGCGGCCTGATCGGCTATCACGGCGAGTTCCTGACCGATACCCGCGGCACCGGCGTCATGAACCGGCTGTTCAGCCACTACGCGCCCTACAAGGGGCCGATCGAGACGCGGCGGACGGGCGTGCTCATCAGCCTGGAGCAGGGCAAGGCGGTGGCCTATGCGCTTTACAATCTGGAGGAGCGCGGCTTCCTGTTCGTCTCGCCCGGCGAGCCGGTCTACCAGGGCATGATCCTGGGCGAGCACGCCAAGGGCCAGGACCTGGACGTGAACCCGCTGAAGGCAAAACAGCTCACCAATTTCCGCGCCGCCGGCAAGGACGACGCGCTGGACCTGACGCCGCCCATCAAGATGACGCTGGAAAAGGCGCTGGCCTATATCGACGACGACGAACTGGTCGAGGTGACGCCGGTGAGCGTGCGCCTGCGCAAGCGCTATCTGGACATCCACGAGCGCAAGAAAGCCGCGCGCAAAGTGGCGGGCTGATCCCCGCCGGGGAAGACGGTGGCGGGCTGACCCCCGCCTGGGCCGACGCCGGCGGGCTGATCCCCGCCGGGGAAGACGCCGACGGGCCGATCACACCGCTCTTGTTCCCCGGAGGGTGCGGAGCGCCGATCCGGGGCCGGCCGGGGCCTGCGAACACGGGCAGGGACGGTGTTCGAAGGAGGACACCGGTCCCGGCCCTACGCCTCCGGCGCGGCCGGGAAACATTGGCGTCTCCGGCGCCTGCGGTCTTCAGGCCGGGGCGCGCCGGTCCGGACGCTGGATCGTCGGGATCAGTGGTCGGCGCGGTGCAGAATCCGGTCGGAAAGGCCGGTGTCGTAGGCCTCGCCTGCCGCCGACAGCGCGAGCGCGGTGGCGGAGACGGGGCGGGCCAGCCCCTTGCGCTCCAGCGCGCGCCAGACCTTTTCGTTCTGCAGGCCGGTGGCATCGCGGCTCAGCACGACCGCATCGCCGCAGTGGAAATGATCGCCATGGGCATGCGGGAAGCGCATGATCACCGCCTCGCCCGTTTCGGCGTCGCGGTTGCTGTATTGCGGGAAGCGCGCCAGCTGCTGCAACACGGTCAGAGTCTTCAGCTGCAAGGCGTTCAGTTTCAGCGGGTTGTGTTTCGGCGGCATGGGGCTCGATCCGGACCAAAGGGGCGCGTACCATGCCGTCATATCGGCGGCGTTGGCAAGGGCTTGGGTGGGGCGGCGGGCGCCGTTCGTTTGGTGTTCTGACGACCGTAATCGGTCGTTTTGCTGAGAAACCACCAGACCAGGAAGGGCAAAACCGCCAACACGACGCCGGCGGTCAGCAAGAAATGCTGGCTGAGTCGGAACACGTGGGTTTGGTCCAAGAGTAACGCCGAGCCCGAGAGCATCAGGCAAAGCCGCACCATCTGCCAGACGGGCCGGCCGGGAAAGAAGGGGCCCGTGCGGAAGTATTTCATGGCGATCAGAATCAACACCATGCCAAGCAAGACTTGCAGGTGAAATGGCCATATGTTCCCGAACCGTCCATCCCAGGCCAAGGGGGCCCAATCCCGGGGGGGCATCGCAAACGGGATCAGGATCAGCGCAAAATATGTCCAGACATAGCGCGTATGCAGTTTCCAATAGCAAAAATAATGCCATATCAAGAAGGCAAAAAATCCGAGGGTCGATTTTATTAACCCAAACGATCCTATGCCGAGATGATTTTTGATTTCATTGTAGAAGTCGGCAATGATTTTCCGGACTGTTTTTGAGTCCAGTCGTCGATCCAACATCGCGACCACTTCGGAACCGGTGGGTGTCGCGAAATTGGCGCCGCAAAACAGGGCTGCGGCGCTGACGGAGAGAACGGGGTCGTAGCCGAGATTGATGAGAATGGGCGCGACAACATTCACGGTCCAGGCCAGCGAAAACAGCAACGGCATGTTGTTGGTGAACACAACAATGATCACCAGCATCAGCACCAAGCCACGGAAATTTTCGTTGGGGTTCAGGCCGTAAGTCAGTTCGTACAGGCGGTCGATCGCGAAGGTCTGGAAAACCAGTTCAATGGTCATTGTGAAGAGAATAATTTTTACTATATTGATTAATATTGAAGATAAAATAAGGTATTTAAAATTTATATCTTGTTTAGTTTTATTGGTATTAAGTATATCATAAAGATATCTTAACAAGAAGGAGGTGTTTATTTTATCGGTTGACCACATATTGCGGATAATTGTCAATCTTAATTTCTTATATTTTTCTTTTTCGTCGTTTTTTTCCTTATCTTTGCAGAGTGTGGCGCGCAAATTCGCTATGAATAAAAGGGAAATCACCAATAATATCGTGGTGTAAATGACAATCGTCGTTACCAGTCGCAAGCTGGTTTCGTGGATGGGCAGCGAGCGGATGTTGAAAATTCCATCGACGCAGAGCGCGCTGACGGTGACCAGCCCTCCCAGCCAAATGGCGATGCCGCCATAAAGCGGAAACCAGTAGAAACGGGCTAGAGCGGAATCGTTTCATTCTGGTTCGTAACCGCATGCGGTGAAGAAGCTGCGGGCGTCGTTCGGAGTGACGGCGTCGATGGCGTCGCGGATGGCGTCCCAGAGTGCGGGAAGTGTGCGGGCGGCGGCCTTTTTGAGCAGCGCCTTGATCTTGGCAAAGGCAAGCTCGATCGGATTGAAGTCGGGGCTGTAGGGCGGAAGGAACAGCAGGACGGCGCCGGCAGCCTCGATGGTCTCTCGGACGGCGATGGATTTGTGGGCCGGCAGGTTGTCCATCACCACGACATCGCCGCGGCGCAGCGTCGGCGCCAGGACTTGGCTGACATAGGCGAGGAAAGCCGCTCCGCTCATGGCACCGTCGAGCGTCATCGGCGCGACCACGCCCGCAAGCGTCAGGCCGCCGACGAACGTCGTTGTCTTCCAATGCCCGTGCGGAACCGGCGCCCGGCAGCGCTCGCCCTTGCGCGCACGGCCATACATCCGCGCCATCTTGGTCGAGGTTCCACTCTCGTCGATGAAGACCAGACGCTCCGGATCGAGGTCCGGCTGGGCGTCGAACCAGGCGTGCCGTCGCTGCGCTACGTCCGGCCGGTCTTGCTCGGCCGCATGCGCCGTCTTTTTTTGCGCGTCACGCCGTGGCGCTTGAAGAAAGCGTGCACCACACTCGGTGGCGGGCGGTAGCCGACCGCATCGTCCAACCGCATCGCGATCTCCGGGAGCGTCAGGTCCGGCTCGGCATCGATCCAGCCCATGACCAGAGCCGCATGCCGGTCGATGATGCTCTCCCGCCGTGCACCGCCTTGCGGCTTTGGCGCGAGATTGCCCGTCTCCCGCGCCTGCCGAACCCAGCGGATCGCAGAAGAGTAGCTGACACCAAACCGCGTCGCGGCCCGACGACGGCTCATGCCGTCATCAACGGCAGCAATCACACGGGAACGAAGATCAACGGAAAGAGCTGTCGCCATCGCGGCTGGCCTCCCTCACCAGCCCTTACTCTGAATCAGAAATTCGGTCCCACGGGAATCCCCCAACGACTCTTTCAGAAGCGAAACCGCTCTAGGGTCGCATCATCGGCAGGGTTGTTTGCGGCCTTCTCCCAAGCCTTTGCGTCTCCGTGCAGGTCAAAATCGCAGCGAACCCGAATATTGGTAAAGACCCATAGCCAGGAGAGTTGGATTATGATCCAAATCGGACGCTGCGAGTTCTTTGTAATTCTTAGAAATGCGCAATAAAATACTGCGCTAATCGCCGTAAAGCCGATGAACAGGATGAGGAATCCGCCGGTATGGCGCCAAAAAGCGCTCGTAGCTGAAGGCCAATCCCAGTCCAGGTTGGTGAACACATGGCGACCCTGGATGAGGGTGGCGGCGGTGGACCAATCCGCATCCACAGTGCCGATGCCGCTCCCCAGGCAAGACGCCCAGATCACCAGAACCAGCGACCAGGGCGTCAGCAGCACATGCTCGGTGAAACCGCGAAGCCAGCGCCAAAGTGGATGCCGCTGGACAGGTTCTTCGGTTGCTTGTTGGTTCGGCTCTTGCCCCGGAATGCCCGCATCTGCCATTCGCTCGCCCCCGCGCCGTGGCACAATTCAACCATGGACCGAGTGTATCGCCAATGGTTCCCGTCTGACAACAGCGCACACGGCCCCCCGGTTGCGCCAAGCATGAACGGGCGTGGCGCGACCGGGGGCAGGAGGGGCGGTGCCGGCCCTTTCCTCCTTGCCTAGCCGCCTTTCACTGCGGCGATCTGGGTGGCGGAGTAGCCCAGCATCTCGGCCAGCACCTCGTCGGTGTGCTCGCCGTGCAGCGGCACCCGGCCCGGCTTGCGCGGCGGCGTGTCGGAGAGGCGGAGCGGCGACCAGACCACGTCCTGGGTCGTCTCCGCATAGCGGGCCGGTTGCAGCATGTCGCGGCCGGTGGCCTCCGGTGAGGCGACGGCCTCTTTCGGCGTACGCACCGCGCCGGCGGGCACGCCGGCGGCGCGCAGCCGGTCGACCCATTCGGCGCGCGGGCGGGTCTTGAGGGCCGCCACCACTTCGGCCTCCAGCGCCGCGCGGTGTTCCAGGCGCGAGGCGATGCTGGCATAGCGCGGGTCGTCCGCCATGTCCGGCCGCTCCAGCGCCTCGCAGAAGCGGGCGTATTGCCGGTCGTTGCCGACCACGATCATGATCTGGCCGTCGGCGCAGTCATAGGTGCCGAGCGGGGTCAGCACCAGCGAACCGTTGCCGAGGCGCGGCATGTCCTCGCCCAGCATCAGCGGATACATGGCGGCATAGCCGGTGGCGGCGAACATGGAATCGAACAGCGACACGTCCACGTGCTGGCCCCGGCCGGTGCGGTGGCGCGCCTCCAGCGCCGCCATCAACCCCATGCCCGCATGCAGGCTGGTGAAGGTGTCCGCGACGGAGCCGCCGGCCTTTTGCGGCTCGATCTCCTCCGGCCCGGTCAGGTACATCAGGCCGGTTTCCGCCTGGGCAATCGGGTCGTAGCCGGCCACCAGGCGGAAGGGGGAGGAATGGCCGTAGCCGGAAATGGAACAGTAGACCAGGCGCGGGTTCAGCTCCTTGAGATCGTCATAGGCGAGGCCGTATTTCGCCATGACGTCGGGGCGGAAATTCTCCACCAGGATATCGGCCTTGGCCGCCAGTTCGCGGCAGGCCCGGCGCCCGGCCTCGCTGGCGAGGTCGACCAGCACGCTTTTCTTGTTGCGGTTCAGGCCCAGGAAATAGGGGGCATCGCCCTGCCAGCCGGCGGGCCGGTAGTGGCGGAAGTCGTCGCCGCCGCGCGGGTCCTCGATCTTGACAATCTCGGCGCCCAGATCGCCCAGCATCTGGGTCAGATAGGGGCCGGCAATCACCCGGGTGAAGTCGAGCACCAGCAAGCCGTCGAGCGGCGGCGCGGAAGGGGAGGACATGGGGAGGCGGTTCCTTGATGGGGAAGATACGGATGGCGTTGGCGGAAAAGTCTACACGCATTGGTCTTTGGAACAATGCCGGTGCCCTGTGCCGGGTGTGGGAAGTGGCCGAAATCACAGCCGTTGCGGTTGAATCGTGTTACCAGGACGGCAATGACACGCGGCGACAGCAAGGACGATCCCACCATGGCCAGTTCATCCGCTCTGCGTTGGTTGGAGCGTCGCCTGTTCGACGTGGTCGAAGCCGTGCCCGTCCTGGCCGTGCACGCCAACCGCATCCTGATCAACCGGGCGGTGGGGCGGGCCCGCACCCGGCCGCATCCCTGGAGCACGGCCCAGCCCTATACCAGTTGGACCGCGCTGTCGGACCGGAGTTGGAGCGGCCGCCACCTGCCGCCCAAGCCGGTCGCCGACCTGCCGCCGGTCGAGACGCTGACCCGGCTGTTCGCCCGGCCGGAGGATCGGCCGGCGGACCCGGACGGCAAGTCCACCTGTCTGTTCCCGGCCTTCGCGCAATACCTGACCGACGGCTTCATCCGCACCCTGACCGAGCCGCTGGCCGACCGTATCGGCTTGTCGGGTCTTTCGGACGACGAGTTGTTCCGGCGCACCACCTCCAACCACCAGATCGACCTCTGCCCGCTCTATGGCCGCACCCCGGCGCAAACCGCGGCGCTGCGGCAGAACAGCGAGACGCCGGGCGAACGCGGCCGCCTGAAGTCGCAGACGATCGACGGCGAGGAGTATGCGCCGTTTCTCTACCGCGACGGCGAACTCGACCCGCAATTCGCGGTGCTGGACCCGGTGCTGGGCGACGGTGACGGCCTGGCGGCAGAGAAGCGCGCCACCCTGTTCGCGTTCGGCGGCGACCGCGCCAACTCGGTGCCGCAGGTGGCGATGCTGAACACGCTGTTCCTGCGCGAGCACAACCGGCTGGCCGGCGAGATCGCGCAGCGCCACCCGGATTGGGACGATACCCGCGTGTTCGAGACGGCGCGCAATGTGGTGATCGTCCTCTTCATCAAGATCGTGGTCGAGGAATACATCAACCATATCTCGCCGAAGAATTTTTCCATCCGCGCCGACCCGCGCGCGGCCTGGCGGGCGGCCTGGAACAAGCCGAACTGGATCACGACCGAGTTCAGCCTGCTCTATCGCTGGCACGCCCTGATCCCGGACGCGATCCCCTGGGGCGGTGGCGAGCCGGTGCCGGTGGCGCGCACCTTCCTCGACCACGGCGTGCTGTTGCGCGGCGGCCTGCTGGCGGCGTTCCGGGATATCAGCGCCACGCCGGCGACGCGGCTCGGCCTGTTCAACACCACCAAGCGGCTGTTGCATGTGGAGGAACGCTCGATCCGCCAGGGGCGGGCCTGCCAGCTGGCCAGTTACAGCGACTACCGCGCCTATGTGGGCCTCGACCGGCCGCAGCGTTTCGAGGACGTGACCAGCGATCCGCAAGCGGCCGAGATGCTGCGCCGGGCCTATGGCAGTGTCGACCGGATCGAGTTTTTCGTCGGCCTGTTCGCGGAGGACCGGACGGTCAATTCCTCGCTGCCGCCGCTGATTCTGCGCTTCGTCGCCATCGACGCCTTCAGCCAGGCGCTGACCAACCCGCTGCTCTCGGAGCACGTGTTCAAGCCGGAGACGTTCAGCGCGCCGGGGTGGGATGCGATCCAGAACACGGTCTCGCTGCGCGACCTGCTGGCCCGAAACACCCCCGGCGGGATCGGCGAGACCTTTGTCGGCATGACAAGGCCGGAATGGGATTTCGTTTGAAGGCCGTTTTTTTGGGGAGGCGTGGCGGCGAATCCGGATGGTCTCCACTCCCTCCCCTCTCCCGCGCAGGCGGTAGGCCATGCCTCAGCGCTTCTCGCAACCGCCCGCCACGGGGAGGCAATCTCCTGGATACCTCCGGAAACCGTCATTGCGAGCCGAAGGCGAAGCAATCCAGGGTTTGACATGTTGAAAACCCCCTGGATGGCTTCGTCGCTCCGCGCCTCGCCATGACGGAATTGCGGGTTTCGGAGGCGTCTCGGTCGGCGATCCCCCGCGGGCCATTGGCGTTCCCCGAAGCGGACGGAGCCGCCGTCCGGGGCCGGTGTCGGCCGCCGCCTTACCCCAGCACCACGGCCTTCTGCTCGGCCAGCGCGGCGATCTCGGCCTCGCTGTAGCCGGCTTCCCGCATCACCTCGGCCGTGTGTTCGCCGACTTGCGGCGCCTGGCAGTGCAGGCCCAGATCGTGATCGCCCATCTCGATCGGCAGGCGGGGCAGTTTGGTCCAGTCGCCGTTCGGCAGTTGGATCGGAAGCAGGCCACCGCCGGCCGCGGCCAGTTGCGGATCGTCGAACAGGTCGGCAGCGGTGGCGACCGGGGCGAACGGGATGCCGATGCGCTCGGCAATGGCGACGATCTCGGCAGTGGTATGCCGCTTCACCAAATCGGCCACCAGCGGCAGCAGGGTCGGGCGCTCGGCGACGCGGGCCTCGTTCGAGGCATAGCGCGCGTCGGCCAGCAGGTCGTGGCGGCCGAATTCCTCGCAGAAGCGGCGCCAGTGATTGTCGGAGGTGAGGCCGATGAAAATCTGGTCGCCGTCGGCGGTCTCGAACGGTTCGTAGACCGCCCAGGCGCCCTCGCGCGCCGGCATTGGCGGCACCGGTCGGCCGGTGATCGCCTGGCCGGCCATGTGCTGGGTCATGAGCCAGGCCGTGCTCTCGAACAGCGCGCTTTTCAGATACTGGCCCTTGCCGGTGCGCTTGCGCTCCTCCAGCGCGGCGAGGGCCGCGACCACGGCCATGGTGCCGCCCATCATGTCGATCACGCTGGCGCCGGCGCGCAGCGGGCGGCCGGGCGGGCCGGTCATGTAGGCGAGGCCGCCCATGAACTGCACCACCTCGTCCAGCGCCGGCCGGTGCTCGTAGGGGCCGGAGAGAAAGCCCTTCAGCGCGCCATAGATCAGGCGCTCGTTCAGGTGCTTGACCTGGTCATAGCCGCAGCCGAGCCGCTCCATCGTGCCGGGGCCGTAATTCTCGAACAGCATGTCGGCCTGGCCGATCAGCCTGTGGGCGACGGCCCGGCCGGCCTCGCTCTTCAGGTCGAGGGCGATGCCGCGCTTGTTGCGGTTGAAACTGACGAAGAACCCGGCGGCGAACCCCGGCAGGCGGCGGGTCTTGTCGCCGGCGGGCGCCGGCTCGACCTTGATGACGTCGGCGCCGAGGTCGGCCAGAATCACGCCTGCGGTCGGCCCCATGATGGTGTGGCAGAATTCCAGCACACGGATGCCGGCAAGGGGGAGGGGGGCGGAGTCGGTCATCGCGGGGCGCTTCGGCTTGGGTCCGGAAAGGGGCGGTCAGCGGCTGCGGAGGGCAGCCAGGTGCGAGGCGAACTCGGCCAGCACCTGTTCGTAGACCGGGCGCTTGAAATCGACGATGCAGGCCAGCACCTCGTCCGGCTCGGCCCAGCGCCAGGCGGAGAATTCCTGGTGATGGGTGCGCAGGTCGATCTCGCGTTCCCGGCCGGTGAAGCGCAGCAGGAACCAGCGTTGCTCCTGGCCGCGATAGCGGCCGCGCAACGCCCGACCGGCCACCGCAGGCGGCAGGTCATAGCGGTACCAGTGCGCACTTTCGAACACCAGATCGGCCTGGGCAATGCCGGTTTCCTCGCGCAGTTCGCGCATGGCGGCCGCCCGGGGGGACTCGCCGGGGTCGATGCCGCCCTGCGGCATCTGCCAACTGTCCTCGGTGCCGACCCGCCGGCCGAGGAACAGCAGTCCCTCGGCATTGGCCAGCGCGATGCCGACGCAGGGACGGTAAGGCATGCCCTCCGGGTTGCGCGCCGCGGCCATTACCCGTCCTTGCGGCTGTTGAAGAGGGCGAGGCCGCGCAGCAGGTCGATGGCCCGCGACAACTGGTAGTCGACCGGCGCCGTTGCCGGCTTGGCCTCTGCCTTGTCGCCGGTCTTGTCCTCCGGTGCCTCGGGTGCGCCTTCGTCCTTGTCCATGCTGTCCGGCTTCGGCTTGGCCGCGGGGGCCGCGTCCTTCTTCGCCGGCGTGCCGTCCGACGTGCCGTTGGGATTGGCGAGCGCGCCCGGCAGGTCGGCCTCGCGCCGGCGGGCGGAGACGTCGATGGCCTCGACCTTGGCCGGCTGGACCTCGATATCCGGTACGATGCCGGTCGCCTGGATCGAGCGGCCGGACGGGGTGTAATAGCGTGCGGTGGTCAGGCGGATCGCGCCATGGCCGGGGATGGGCTGGATGGTCTGGACCGAGCCCTTGCCGAAGGAGGTGGTGCCCATGAGCAGCGCGCGACGGTGATCCTGCAACGCGCCGGCGACAATCTCCGAGGCGGAGGCCGAGCCGCCGTTGATCAGCACGACCATGGGCAGGTTGTCGGTGATGTCGCCCGGGCTGGCGTTGAAGCGCTGCGCGTTGTCCTTGTCGCGGCCGCGGGTCGAGACGATCTCACCCCGCTCCAGGAAGGCGTCGGAGACGGCTATGGCCTGGTCGAGCAGGCCGCCCGGATTGTTGCGCAGGTCCAGCACCAGGCCGATCAGCTTGCCGTTCGGCGCCTCTTTCTCCAGCTTCTTGACCGCCTTCGTCAGGCCGCTTTCGGTCTGCTGGCTGAAGCTGGTGATGCGCACATAGCCGATATCGCCTTCCAGCCGGGAGCGCACGGACTGGATCTTGATCACGGCGCGGGTGATGGAGACTTCGAAGGGCGGTTGGTCGCCGCGCCGCACGGTCAGCTTGATGTCGGTGTCCGGCTTGCCGCGCATTTTCTCGACGGCCTGCTCCAGGGTCAGGCCCAGCACCGGCTCGCCATCCAGATGGGTGACCAGGTCGCCGGACTGGATGCCCGCGCGGTAGGCGGGCGTGTCGTCGATGGGGGAGACCACCTTGACCAGGCCGTTCTCCATGGTGACCTCGATGCCGAGCCCGCCGAACTCGCCCTTGGTCTGAACCTGCATATCCTTGAAATTCTTCGGATTCAGATAGCTGGAATGCGGGTCCAGCGAGGACAACATGCCGTTGATGGCGGCTTCGACCAGCTTTTCGTCGGAGACTTCCTCGACATATTCCGAGCGCACCCGCTCGAACACATCCCCGAACAGGTTCAGCGCCCGGTAGGTTTCGGACGAGTTGGAAGCCGCCTGCGCCGGCGGTGGGTCGAGAAGGGGGGTGGTGACGAGAGCAAGGGCAAAACCGGCCCCGATCAGACCGAGCTTGCAGCAGGCGTTGCGCCGCATGTGTTCCAACTCCTAACGCGCGTCTAGCTGCGCCCAGCGGTAAACCATTGCAACGGATCGACCGGCCGGCCGTTCCGCCGGATTTCGATATAGAGCGAACCATGCGCTGCCACGCGCCCGACCGGTTCGCCTGCCAAAACCCATTGATCGGTCGCGACGTTCAGCCTGGAAAACCCGGTCAACACCGAATGGAAGCCGCCGCCGTGATCGATGATCAACACTAGGCCATACTTCTGGAACTCGCCAGCATAACGAATGCGGCCGTCTGCCGGGGCCAGGACCGGGGCGTCGGGCGTGGCGGATACGCTGATACCCTCGCTGAAGGCGTCCTTGCCCTCGCCAAAGCGCCGGGTGACGGAGCCGGTGACCGGCAGCAACAGGCCGCCGCGTCGCGATTCGAGACCGACCAGACGCAGCGGCGGGCCCGGGTCCGGCGGCGGGGCGGTGCCGGCCCGTTGGGCGATGATGGCGCGGCGCGCTCGCTCGGCCGCCATGGCGGCGTTGCGGGCGCTGCGGGCGTCGTCGAGGCGGGCGATCAGTTCGCGCACGTCGTCGGCGCTCTTGGCCTGGCGGTGGGCGGCGGCGATGGCGAGGTCGGCCTCGTTCTGCCGCACCGCCAGCACGGCGTTCTTGCGCCGCACCAGTTTCTGCACCTCGGCGAGACGGCGTTCCAGCCCGGCCTTGGCCTGCACCAGGTCGATCCTGGCGGCGGCCACGTCTTTGGCCGCCCGGCGGATATCGGCCAGGTCCTGGCGCACCCGATCGGCGCGGTGTTGCAGGCGCGGAACCAGGGCGCGCAGGACGAAGGCGCTGCGCAGGCGGCTGGTGGTATCGGTGCCCTGCAACAGGGTGGCGGCGGGCGGCACGGTGGCAAGGCGGGTGAGGGCGGAGATCGCCGTGCCGACCTCGGCCCGGCGGGCGTGCCAGGCGGCGAGCGTATCCGCCTGCTTGCGTTGCAGGGCGTGCAGTTCGGCGGCGCGCTGCCGGATCACCTGCTCATGGCTGCGCAAATCGTCGGCGGCGGACTGAACGGCGGTCTGCAAGGCCGCCACTTCGGCGCGCATGGCATCGGCGGCGGCGGCCGAGGCCGTCTTGGCCGCTTCGGCGGCGCGCAATTGCTGCTGCGCCTGCTCCAGATGGCGCTCGGCCGCGGCGCGTTCCGGGTCGGGGGCGGCCGCGCGGGCGGGGCCGACGGCCAGCGCCAGGGCCAATGCCAGGGCGGCCAGACGAAGAAGGGGCGCCATGCGGCCTCAATCCCGGTGATAGGGGTGGCCCGCCAGGATCTGCTGGGCGCGATAGAGTTGCTCGGCCAACATCGCTCGAACCATCATGTGCGGCCAGGTCGCCCGGCCGAAGCGGAGGGTTTTGGACGCCCGCCGGCGCACGCTTTCGTCCAGGCCGTCGGCTCCGCCGATGGCGAAGCCGCAGGCCGCATGGCCCTGGTCCCGCCATCCGCCCAGCAGATCGGCAAGGGCTTGGCTCGAAAGATCGTCGCCACGTTCGTCCATCGCGATGATCGGACCAGATTCGGGCAGCGCTTGCAAAAGCAATTCCGCCTCTGCGACCATCCTTTTCGGCACGGGCAGGCTGGCGCGCGCCTGCACCTCGCGCACGTCGAGCGGCAGGGTGGTCATGCGGTTGCGATAGGTATCGAGCAGCCCGCGCGCCGGGCCGGCACGCATCCGCCCGACAGCGGCGATGACGATGCGCATGGCACCGGCCCTTTTCGGGTGCGCGGGCCCCGGCGGCTCGCGATCAGGAGACGGAGGAGCCTGCTGTCCGGGCGCCGGCCGGCGATGCGGTCCACATGGCTTCGATGTTGTAGAACTCGCGCACTTCCGGGCGGAACAGGTGCACGAGCACGTCGCCGGTGTCGATCAGCACCCAGTCGCCCTGGGCGAGGCCTTCCACCTTGGGCGCGCCGGCGCTTTCCTTCACCGCACGGGCGACATAGTCGGCCAGGGCCTGGACCTGGCGTTGGGAGCGGCCGTTGGCGACGATCATATAGTCGGCCATCGGGCTCTTGCCGGCCAGGTCGACGGTGACGACGTCCTCTGCCTTGTGCTCGTCCAGCACGTGCAGGATCAGGTCGCGCAGCCGGTCGGCGGCCGCTTGCTTTGCCTTGGGCTTCCGCGCGCGTTGGGCGGGCAGGAAGTCGACGGCGGGACTCGCAGTCGGGCGACTGGGAGGTTCGGGGTCGGGGATTATCGGTTGGGTCCTCCGCTGAGGGCTGGCGACCGTCCGGCCCGGCGAAGCGCCGTGGCGGAAGCGGAATGCAGCCGGATGGGTAAAAACGTCCAGGCAGGCGGCTCACTCAGGGCCAATTGGCCCGCCGCCTCCAGGGGAACACGGTTGCGCGCATAGCGCTGTGCGGCTTTGCCTAGCATCGCCCGCATAGAATAGGTGGGCCGGCCCCAGACTGCAATGGGAACCGTCGCGGCGATGGTCTGCCACCGGGCCCAGCGCGGCAGCTGGATCAGATTGTCCGCCCCCATCAGCCAGACGAAGCGGGTGCCCGGAAAGGCCCGGCGAAGTGCGGCCAGCGTGTCGGCGGTGTAGCGTGTGCCGAACCGGGTTTCCAGGTCGGTGGGGGCGATGCGCGGATGCCGGGCCATGGCCTTCGCCGAGGCGAACCGGGCAGCGAACGGGGCCATGTCCGCCGCGGATTTCAGCGGATTCTGCGGCGAGACCAGCCACCAGACCGCGTCCAGCCGCAGGTATTGCAGCGCCAGGCGCGAAATGTGCAAATGCCCCTCGTGCGCCGGGTTGAACGAGCCGCCAAGCAGGCCGATGCGGCCGCCATTGGCGCGGCCCAGGCCATAGAGCAGGGGCGGTGTGGCGGTGGAAAGGCTCACCCCCATTCCTTCTTCATGGTCGGCTTCACGGCCGGGTTTCGCCGTGGCCGCGCACCACGTATTTGTAGCTGGTGAGCTGGTCGGCGCCGACCGGGCCGCGGGCGTGGAAGCGGTCGGTGGAAATGCCGATCTCGGCGCCGAACCCGAACTCGCCGCCGTCGGCGAACTGGGTCGAGGCGTTGTGCAGCACGATGGCGCTGTCCACCTCGGCCAGGAAGCGCTCCGCCGTGGCCGGGTCGCCGGTGACGATCGAATCGGTGTGGTGCGAGCCGTAGGTGTTGATGTGCTCCATCGCCCCGTCGACGCCGTCGACGATGCGGACCGCGATGATCGCGTCCAGATATTCCGTGCGCCAGTCGCTTTCCACCGCCGGCGTCACCCGCGGGTCGGCGGCCTGGGCGCTCTCGTCGCCGCGCACGGCGCAACCGGCCGCGAGCAGGTCGGCAATCAATGGTTGTAGATGGGTGCTGGCCGCACGCCGGTCGACCAGCAGCGTCTCGGCCGCGCCGCAAATGCCGGTGCGGCGCATCTTGGCGTTGACGGTGATGGCGCGCGCCATGCCCAGGTCGGCCGCGGCGTCGATATAAAGGTGGCAGAGCCCTTCCAGATGGCCGATCACCGGCATGCGCGCCTCGCGGAACACGCGTTCGGTCAGGCTGGCGCCGCCGCGGGGCACGATCACGTCGATCAGGCCGCGGGCGCGCAGCATGGCGCCGACGGCGGCCCGGTCCTTGGTGGGCACGCGCTGCACTGCGTCGCGGGGCAGGCCGGCGGCGGCGAACCCGTCCTGAAGGCAATCCACCAGCAGGCCGGAGGTGGCAAAACTGTCGGAGCCGCCGCGCAGCACCGCCGCATTGCCGGCCTTGACGCAGAGGCCGCCGGCGTCCGCCGTGACGTTCGGCCGGCTCTCGTAAATGACGCCGATCACGCCCAGCGGCACCCGCACGCGGCTGATATTGAGGCCGTTCGCCGGCGTCCAGGCCTGGTCGACCATGCCCACCGGGTCGGGCCGGTCCGCGACGGCGTCCAGCCCGCCGGCAATGCCTTCGATCCGGTCCGGCGTCAGGCGCAGCCGGTCGAGGAAGGCGGCAGAAATGCCGTTCTTCTCGGCCAGGGCGCAGTCGCCGGCATTGGCGTCGAGCAGGGCGTTGCCAGCGCTGCGCACCCGTTCGGCCGCTTCGTGCAGGCCTTGAGCCTTGGCCGCAGCGCTGGCCTTGCCGAGTGCGGCCGTGGCGGCGCGGGCCCTGGCGCCGATCCCGGCGAGCAGTGCGTCGGCGTCGGTCTCGCTCATGCCGGTCTGGCCGCTGGCAGTCTGTTGGGTCATGACGCTTCCCGTCGATTCGTCTTGGCCGGTGCCGCCGCCAGCAGGGACGGAGCGGTCAGCACCAGGTCGTCGCGATGGATCATCTCCTGCCGGCCACGATAGCCGAGCAGGTCCTCGAACACAGCGCTCTTGTGGCCGGCGATGCGGCGGGCGTCGTCGCTGTCATAGGCGACCAGGCCGCGCGCCAGTTCGCGCCCTTGCAGGTCGGCCACCAGAACGGCGTCGCCCCGCTGGAACTCTTCCTCGACCGCGCGCACGCCGGCGGGCAGCAGCGAGCGGCCGCGGCCGAGCGCGGCGGCGGCACCGGCATCGATGCGCAGCCGACCCTTCGGCCGCAGGCTGCCGGCGATCCACTGTTTATACGCCGTGCGGGGCGAGGTGGCGGACTCGAACCAGGTGCAGCGCGCGCTGCCGTCGAGCAGCGCTTGCAGGGCGTGCGGCTGGTGTCCGCTGGCGATCAGCATGTGGCAGCCGGCGCCGAGCGCAATCTTGGCCGCGACCAGCTTGGTGACCATGCCGCCGGTGCCGTCCTGGCCCGGCTTGCCGGCCATGGCCTCGATGCGGGCATTGACGCCCCGGATATGCGGCAAGAACTCCGCCGTGGGGTCGTGGCGCGGATCGCCGGTGTAGAGGCCGTCGATGTCGGACAGCAGCACCAGCACGTCGGCGCCGATCATCTGGGCGATGCGGGCGGCCAGCGAATCGTTGTCGCCGTATTTGATCTCGTCGGTGGCGACGGTGTCGTTCTCGTTGATCACCGGCACCGCCCGGTGTTTCAACAGAGTGGAAAGCGTGTTGCGGGCGTTCAGATAACGGCGCCGCTCCTCCGTATCCGACAGGGTCACCAGCACCTGGGCGACGGGGATGCCATGGGCGCCGAGCGCGGACTCGTAGGCGTGGGCAAGGCGAATCTGCCCCGCCGCCGCCGCGGCCTGGCTTTCCTCCAGCTTCAGGGTGCCTTTCGGCAGGCGCAACGAGCGCCGGCCGAGGGCGATGGCGCCGGAGGACACCACCACCACTTCCTGGCCGCGGGCGCGCATGCCGGCAATGTCTGCCGCCAGTGCCGCGAGCCAGGCCTGGCGCGGCGTGCCGGCGTCGCTATCCACCAGCAGGGCGGAGCCGATCTTGACCACCACCCGCCCGGCCGTGTTCAGGGGATGGTTCATGGCGCGAACGGTTCGGGTTCGGCTTCGGCCTCGGCGGCGCGACGCTCGGCGACGTGCTGCATCAGCCGGTCGCAGAGTTCCTCGACGCCGCTGCCGCTGACGCCCGACAGCAGCCAGATCGCCTCGGGGTCACAGCCGGCGGCTTCGGCCAGATATTCCCGTTGCAGCGCGATCTCGTCCGCGTCCATGGCGTCGATCTTGTTCAGCACCAGCAACTCGGTCTTGGATTCGAGGTCGGCGCCGTAAGCCTCCAACTCCTCGCGCACGGTGCGGTAGGCCGCAGCCACGTCCTCGCCCATGGAGCCGTCGACCAGATGCACCAGCAGATCGCAGCGCTCGATATGGCCGAGGAACCGCGTGCCGAGCCCGGCGCCGTCGCTCGCACCCTCGATCAGGCCGGGAATATCCGCCAGCACCAGCGTGTCCTCGCCGCGGCGCACCACGCCCAGATTCGGATGCAGGGTGGTGAAGGGATAGGCCGCGATCTTGGGTTGGGCGCGGCTGGTGGCGGAGAGCAGGGTGGATTTGCCCGCATTGGGCAGGCCGATCAGGCCAACATCGGCGATCAGCTTCAGCCGCAACCAGATCCACATTTCCTCGCCCGGCCAGCCGGGGTCGGCCCGGCGCGGCGCCTGGTTGGTGGCGGTCTTGTAGTGCTGGTTGCCGAAGCCGCCATCGCCGCCCTTCAGCAGCACGAGCCGGTCGCCGGCCTCGGTCAGGTCGGCGAGCACGTGCTCGGCGGTCTCATCCAGGATCTGCGTGCCGGGGGGCACTTTCAGCACCACATCCTCGCCCCGGGCGCCGCTGCGCTGGCGGCCCATGCCGTGCTGGCCGCGCTGGGCCTTGTAGTGCTGCTGGTAGCGGTAGTCGATCAGCGTGTTCAGATTGTCGACGCATTCGACGATCACGTCGCCGCCACGGCCGCCATCGCCGCCGTCCGGCCCGCCGAACTCGATGAATTTCTCGCGCCGAAAGCTGACGCAGCCGGGGCCGCCGTCACCGCTTTTGACGAAAATCTTCGCTTCGTCGAGGAAGCGCATGGGAACGGTGCTTTCCGTCGGAGGGGGCCTTGCGGCGGCCCCCTACAGGAGCGGGGGCCGCCGGGCGGCCCCGAGACCGTTTGCCGTTAGTCGTCGCCGTCCACGGCGGCGGCCTGGGCCGCGCCAATGGGCAGAACGCTGACGAACGCCCGGTCGCCGCGCTTGCGCACAAACGACACATGGCCTTCGGTCTTGGCGAACAGGGTGTGATCCTTGCCCATGCCGACATTGTCGCCCGCATGGAATTTCGTGCCGCGCTGGCGGACCAGGATATTGCCCGGAATGACCAGTTCGCCGCCGAACTTCTTGACGCCCAGGCGCCGGCCTTCGCTGTCGCGGCCGTTGCGCGAGGAGCCGCCTGCCTTTTTATGAGCCATGGCTCTGTCTCCTGAGGAAAGACTGACCGGGGATGCGACTAGCCGTCGATCGCCGTGATTTTGAGGACCGAGTGCAACTGGCGGTGGCCGTTCTTCGTGCGCGACTTCTGCCGCCGGCGCTTTTTGAAGATGATGACCTTGTCGCCGCGGCTCTGCTCGACGATCTCGGCCTTGACGCTGGCGCCGTCGACCGTGGGTGCGCCGACGCGCACCCCGGCATCGCCGGAGAGCATGAGGACCTGATCGAGCGTCACCTCGTTGCCGGCATCGCCCGGCAGGCGCTCAACCGTGATGACATCGTCTTTGGCGACGCGATACTGTTTGCCGCCCGTGCGAATGACTGCGTACATGTTCGAACAATTCCGTTCCGCTTCGCGCCTGGAGCCGCCATCGTACTGGACTTGGCCGCCAACCCGGGCGCGGTTCGGTTAACCTGCGGGTTTCGTCAGAGAGCTCGCCCTGAAAGCGAAGCGAGGACAATAATGAATGTGCCGTTTCTGTCAACCCCTGCAGCAGGGGCCGTCAGGGCTATCGCATTTGGCCGATGATGGATTTGGCGAAGTCGTCGGACCATCCTGCGCGTTTTCGCTTTCGGCTGATGGGGAGCTTTGGCCTTGCGGTTTGGAGGAGATTGAGGGTGATGCCGCGGAGTGTGGCGAGGTTTTCGGGCACCGCCTCACCCTGCAAATCCGCATGGAATATTCGCATGCGACTCCTGCGTCGGAGGAAGTGCGACCGGCGCCCGAATTTTTTGCTTTCCTCGACGCCCACCCGAGGCTATAAGGCCCGGCCGTTGGGGCGCGGAGAGGTGCCGGAGTGGTTGAACGGGGCGGTCTCGAAAACCGTTAAGGGCGCAAGTCCTTCGAGGGTTCGAATCCTCCCTCTCCGCCAGTATTTTGATGCGATATCGCTGATTTCCAACTCCAATTAGCCGCCATCATCATCCAGTCGCGCCGCGCCATGAAAGCCGCGCTCAAGCTGTTGCGGATACCGCTGAAGCGGCAGGGCTGTGTCTCAGACGAAATCGTGACTGACCGGCTTCGATCCAATGGCGCCGCGCTGGGCGACCTGGGCCTCAGCGACCCAGCGACCGCCACGTCACGGGCAGCCGTTCCAACAACCGGGCTGAGGTCTCGCATCGACCGACACGAGAGCGGGAGCGGCAACGACGAGGATTTCGATCGCCCGGCCCGGCGCAACAATTCCTCTCGATCCATCCCGCCGTCTACAACCTGTTCAACCAGCAACGCCGTCAGATTTCGCGGATTTCCCGCCGAACCCTGAAGTCGGTCCGCGTCGTAGCGCATGCCGGCTGGCGGGACGCCGTCATGGCCTGAGCAGTTGGGAATGGGTCTTCCTCTGGGCTTGCCGTCGTTAACGTGACAGCGCCCTCGCGTCGCTTCATCGGACGAACAACCCGCAACAGAATCGTTTGCGTCCCACCAATGTGTACCAGTTGGTGAGGCACAGGCCCTTGATCGGGCTGGATTTGTTGTGGATCAACGGCTTAGCCGAAGCTTGGTGCCCAGGAGAAGACTCGAACTTCCACGGCCTTGCGGCCACAGGTACCTGAAACCTGCGCGTCTACCAATTCCGCCACCTGGGCATTTGGGCTGAACCGCTGCGGCGCCGTCGGCGACCGCTGCAGTGCGGGGTAGGAGCGCGTTGTTAAAGGTCTGATCGCACCTTGTCAACGCCTTGCAGACGCCTCAGAAAGAAAGGCCATTTTATCGCAGCCGGAAGGCGTCTCCATGCGCTTCGACAGCAAGGCCAGCGCCCGCGACCATGTGTGGACTCGGCTGGAATCCGAGGGGTTGGCCGCCTATCCGTTTCCACCCCGCGGCCGCATCCCGAACTTCAAGGGCGCGCGCGAGGCGGCCGCCATGCTGTTCCGGTCGCCCTTGCTGGCAGGGGCCCGCCGCATCAAGGTCAACCCCGACAGCCCGCAACGGCATGTGCGGGCCGAGGCGCTGCGCCGGGGCATCGAGGTCTATGTGCCGACGCCGCGGCTCGCCGGCGGTTTCATGCTCCTGGATCCGGCGACCATCCCCGCGGAACTGGCCTGGCAGGCCGCCGCACGCGCGGCGTGGGAGCGGTTCGCGACGCCGATGGCGCTGGGGGACCTGCCGCGGTTCGATGCCATCGTGACCGGCTGCGTCGCGGTCACGCCGGCGGGCAAGCGTGCCGGCAAGGGGGCCGGGTACAGCGATCTGGAGTTTGCGATTCTGCGCGAACTCGGCCATGCGCCGGCGGCCGTCGCGACGACGGTGCACGACGTGCAGGTGGTCGAGGATTTCCCCATCGCTGGCCACGACCAGCCGGTCTCGCTGATCGCGACGCCGACCCGGCTGATCGCCGTGGCCGAGCCGCTGCCGCCGCCGTCCGGCATCGACTGGGCCGCTCTGCCCGCCGATGCCCTGACCGCCATGCCGGTGCTGGCCGACCTGGCGCGCCTACGGCCGCGCTAGCCGCTGGATCGGCCGTGCCGTGCCGGTCGAGCGGCTGAGGGGCGGGCGGCTGAGGGATGCGCCGGTCGAGTCCGGCCGTTGCAGGCCCTTGCGGCGCAGGGCTTCGGCCTTCTGCCCTTCGGTCAGGGTCCAGACCACCACGTCCTTCAGCACCTTGCCCAAGGCCTCGTCGAAGGCTTCGATCACCGGCCCCATCTGGTCGAGCGGCGCCTCCACGACCTTGCCGAACGCAGCCGAGGCGACGATCACCCGTTCGGGCATCTGCACCAGCTTGAAGTGCAGCGCCACGTTGACGATGTGCCGGTCGTCCAGGGATTCCGCCTGGAATTCCCGGAGTTCGCTTTTCAGCACATAGTCCGGGCGCAGACCGATGGATTCGCGGCCGACGGCGACGATGGCATGGCTGTTGTCGAAGGATTCGATGATCAGCGACTGCACCATCAGCGGCGCCCGGTCGACCCAGTTGGCCTGGGCGTAGTAGTCGAACCGCACCGGCGACAGCATCAGGCCGATGCGCGGCGTGTCGATGCTCGCCTGGGCCGCCGGCGGTTCCACCACCAGCTGCCAGGCAACCCGGGGCAGGTCCGGATAGGTGGTTTTCGGCGTCAGGCGATAGAGCCGCGGCGGCGGCCCCTGACCGGGCAGGAGCGATTCGCAGCCGGCGAGCGCCAGCGCGCCCAGGCCGGTGGCCAGAAGCGCGCGGCGGCGGAAGAGGGGGTTATCTTGCTTCATAGCCCTTCTGCTGATTTCCGAAGAGGAAGCCGGCCGGGTCGCGACCCAGCTCGTTGGCGACGCGTCGCAACGACCCCACCAGTTCGCGAAGGTCGGCGATAAAGGCATTCATATCGTACAGAGTGACATGGGTGAAATCCCGTATCGGCCGGCGGTTTTCCTGAAGCATCGCGTTCAGCGTGTTCGTGGTGGTGCTGACGCTCGTGCCGGCATCCTTGAACGCCGCAAAGGTTTTTTCCGCCTCCGCCAGTACGGGCTCGGCCGCCTGCATGGTCTTGGCGGTGGCGGCGAGGGCGGTTTTGATATCGTCTTCCGATTCGGTGACGATCCGATCCACGTCCGCGACCGTGGTGGTGGTCCGGGCGATCAGCTCGCGCACGCCCGGCCCCGCCGCTTTCAGGTCGTCGGAGAGCGCCGCCATATTGGCCAGAATGGTGGACACGGCGCGCCGGTTGTCGTCGCTCAGCAACAGGGAGGCCCGGCTCACCAGCGTATCCACCCGTTCGACCAGAGCCGGCGCCCCCTCGAACAGGCGTTCGAGTTGCGAGGGCTTGGTGCCGATCACCGGATAGTCGTCGTCGGGGGCCGTCTTCAGCGGCGGGTCGCTCTTGGAGCCCCCCGAAAGCAGGATCATCGAGCCACCGGTCAGCCCCTGCAATTCCAGGCTCGCAACGGTGCTGGACTTCACCGGCGTCGAGTTCAGCACCTCGATGGTGGCGCGGACCTGTTCCGCATTGTGCGGGTCGATGCGCAGGTCGATCACCTGGCCGACCGCGATGCCGCGATAGGACACCGTGCTGCCGGTTTTCAGGCCGACGACCGAATCGGTGAAGAACAGCCAGTAGCGGTCGTATTGCACATTGCCGTCGTATTTCGCCATCCACAGCACGAAGCCGATGGCCGCCGCCAGCAAGATCAAGACGGCGCTGCCGACCGCAAGATAGCCTGCCCTCGTTTCCATCATGCCGCTCCCGCATAGGCTGCCGCCCGGCCGCGCGGGCCGTTGAAATAATCGTGGATCCAGGGTTCCGGCCGCGCCCGGATTTCCTGGATCGTGCCGCAGATCGCCTGCTTGTTCAGCAACACGCCGATGCGGTTGCAGGCGGTGTAGAGGCTGTCCAGGTCGTGGGTGATCATCACCACGGTCAGCCCCAGCGCCGATTGCAGTTCCAGCACCAGTTCGTCGAAATGGGCGGCGCCGATCGGGTCGAGGCCGGCGGTCGGCTCGTCCAGAAAGACGATCTGCGGGTCGAGCGCCAATGCCCGCGCCAGACCGGCCCGCTTGCGCATGCCGCCGGAAAGCTCCGACGGGTATTTGCTTTCCACCGACGGGTCGAGGCCCGAGAGGCGCAGCTTCAGCGCGACGATTTCCCGTCGGTCGGCGGCCTTGAGCCGGGTGTGCTCCTTCAGCGGCACATCGATGTTTTCGCCCACGGTCAGCGAGCTGAACAGGGCGCCGTCCTGGAACATCACGCCCCAGCGCCGGCGCAGGGCCTGGGCCGCGGCGCCGGCGGACTGGGTGTCCTGGCCGAACACGCGGATTTCGCCGGCTCGCGGCCGGATCAGGCCGATAATGGTGCGCACCAGCACCGACTTGCCGGTGCCGGAACCGCCAACCAGCCCGAACACCTCGCCGCGCCGGATGGCGAGGTCGAGATTGTCGTGGATGACCTGCGTGCCGAACTGGGTGCGCAAGCCCCGCACCTCCACGGCCGGCGGCTCGGGTTCGTTGGTGCCGGTCTGCGCCTGCCAGGCGGGCTCAATCGGGTCCATGGTCGCTCACACTCCCAAGACCGAGAAGACAATCGACATGATAGCGTCGATCACGATGACGAAAAACAGCGCCTGCACCACGGCCGCGGTGGTGCGAATGCCGACGGAGGCCGCGCCCTGGCCGACTTCCAGGCCCTGTTGACAGCCGATGGCGGCGATGGCGGTGGCGAACAGGGGCGCTTTCACCATGCCGACCCAAAAGTGATAGAGCGACACCTCCGCATGGAACTGGCGGGTAAACTGGCTGAAGGAGATGTCGAGCGAGAAGGTGGCCATGATGGCGCCGCCCAGCACGCCCACGGCATCGGCAAAGATCACCAGGAACGGGAAGATCAGCATCAGCGCCAGCACGCGCGGGATCACCAGCAGCATGATCGGGTCGAGGCCGATCACGCGCATGGCGTCGATTTCCTCGTTGATCTTCATGGTACCGATCTGGGCCGCGAACGCGCTGGCGGAGCGGCCGGCGACGACGATGGCCGTGATCAATGCCCCCATCTCGCGCAGCACGCCGACGCCGACCACGTTGACCGTGTAGATCTGCGCGCCGAAGCGCGAGAGCTGGTCGGCTCCCTGATAGGCGGTGACCACGCCCAGCAGGAAGCTGAGCAGGCCGACGATCGGCAGCGCCGAAACGCCCGCGGCCTGCATATGGTAGACGATGGAGCGTCCGCGCAAATCCCGCGGCCGCAACAGCGCCCGCACCAGGCTGACGGTCACCTGGCCCTGAAACGCGACCATGTTCAGGACGATGGCGACCGCGGCTTCCGCCTGCTTGCCGAGATCGACGAGCCAGTCGCCCCACCGGCGCCGCGGCGGCGGCGCTGCGTCCGAGGGCAGGCGATAGGCCTCGGCAATCCGGTCGTAGAATTCGGGTGCGCCCTGCACGTCGACCGATGCGGCGACCTGCCGGATGCGTTCGATCCAGCGATACAGTGCCAGGGCCGCATTGCTGTCCAGCGGCTCGACGGCGTGAAAATCGACCCGGACGGTCTGGCCGGCGGCCTCTGCCGGCACCGGTCCCGGCCAGCCGGTTTGATCCAATGCCTCGGTCGTCCACGCGCCCGAGAGGATCACCGCCAGCGCGCCGCCCTCGGCGCTCCACTCGGCTTTGGGAGCGGACGTCACGGGTCAGTCCGGCACGGTACAAGGCGCGATGGCACACGCCCCAGGGGCAGCGGCGTGCGCCCGAGGGGCGATTGGGTGCGCCCGAGGCGCAGCGGCGAGCGCCGCCGGAAAGCACGGGCGGTCACAATCGGCAAGGGTCTGACCGGGAAACAATTCAACATCCGTCCTTGGTGCCCGATGGGAAATCGCGTGGCCGTGGGGGAGTGCATTCCCTGTTACCTCATTTCCTTATCGCCGATTCAACCGCGCGACTCCAGCCGGAATCGAGTCGAAAGGTGGTCGATCGGCCCGTGACCTTGCCCGAAACCCGGAGCATTGGCGATGCCGGCATGGACGAAGCGGCAGGCATGCCCGACCGCATCGGCGAGCGACAGGCCATGGGCGACGCCGCCGGCGATGGCGGAGGCCAGCGTGCAGCCGGTGCCATGGGTGTGGCGGGTCTCCAGCCGCGGCGAGACGAAGCGTTCCGCCGCGCCGCCCGGTTGCAGCAAAAGGTTGAGCACGCCGGCTCCGCTCAGATGCCCGCCCTTCAGCAGGACGGCGGCGCCGAACCGCTCGACCATCGCCCGGGCCGCCCGCTCCTGGTCGGCCCTATCGGCGACGGCGGCGCCGATCAGCACGGCCGCCTCCTCGGTGTTGGGGGTCATCACATGCGCGCGGGGCAGGATGTGCTCCGCCAGCGCGCCCACCGCTTCCGATTGCAGCAGGGCCGCGCCGCCCTTGGCGACCATCACAGGATCGGCAATCACCGGGATGGCGGCATGGTCCGCCAGCACTTCGGCTACCGCCTGGATCAGGGGCGCCGAATGCAACATGCCGAGCTTGATGGCGTCGGCGCCGATATCGTCCAGGCAGGCGCGCATCTGGGCCGCCACCACCTCTGGCGGGATGGCGTGCACGTCGCTGACGCCCTGCGAGTTCTGTACCGTGATCGCGGTCACCGCGGTCATGGCATAGGCGCCCAGCGCCGACAGCGTCTTGATATCGGCCTGGATGCCGGCGCCACCGCCGGAATCCGACCCCGCGACGACCAATACCCGTGGCGGCCGGCTCATGCTGCCACCTCCCGGATCACGTCGCAGAGCGCGTCGACCACGGCGGCGACTTCATCCTCGCGTTCGCCTTCGGCCATGACACGGATCAGCGGCTCGGTGCCCGACTTGCGCACCAGCAGCCGCCCGCTGCCGTTCAGCCGCTTTTCGGCGTCGCGGATGGCGCTTTTGACCCGGTCGTGATCCATCGGGTTGCCATTGGCATAGCGGACGTTTTTCAGCAACTGGGGGAAGGGGGCGAACACCGAGAGCAATTCGTCCGACGGCCGGCCGCTTTCCATCAGCACCGCCAGCACCTGCAATGCCGCGATCAGGCCGTCGCCCGTGGTGCTGTAATCGCTGAGGACGATATGGCCGGACTGCTCGCCGCCGACATTGTAGCGCTCGGCCCGCATGCGCTCGACCACATGGCGGTCGCCGACCGGGGTGCGGACCAGCAGCATTCCCAGGCTTTCCAGATAGCGCTCCAGCCCCAGATTCGACATGACGGTGGCGACGACGCCATTGCCGGTCAGCCGCTGCTGGGCGCACCAACTGCCGGCGATCAGCGCCATCACCTGGTCGCCGTCGATCACCCGGCCCTTGGCATCCACCAGTTGCACCCGGTCGGCGTCGCCGTCGAGCGCGATGCCGAGATCGGCGCCGGTTTCGCAGACCTTGCGGGCCAGCGCCTCCGGCTTGGTGGCGCCGCAATCGGCGTTGATGTTGGTGCCGTTCGGCTCGCAGGCGATCTGGGTGACGCTGGCGCCCAGTTCGAACAGCGCTTGCGGCGCCGCCCGGTAGGCCGCGCCGTTGGCGGCATCGACCACCACTTTCAGCCCATCCAGGCGCAGGCCGCGCGGCAGGGTGTGCTTGACAATTTCGATATAGCGCCCGGTGGCATCGCCCATCCGGCTGGCGCGGCCGATGCGCTCGACCGGCGGCAGCGCCCAGCCGCGCTCGGCGATCCGTGCCTCGATCGCCTGTTCCCAGTCGTCCGGCAGCTTGTAGCCGTCGCCGCCGAAAATCTTGATGCCGTTGTCCTGATAGGGGTTGTGCGAGGCGGAGATGACCACGCCCAGGCCGGCCCGCAGCGAGCGCGTCATGTTCGCCACCGCCGGCGTCGGCAGCGGCCCGGTCAGCACCACGTCGAACCCCATGGAGAGAAAGCCGGCCTCCATCGCCGACTCCAGCAGATAGCCCGAAAGCCGGGTATCCTTGCCGATCACAACCAGAGGGTGCTCGGCCGGCCGGCGCTCCCGGAACTCGGCCGCCGTCGCCATGGCCACGTCCACGGCCAGGTGGGCGGTCATCGGGTGCTGGTTGGCGGTGCCGCGAATGCCGTCGGTGCCGAAGAGTCGTTCTGCCATGCTGTGCCAGCCCTACGTGTTTCGGTTCATACCCTTTTAGCGGAAGAATCGGGCGATTTGCAGCGCCTGTCGCGTGGCGGCGACATCGTGGACGCGCAGAATGGCTGCCCCGCCCTGTTCCGCGACCAGGGCGGCCGCCAGCGAGGCGGGCAGGCGGTCCGCGGCGGCCGGCGCGCCGGCGATGAAGCCCAGCGAGGCCTTGCGCGAGACACCGATGACAATCGCCACGCCCAGGCCGGAGAGCAGGGGCAGATGCTGCAAGATGGCCTGGTTGTGGTGCACCCCTTTGCCGAAGCCGAAACCCGGGTCGATGGCGATGCGGTGCCGCGCCACCCCGGTGGCGGTCAGCGCGGCGATCCGGGCGTCGAACCAGTCATAGAGGCTGAAAATGCCGCGGGCCGAGCGCGGCCAGCGCTGCATGGTGGTGGGATTGCCCCGCATATGGCCGATGACGACCGCGGCGCCGTCCGTCAGCGCCGCCGCCGGCATCAGGCCGGAGACGTCGTTGACGATGCGGGCGCCCGCCGCAATCGCCGCTTCGGCCACCGACGGGCGCAGCGTGTCGGTCGAGACCACGGCGCCTTCCGCCGCCAGCGTGCGGATCACCGGCAGGGCCGCCGCGCACTCCCGCTCGGTGGCGGCGACCAGGTCGCTGCCGGGCCGGGTCGACTGGCTGCCGATATCGAGGATCGCGGCCCCCTCCGCCGCCAGTTGCCGGCCATGGGCGATGGCGGCGGCGATGTCCGGCTTGCGGGAATGGGCATAGAAGCTGTCGGGGGTCAGATTGACTACCCCCATCAGCGAGGGCCGTGCATCATGGCCGTCCGGCACGCCGCAAAACCCCGGTGGGCGTCGCCAGTGGTCGACGACGCGCCGGGCCTGCTCGCGCTCGCCCGCGTCCAGGGTGTCGAGCCACGCGGGCAGTTCGCCGGCGGCCAGTACCGTGCGCGGTTTGGGGGTGTCCGGCCGCCAGATGCCGATGCTCAGTGCCGAAACGGCACCGCCCAGCGCCGGCACGCTGTCGGCGTGCGGGCGGCTGGGACGGGGCAGCAGGTCGAGGGGCTCCAGATAGAGCCGGGGCGGCGATAGGGTCTTGATCACGCCTCGGCCGGGCGGGGCTTGGTCGCGGGGAAGGTGGAGCGCCCGCCATGGTCGGCCGGCTTGTCCGGCGTGCTGGGCTCCGACGATGCCTCGGGCGGCCGCTGGATGTTGATGGTCTCGCCCCGCAGCAGCGCCTCGACATTGTCGCGGTTCAGCGTCTCGTATTCCATCAGGCCGACGGCGAGACGGTGCAACCCGTCCAGGTGGGCGAGCAGGATGGCGCGGGCCGTGGTCTCGCCTTCCTCGACGAAGCGACGGGTTTCCTCGTCGATCAGCCGGGCGGTGGCGTCCGAGACGTTCTTGCGCTGCGCCACGGAATGGCCGAGGAACACCTCTTCCTCGTTGTCGGCAAAGCGCAGCGGGCCCAGCTTTTCGGAATAGCCGAACTCGGTGACCATGCGCCGGCCGAGGCTGGTGGCCTTCTTGATGTCGTCGGAGGCGCCGGTGGTGACGAAATCCTTGCCGAAGATCAGCTCTTCCGCGACGCGGCCGCCGAACAGGCTGGCGATCAGCGCCTTCAACTCCGTGGCCGACTTCGAATAGGCGTCCCGCTCCGGCAGGAACATGGTGACGCCCAGCGCGCGGCCGCGCGGGATGATCGTCACCTTGTGCAGCGGCTCGTGGCCCTTGACCTTGAGCATGACGATGGCGTGGCCGGCCTCGTGATAGGCGGTCAGCGCGCGCTCGTGCTCGGCCATGACCATGGAGCGGCGCTCCGACCCCATCATCACCTTGTCCTTGGCGTCCTCGAAGTCGCGCATGGACACGTTCTGGTGGTTGCGTCGGGCCGCGAGCAGCGCGGCCTCGTTCACGATGTTGGCGAGGTCGGCGCCGGAGAAGCCCGGCGTGCCGCGGGCGATGACCTTGGCGTCGACGTCCGAGGCGGTCGGCACGTTGCGCAGGTGGACCTTCAGGATCTTCTCGCGGCCGATCACGTCGGGGTTCGGCACCACCACCTGGCGGTCGAAGCGGCCGGGGCGCAGCAGCGCCGGGTCGAGCACGTCCGGGCGGTTGGTGGCGGCGATCAGGATCACGCCCTCGTTCGCCTCGAACCCGTCCATTTCCACCAGCAACTGGTTCAGGGTCTGCTCGCGCTCGTCATTGCCGCCGCCGAGGCCGGCGCCGCGATGGCGGCCGACCGCGTCGATTTCGTCGATGAAGATGATGCAGGGCGCGTTTTTCTTGCCCTGTTCGAACATGTCGCGCACCCGGCTGGCGCCGACGCCGACGAACATTTCGACGAAGTCCGAGCCGGAAATGGTGAAGAAGGGCACGTTGGCCTCGCCGGCGATGGCGCGGGCCAGCAGCGTCTTGCCGGTGCCGGGCGGGCCGACCAACAGCACGCCCTTGGGGATTTTGCCGCCCAGGCGCTGGAATTTCTGCGGGTCGCGCAGGAATTCCACCACTTCCTGCAACTCGCTCTTGGCCTCGTCGATGCCGGCGACGTCCTCGAAGGTGACGCGGCCCTGGCGCTCGGTCAGCAATTTGGCCTTGGACTTGCCGAAGCCCATGGCGCGGCCGCCGCCCGATTGCATCTGGCGCATGAAAAAGATCCAGACGCCGATCAGCAGCAGCATCGGGAACCAGGAAATCAGGATGCTGAGCAGCGTGTTGTCTTCCGGCGGCACGGCGGTGACGCGGGCGCTGCTGTTCTTGGCCTCGGTCAGAAGCTCATTCGAGTCCGGCAGATACGTATAGAATTCCCGGCCGTCACGGAAATGCCCGTTCACGTCATGGCCGCTGATTTCCATGTCGCGTACGTTGTCGTTGCGCACATCGGAAATCAGGTCCGAATAGGCCACCTGATTGCGGTGCGAAGTCCCGACCGAGCCCTGGAACGCGTTAAACAACGCCACCAGCAGAACGAAGATTATCAGCCAAACGACGATATTGCGCATTAGGTATCCCAGGTTGGCGACGCCAAGCGGCCCGCGCTCGATGCGGACTTCCAGACATTATGGATGTATGAAGAAGATAAGACGCGATGGCTAGGGCACAAGCCGAAAATTCGCGGCCTCGTCGGGTGTAAGCCAGGCGCAAGCCAGATTGGACGCCCAGAACGGGCCGTGCGGCCCGCGCCAGAGGCCCAGGTGCGGAATAGCCGCAAGGCGGCCGTCGCCGAAAAGCGCCGGCAGGCCGTCCAGCACGGTGGCCGGCGCCAGCCGCTCCAGGGCGCCGACGCGCCGCCCCGCCAGGGCTTCGACCGTCCAGGCGCCGGCCGGCGGTGCCGCGCGCAGGGTCACCCGGCAGCGCCCGTCCCAGACCGTGTCTTCGCATACCGCGCCGCCGCTAAGAGGCAGGGCCGCGACGATGCTTTCCGCCCGCCGCGCCACCCACCAACGGCCGCCGTCTGCCGCCAGCCGCGCGCCGCCCAGCGTGGCGGGCGGGCCATGGTGCAGGGCGGCCGCGAAGTCGGCCTGGCGCAACCGGTCGGCCGCCCCGTCGCCGGGCCGACCGCCAGCCGGGCCGCGCGCCGCAGCAGACGTTCGGCGAGACCGGGCGAAAGCGCGCGCAGCATCGCGGCATCGAAGGCCACCGCGCCCAGCGGCGAGACCGTCGCCGCCAGCGCCCAGGCCTCCGCCTCCAGGCGCTCGCGTGCCATGCGCCAGCGGGCGATGCGGCGCACCCGCTCTGCGTCCCGGGCTTGTGCCTGCGTTCCGACCCGGTCCGGGAGGGGGGCGTTCAGCACCCGGCGGACAGCGGAGCGCTTGTAGGCAGGGTTGCGGTTCGACGGGTCCTCCGCCCAGCCGACGCCGGCGGCCATCAGGCCGCGGCGCAGGTCGCGGGCCGAGCGGTCGAGCAGGGGCCGTTCGATCCGCACGCCGTCCACGCTCCGGGCGGCGCTGATGCCGGCCAGCCCTTCCAGCGGGCCACCGGCCAGCAGGCGGATGGCGGCGGTCTCGATGGCGTCGTCGCCATGCTGGCCGAGCCAGAGCCGGGCAAGGCCGTGGTCGCGACAGAAACCGACCAGAGCCTCCAGGCGTGCCGCGCGCCAATGGGCGTGGCCATGGCCCTTCGGCTGCACGGTCAGGGTGCGGAAGGCGATGCCGAGGCGCTGCGCCAGTCCGGCGATCCGGGCGCGCTCGGCTGCGGTGGCGACACGGGTGCCGTGATCGATGGCGAGCGCGACCAGCGCGGACGGCGTATGCGTCGCCGCAGCATGCAGCAGCAAGGCGGTGCTGTCGGCACCGCCGGACACCGCAACCGCCAGGGTCGCTCCGAGCGGACGGTCCGTCCTCTCGGGAGGGGGAAAATCGTGTTGACCGGGAAAATCCGCCGCACTGCCCATCGCGCAGGCCATCCACCGATTGTTGCGGCAAAGTCGGGCGGCAGGGGGCGCGGCCCTAACGGCCGGTTTGCCGGGCTATTCGCATCCGCTGCTGCGTTTTGCCTCTTCGACCCAGACCCGCCAGATCGGCGCCATTTTGTCGGTCAGCGGCAGCACGATGCCCGCATAGCGGCAGGCATTGTCGCGGTCGCCGTTGCGCGAAAGCGCCAGCGTTGCGACCACCGCCGCACGCAGGCCCAGCGGCTGTGCGCCGTGCTTCTCCGCAACCGGGCCGAGGGTGGCGATGGCGGTCGGGTAGTCCTGCAAGGCGAAGGCGGCGAGGCCGCGATAATAGTCCGCCTCGTCCGCCAGAGCGGGCGGCAATGCCGCCGCATCCGCCGGCCGCGGCTGGGCCGCGGCCTGGAAATCGCCGCGCAGCAGCGGCGCACGCAGCGCCGCCCTGTCGTCGGCGCCTGCCGCTGCCGTCGGCAGCAGCAGGCCGAGAAGGAGGAGGCGCAGGGCTGTCGTTTGCCAGCGCATGGCGCCCTCCGTCTCTTATTGCACCACGACGACGGCGCGGCGGTTCTTCGCCCACGCGGCCTCGTTCGAGCCGAGCACGGCCGGACGGTCCTTGCCGAAGGTCGTGGTCTCGATCCGGTTTTCCGCGACGCCCATGGCCATCAACGCCACCTTGACCTCGTGCGAGCGACGGGCGCCCAGCGCGTAGTTGTAGTCGCGGGTGCCGCGCTCGTCGGCATGGCCTTCGATCAGCACGCGAACGGACGGGTTTTCCTGCATCCATTTGGCCCAGGCCGCCACGGTGCCCTGCATGTCCGGGCGAACGGTGTAACGGTCGAAATCAAAGAAGACCCGATCGCCGATGGTCTGGTTCAAATAGGCCTGGGTGTTGGGGGCAGGGCCGGCCGGCTGGGTGGTGGTGCCGGTGCCGCCGGTGCCGCTGGCATCGGTGCCAGCCTGCTGGCTGGTGCTACAGGCCGCCAGGAACAGGCCCAAGGCCAACGCCAAAAGAAACCGCATGAAAACTCTCCTTCGTCAAAGCGACGGGGGTTGAGTGGGGGCGGCGCAGGAGGGGGATAAGCGCCAGCGGCAGACCCTACGCCCGGACCCGGCACGATGCAATTGCACCGCGCCGGCACGCGTTAACAAAGGTTTGTGATCAGCCGCTCTTGTATGGGTCTGCCGCGTCGCGCAGTCCGTCGCCCAGGAAGTTGAAGGCCAGGATGGTCAGAATCACCGGCACCACCGGCAGCATCAGCCAGGGATAGAGCGCGACCACGTTGATGTTCTGCGCCTCCACCAGCAGCACGCCCCAGCTGGTGATCGGCGGGCGCAGGCCCAGGCCGAGAAAGCTGAGCGCGGTCTCGCCCAGAATCATGCTGGGGATGGAAAGCGTGGCCGATGCGATCAGATGGCTCATGAAGTTGGGGATCAGGTGGCGGCCGATCACCCGCGCCGGCTTGGCGCCCATCAGCACCGCGGCGGTGGTGAAATCCTCCTCGCGCAGAGCCAGCAGCTTCGAGCGCACGGCGCGCGCGAGCCCGGTCCAGTCCAACATGCCCAGGATGATGGTGATGCCGAAATAGACCAGGATCGGGCTCCACGTCACCGGCAGGGCGGCGGACAGGGCCATCCACAACGGCAGTTCCGGAAACGAGCGCACCACCTCGATCGCGCGCTGCACCGTATTGTCGACCCAGCCGCCGTAATAGCCGGCCAGCCCGCCCAGGAGGATGCCGATGGCGAACGAGATCGTGATGCCGAACAGGCCGACCGTCAGCGAGATGCGCGCGCCATAGATGATGCGCGACAGCACGTCCCGCCCCAGCCGGTCGGTGCCGAGCAGGAACAACTGGCCGCCTTCGGCCGGGCAGACCAGGTGGAACCGCCCCTCGATCATGCCGAAATAGCGGTAGGAATCGCCCAGGCAGAAAAAGCGCAGCGGCTGCGGCAGGGTCGTGTCTTCCGTATAGCGCCACTGGAAATCCTTGAGGTCGAACTCCCCGACGCTCTTGTAGACGAACGGGCCGACGAAGGCGCCGTCGTGGAACCAGTGCACCTCCTGCGGCGGATGGTAGAGGAAGTCGGTGTTCCGCGTTTGCAGCGCGTAGGGTGCCAGGATTTCGCTGACCAGGATCGAGGCGTAGAGCGCGATCAGGAACAGGCCGGACCAGACCGCCAGCCGGTGGCGTTTCAGCTTCCACCACATCAACTGCCACTGGGTGGCCAGGTAATAGCGTTCCTGCTCGGCCGTCACGGCCTCGACCGAATAGGGGTCGAACGGCGCCTTGGAAACGGTGTGCGGCAGGGGGTCCAGGTCGGGGCGGCGGGGCGGGGCGGTCATTCGCCATTGCCTCCGCCCAGGCGGATGCGCGGGTCGAGCGCGGCCAGGGCCAGATCGGAGATCAGGACGCCGATGACCGTCAGCGAGGCCAGGAACATCAGGAACGAGCCCGCCAGATACATGTCCTGCGCCCTGAGTGCCTCGATCAGCATCGGCCCGGTGGTCGGCAGCGACAGCACCAGCGAGACGATGGCGGCACCGGAGACCACCTGCGGCAACAGGTTGCCGATGTCGGCGATGAACGGGTTCAGCGCCATGCGCAGCGGGTATTTCGTCAAGACTTTCAAGGGACTGAGGCCTTTGGCTCGGGCCGTGGTCACATATTGTTTCTGCAGTTCGTCCAGCAGGTTGGCGCGCAGGCGGCGGATCATGCCGGCCGTGCCGGACGTGCCGATCACCACGACCGGCACCCACAAATGCTCCAGCACGCTCAGGAATTTGGCCCAGGACATGGGCTGGTCCAGGAATTCCGGCGCCATCAGGCCGCCGATGGAGGTGCCGAACCAGACCTTGCCGAAATAGAGCAGCACCAGCGCCAGCAGGAAGTTCGGCGTCGCCAGCCCCAGGAAGCCGACCAGCGTCAGGCCGTGATCGCCCCAGCTATACTGGTTCGTCGCCGAATAAATGCCGATGGGAAAGGCGACGATCCAGGTGAAGATGATGGTGGAGAACGATAACAGGAAACTGAGATAGAGCCGGTCTCCCACCACCTCGCTCACGGGCAGGTCGTAGGCGAAGGAATAGCCGAAATCGCCGGTCAGCATGCCGCCGAGCCAGAGCAGGTATTGCTCCCAATAGGGCTTGTCGAGGCCGTATTGCTGGCGCAGGAACTCGATCTTGCTCTGGTCGACCGCCTCGCCCTGGGACTGCAATTCGGCCATGTAGGTGGTGAGATAGTCGCCGGGCGGCAGTTGGATGATGACGAACACCAACACGCTGATCGCCAGCAGGGTCGGAACCATCATCAGGATGCGCTGGGCCGTGTAGTTCAGCATCGGGCGGCCTGCCTGTCCCTCGGGTCGTGCGTTGCTTGCGGCGTGTGCATGGCGCGGACCCTCACTCCGGTGTCAGCCAGAACCGGTCCGGCCGGTAGCAGCCGAAATGCGCCCCCGGATCCCAGTTGTAGAAGCCGTTGGCGGGAATGTTGTGCAGGCGGTTCGATACGACCACCGGCTGTTCGGCGCCTGCGGCCAGCCCGATCGTGAACACCTGGTCGGTCCAGATGTCCAGCATATCGCGCCAGATGGCGCGGCGGGCGTCGTCGGTCCGAGCCTCGCGCCAATCCCGGTAGAGGTCGAACAGGAGTTGCGGCTCCGGCATGTCGATGGGCGCGCCGGATTGGCCCTTGGTCTCGTAGTATTGGCCCCAGCGCGGCCACTGCAATTGCTGCTGCGTGGTCGGCGCCAGTTCGGCGGGCGACATTTCGGCGGTGGCGAGGCCGTTTTCCAGGCCGAACCAGATCGCCATCTGCGTCTGGCCCGCAAAGATCCGGTTCCGCAGCACCTCGCGTTGCAGCGGTTTGGTGAAAATCTTGATGCCCGCGTCCAGCCAGGAATCGTGCACCAGTTGCAAGGCATCCACCTGCTCGGTGCTCTCGCCCGCGGTTTCGACGATGATTTCCAGCGGCCGTCCGTCCGGCAGGCGCCGGATGCCGCCCGGGCCTCGCTTCAGGCCGATTTCGTCCAGCAGCGCATTCGCCCGCTTCAGGTCGAACTGGGTCCAGCGGGTATCCCGCATCGTGTCGTACAACGGACTTGCCGGCAGGACGGTGTTCGCGGGGCCGGCTTTCACGGCGCGGCCGTAAAAGATCACCTGGTTGATCTCGTGCCGGTTCACCGCCAGCGACAACGCCCGCCGGAAGCGCACGTCCCGGAACAGGGCGCGCCAGACCGGGTCCTCGATGTTGAGGTTCGGATAAAGCGCCAGTTCCGCGCCCTTGCCGGTGCGCCACAGCAGCGTGTGAAATTTGTGGTTGTCCTCGTTCTGCTTCAGGAACGAGATATTGTCGAAGCGCAGATAGCGGGCCTGCAGGTCGCTTTCGCCGCTGCCGGCCTTGGCCGGGATCAGGCCGGACGAGGCGATGCCCATGATCACCTGGTCGATATAAGGCAGTTGCCGGCCTTGCGGATCGACCCGGTGATAGAACGGGTTGCGCTCGAAGACGAAGCGTTCGGCCGGCGCCTTGGTGGTGTTGCGCCAGGGCTCCAGCGTCGGCAGGTCCGGATTGTCGTTCTTGTAGGCATTGTCCTTGCGGTTGTGCAGCGAGGCCCAGTTGCGCCGCTTCGACTTCTTCACTCGCTCTTCCAGCTTGGCCGGGTCGGCATAGCGCGGATGGTATTTTTTCAGGTAGTGCTTGGGCGCATAGATATAGAGCGGCCGCGCGCCGGCCAGCGCCGGCAGGAAGGTGGGGTTCGGCTTCGGCCATGTGTAGCGCACCGTGGTGTCGTCCGGATATTCCACCACCGGCGGTTCGCCATCCACCAGCATCTCGATCGGCGGGCCGGAGGGCGACAATTCCGGATTGTTCGCCATATCCTCCCACCAATAGCGGAAATCGTCGGAGGTGAAGGGCTTGCCGTCGGACCATTTGTGGCCCTTGCGCAGATAGAGCGTGAAAATCCGCCCGTCCTCGACGGTGTAGCGCTCCAGAATGTCCGGCTCCAGTTCCAGCCGGTGATTGTAGCCGACCAGCCGGGCATAGCCGTACACCACCATCTGGCGCACGTCCTTGGCGCTGGCCATTAGGATGTTGATCGAGCCGCCCTCCCGGCCCGGCTCGGCAAAGGCGTCGGCGAAGGGCTCGACATCGGGTGTCTCGGGCAGGCGGTCCGCCACCGGCGGCAGGTCGCCGGCCTTCACCTTGTCGGCGAAATACGGCGTTTCTAGGTAGTTGGCCGCACTCAGCGACAGCCAAAGCAACAGCAATGCCAGAATGCGCATGGTCGGTCCGCCCCTCACGCCGCCGCCGCTTCGGCGCGCTGGCGCACATAGTGGCCCGGCTCCACCTCCACCAGCCGCGCGGCGCCGTCGGCGTCGGCATAGGGGGGCGGCCAGGCCGCGGGGTCGGACGCGCGTTCGTCCATCACCCGGCGGAAATCCAGCGGATGATCCAGGCTCGGCTCCGGCACCGCGCTCACCAGCGCCTGGGTGTAGGGATGGCGCGGGCCCCGGAACAGTGCGGCGCGCGGCGCCAGTTCCACCAGCCGCCCGGCGCACATCACCGCGATCCGGTCCGCCATATAGTCCACCACCGCCAGATTGTGGGAAATGAACAGGTAGGTCAGCCCCAACTCCCGCTGCAAATCCTTCAGCAGGTTCAGGATCTGCGCCTGCACCGACACGTCGAGCGCCGAGACGGGCTCGTCGCAGATCAGCACTTGCGGCCGCAGCGCCAGGGCACGCGCGATGCCGATGCGCTGGCGCTGGCCGCCGGAAAAGCTGTGCGGGTAGCGGTTCAGATAGCGCGGGTCCAGGCCGACGCGCTGCATCAGTTCGATGACGAAGGCGCGCCGCTCCGCCGCCGTGCCGATGCCATGGATCACCAGCGGCTCGCTGACGATGTCGAACACGGTCATGCGCGGGTTCAGGGCGCTGAACGGGTCCTGGAAAATGTACTGCATCCGGCGGCGCAACTGCATCAGTTGCGCCCCTTCGGCATGCAACACGTCGACTGGTCCGTTCTCGGTGCGCAGCGTGACGCTGCCGCTGTCCGGGGCCAGCGCCTGCATGATGATTTTCGAGGTCGTGGACTTGCCGCAGCCACTCTCGCCGACCAGACCCAGGCACTCGCCGGGAGCGATGGCGAACGAGACGTCGCGCACTGCCAGTGTCCGCCCGCCGGCATGGCTGCCCGCGAACAGGCCGCGCTTGCGCTGGCCGAAGGATTTGGTCAGCCCCGCGACCGTCAGAATCGGGTCGTGGCCTTCCAGGGGCGGGCGCGGCGTCAGCAGCGTGCCGCTGGCGGCTTCCACCTCGCGCAGCGGCACCAGCCGCTCGCCCACTTCCATGTGAAAGCGTGGCACCGCGTGCAGCAGCGCTTTCAGGTAGGGGTGGCCCGGATCGCGGAAAATATCCTCGACCGCACCGGATTCCATCAGCCGACCGTGATAGAGCACCACCACCTCGTCGGCGACATTGGCGACCACGCCCAGGTCGTGGGTGATGATCAGCACGGCCATCTGAAAACGGGCCTGCAAATCCTTCAGAAGCTTGAGGATTTGCGCCTGGATCGTCACGTCCAGCGCCGTGGTCGGCTCGTCGGCGATCAGCAGCGCCGGGCGGCAGACCAGCGCCATGGCGATCATCGCCCGCTGGCGCAGCCCGCCGGAGAGTTCGAACGGATAGCTGTCGATGGTGCGCTCCGGATCGGGGAAGCCGACCAGGTCCAGCATCTCGATGGTTTCGGCGCGCGCCTCTGTCTTGCCGACGCCGCGGTGGAGTTCCAGCGCCTCGCCGATCTGGTTGCCGATGGTGTGCACCGGCGAGAGCGATGTCATCGGCTCCTGGAAAATGATGGCGATGCGCCCGCCGCGCAGATTGCGGAAGGCGCCGCCGTCCGGCGCCAGTTGGGCGATGTCGACCACGGCGCCATTGGCCGCGGGATCGCGAAAGCGGATGGCGCCCCCGGTGATTTTGGCCACCCTTGGCAGGATGCCCATGATCGCCTGGGCGGTGACCGATTTGCCCGAACCGCTCTCGCCGACCAGGGCGACCGTCCGGCCCGCCGGCACGCGAAAGCTCAGCCCATCGACCGCCCGCATCGGCCCGCTCGGCAGGCTGAAGTCGATGCAGAGGTTCTCGACCTCAAGCAGCGGCGTCACGCGGTATCCTCCCTGGTGGGCAATGGTTGGCCCTTGGATGCAAAGTTTTCTCGTCCAATAAGCGTAACCGACAAATCGTGTCGAGTGATAGCGGTCACCACCCAACGCAGCAGGCCGTCGAAATCGTCCAGGTTCGAGTCCACCTTAACGGTTCCGTTTGGTCCGATCACTTTCAGTTGCAGCCAGCCCTTGTCTTTTTCCTTGCGGGTGGAAAAATAGCGCAGGTCGACCCCCTGCACGTCCTCCCAGCGAATCGCCTTGCTGCGTAAGCCTTCGATCCGGATTCCCGCGTCGGAGGCGATGACCGTCGATTTCTGGCGCATGAAGGTCGTCACGCCGAACGAGCCGAACAGGCCGGCAAACCCCAGGACGATCAACAGCACCAGGGGATGCGCGCCCAAAGCCGCCGGCAGCGGCACCATGGACAGGCCGAAGCCGGCGCCGGCGCGCAGATAGTCTGGCACCAGATTGCCGAGCGGATAGTGAAAACGGGCCTCTGCGGTGGTCATTCGGGCTCCGACGCCGGGTCAGGGAAGGCGGGCAGCGTCCAGACGCAGCACGATTTTTCTGTTGTAGCGGCGAACAGCGCGCCAAGAAAGGCCCAGGCGTCGGCCTGCATCACCCGATGATGGCCGAGCACGCCCGTCGGTTCGTCGGCGTCGGCCCGGCCGTTGCGCTTGGCGGACAGATGGGCGGTCAGGTCGCGGACGCAGGCCTCGGCGCCGCGGAAACTTGCCCCCGCCCGCCAATCCAGTAGGTCCACATGCGTGTTGATCCGGCCGAGCCCCGGCGCGGCAAAGGGCTTCGAGCGCGGCTTGAAGGTGGAAAGGCCGCAAAACCCCAGGCCGGGCAGCAGCGGCAGCAGGTCCGGCGCGATGCGGTTCCAGGGCGGCACCAGCACCGGCCGCGCCCGAGCGCCGAACCGCCGCGCCAGTTGCCGCCGGCCTTCCTCCAGGCCGGCGCGGATATCCGGCGCCGCGCTCACCAGTTCCTGCTTTTTCGCCGGCGGTGCGGCGCGGTTGGCGTGGCGGATGCCGTGCTGCCAGACCTGAACGCCCGACTCCGCCGCCACAGCGTCCGCCAGCGCGTCCGTCGCCGCCAGCGGGATCGCCGCCAGCGCCAACGGCACCTCCGCCGCGCGCCGCAGCGCCAGCATGGTTGCCAGGGCCGGAGCGGCGTCGGCGGCGTCGTCGTCGCGCCACCAGAATTGCGCCACCCGCCCGGCCTCGCTCCAGGCGTCGAGTTCGGCCAGCAGCGGCGCGAACGCGCTCACGCGCGCCGCCGGGCCAGCGCCGCCCGCAACAGGCGCACGGTCTCGGCAGACCCGTCGGTGGCCAGCCGGTCGAGCGAGCCGGGCGGGGCCGCCAGCGCCCGGTCGATGCCGGCGGCCAGGCGCTCCGGCGTCAGGTCCGCCTCGTTCACCACATGCAGCACGCCGCGCTCCGCCAGCCGCCGCGCCCGCAGCGTCTGCTCGCTCTCCAGCCCGCCCGCATAGGGGACGACGACGCCGGGAATGCCCGCCGCCAGCACGTCCATGATGGTGTTGTAGCCGGCCTGGCTCACAGACAGCCGCCCGCGGGCGAGCAGGCCGGGAAAGTCCGGCCGGGCCGGTTCGACCACCGTGTCCGCGTCGGCCAGCCGTTGCAGGTCCCGCACCGCCGCCTCGCCGATCCCGGCGCCGCAGAGCAGCCGCCAGGGCAGGTCGCGCGCCCGGCTGAGCGGCTTCGCGGCCAGGGCCGCGCGCAGCAGCGGTTCGCTGACGGCACCGCCGCCGGCGGAGACGATGACCTCGCCCTCGCCATCCCGGCCCGCCGCCGCGATCGGCTCTTCCACCACATAGCCGGTATAGGCGAGGCGGTCGCCGATGCGCTCCTTGTGCGGAAAGGTCTCTTCGAACGGCACCAGATCCGGGTCGCCGTGGACCAGCACCAGGTCGAACAGCCGCTCGGTCCGCTCCAGCATTTCCAGCAGGCGTTCGGGTTTGGGCGGCTCCACCAGGATATCGCGAACGGAGCAGGCGACCAGCACGCCCCTGGCACGCATTTCGGTCAGGAACGGCTCCAGTTCGAACGCCAGTTGCCGGCGGCCGAACGGAAACAGTTCGGTCAGCACGATGTCGGGCCGGATCGTCTCGGCGGCGGCCATCAGCGCGGTGCGGCGCGTCTCGCGCCAGGCGTCGTCGATGGGCCGGTCGCCTTCGGTGCGCAGGTCCTTGAAATACACATCCACCGCGCGCACCGGCGGCAATTGCATGAACCCGGCACCGTCGAGCCGCAGCCCCGGCACCGGGAAACCGCCGGAGACCACGGTGACAGCGAACCCGGACCGGGCCAGGGCGCGGGCCAGCGTCGCCGTGCGCTTCAGATGGCCGATGCCCAGCAGGTGCTGGACCCAGAACAGGATTTTCGGGGCGTCCCCGGCGCGCTCTGCCATGGTGTCGCTCATGGCACCGGCTCGCCCAGCGGCACATTGGCGTCGCGCAATTCCAGCGTGCCCTCGGCCGTCACCCAGAACACGTGGGCGGCCGGGCGGCGCAGTTTCACCGGCGACTTGCCGAGGAAATCCCAGCCGGTCGCCAGCGCCATCGCGACCCGGATCACGCCCCGGTGGGTGACGGCGACGGTCGGCCGGTCGCGCTCCGCCACCGCGCGCACAAAGTCCTGAAACCGCGCCGAGACCTGGCGCGGGCTTTCGCCGCCCGGCGGCTGGAAATCCCAGCCGCGGCCTTCCATTTCGGCCATTTCCTCGCCCAGGCTCTCGCGCAGGTCGGTGAGGCGCTTGCCCTGCCAGTCGCCCCAGTTCGTTTCCTGCAAGCGCTCGTCCACGGCGACGGTGCGGCCGGCCAGGTGCCGGGCGGTGTCGCGGCAGCGTTGCAGGGGGCTGGTCCACCAGTCGGCGGCCAGCAGCGGCGCCGGCGGCTCCCAGGTCAGCAGGGCTGCGCGCCCGGCCTCGCTCAGCGGCGTGTCGGTCTGGCCCTGGATGCGTCCGGCCTCGTTCCAGGTGGTGGGCGCGTGCCGGATCAGGCTGAGGAGTGGCATAGGGCCTCCGTCAGAATGCGGTCGAGTGCGATGGCTGCGGTTTGGAGCGAATGATGCCGCAAAACCCGCGCCCGCGCAGCCTGTCCCATCGCCTCACGCCGGGCGGGGTCGTCGAGCAGGGTGGCGACGGCGGCGGCGAAGGCGGCGATGTCGTCCGGCGGCGGCAGCAGGCCGGTCGTGTCGGCCGCGACCACCGCGGGCACGCCGTCGGTGCGGCCGGCCACCACGGGCAGCCCGCCGGCCTGCGCTTCCAGCAAGGCCATGCCGAACGCCTCGCGCACCGCGGGCCAGACCAGCAGGTCGGCGGCCGGATAGACGCGGGCGAGGGCCGCCTCGTCCAGCGCGCCGAGCCAGTGCACACGGTCCGCCAGCGGTGCGAAGGCGGCGTGCACCGCCGCCGCCGCCGGGCCGTCGCCCGCCACCAGCAGGCGCCAGGGGCGGTCGGTGAGGCGCGTCAGGGCCGCGGCCAGCTGGCGGTAGGAGGCGAGCTTGTCGCCGGGCCGCATCATGCCCACGGCCAGCAGCCAGGGCTCCCCCATCGGCAGGCCGTATCGCGCCGCCAGGGCCGCGCGGGCGCCTGCCGCCGGCGCGTACGGGGTCGGGTCGAGAAACGGTGGCAACAGGGCGATGCGGCCGGGGGCGAGCGGCTCCAGGCAGGCGCGGTCGTTCGGGTTCAGGCAGACGATGCGGGCCGCCTGGCGCACCGCATGCGCGACGGCGCGATGGCTCAGATCCCAGGGGCCGCCGGCGCGTTTCGGCGCATGGCTGGCCTCGATCGCGATATAGGGGATGCCCAGCGCCGCCGCCACGTGCGGGCCGATCCAGTCCGGTGCCTTGTAATAGAGGTGATAGGTGATCCACGCGTCGGGCCGGGCGTCCGCGCCCGCATACCGCCGCAGCAGCCGCGCTGCCACGCGCTGGCCGAGGTCGGCCAGCCGCGCCTGCCGCAGCCGGTCGCCGACCGCATCGCGCGACCGCAGCCGGGATGCCAGATGCACGTCATGGCCGGCGAGCCGCAACGCCTCCAGCAGCAGCCGGGCGATGCGGCGGTCGCCGGACGGGGTGGGGTGGTCCGGCGGCTTCAGCGGCGCATAAAAGGCAACGCGCATGCGGGGAGGACGCCCTTATTCCGCGGCGCGCGCTGACGGCGCACCGGCGGCGAGGCCGAAGCGCCGCGCCAGTCGGTCCACGCCGGTCTCGCACGAGAACCGCTGGCGCAACGCCGCCGCGCCGGCCAGGCCGAGGCGCGCGCGCTCCTGCGGCGCCCGGATCAGTGCCGCCAGGGCGTCGGCCAGCGCGGCCGGATCGCCCGGCGGCACCAAACGCCCGGTCTCGCCGTCGCGGATCAGTTCCGGGATGCCCGCCGCCGTCGTTGCCAGGCAGGCCAGGCCCTGGCTCTGCGCCTCCATCAGCACGTTCGGCAGGCCGTCGCGGTCGCCGTCATCCGCCACCTTGCTGGCGAGCACGAACAGGTCCGCCTCGCGATAGGCCGCGACCACCGCCTCCTGCGCCTGCGAACCCTGCCAGGTGATGCGGTGGGCGATGCCCAGGCGCTCGGCCCGCTGTTGCAGGGGCCTGGCAAGCTTGCCGCCGCCGATATGGGTCAAATGCCAGGCCAGGTCCGCCGGCAAGCGGGCGAGGGCGTCGAGCAGGTCGTCATAGCCCTTTTTCGGCACGGCCCGGCCGACCGAGAGCAGCCGCGCCGGCGCGCCGGGATCGCTGCCGTCACGTGCCCCGCGCTCGGCCAGCGGCGGCGGAAATCGGCCGAGGTCCAGGCCGTGATACAGCAACTCTACCCGTTCCGGCGCGGGTGCCAGCGCCTGGAGGTGCGCGGCGCCGAAGGCGGTGCAGGTCACCGCCCAGGCGCAATCCGCCAGCTTCTCGCGCTTTTCCCATTCGGGCGAGGTCCAGATGTCCTTGGCATGGGCGGAGACGCTCCACGAGAGGCCGCTGAGCGCCGCCGCATAGCGCGTCACCGAGGCCGGGGTGTGCAGGAAATGCGCGTGCAGATGGCCGATGTCCGCCGGAAGTTCAGCAGCCAGCACCAGCGCCTGGCCGAACCGTCGGCCGCGGTTCGGCGTGCGGTCGCGCCGCCAGTCGCGGAGCCATTGCCGCCGCACCGCCCGATAGGCCGGCCGCCGCCGCACCCGCCACCAGGCCCGCAGCACCCGGAGCGGCTCCTGATACAGGTATTCCGGCAGATAGAGCACCGGCGCCCGGATCGCGTCGTGCATCGGGTGACGCTTCCGGTCGGTCGGATGGCGCAGCGAGACGATGTGCTGGTAGAGCCCGCGCTGCTGCAACGCCAGGATTTCCTGGGCGATGAAGGTCTCGGAGAGCCGTGGATAGCCTTTCAGAACGACCGCAACCGCCGTCCGCCCGGGCGCGGAACCGTTGCGGTCAGTCACCGCCCGCCTCGGCAAAGCGCAGCGGCGGCAGGCGCGCCTGGTCCAATGCGCGACCGACCAGGCGATTGACGTTGTCCAGTCCGTCCAGCAGGCCCGGCACCACCACGTCCGACGGCCGGCCCTGCTGCGGCAATTGCCGGATCGCCGTCGCCATGACGCGCGCCGGGCGGCCGTCGTCCGGGTCGAGCATGCGCACCAGCCCCAGCTCCTGCGCCCGCGCGGCGCGGATCGACTGTTCCATGCGGGGCCGGGTGCGGGGGACGATGATGGCCGGCTTGTCGAACGACAGGATCTCGCAGAACGTGTTGTAGCCGCCCATGGCGATGACGCCAGTGGCGCCGGCGATCAGCGTTTCCATCTGGTTGTAGAAGGTGATCGCCTCGACATTGGCCAGCGCCTCGATGCGCTGGCGGAAGGCCTGTTGCTGCTCGCCCTGCATGAACGGGCCGAACACGACCAGGGCGCGATAGGGCTGGTCGGGGTCCTGCTCGTAAGCGCGGACCACCCAGTCCACCAGCGCATCGCCGTCGCCGCCGCCGCCGGGCGTCACCAGGATATAGGGCTCGGTGCCGACCAGGTTCACCGCCGCATCGGGCCGCGGGCTCACCCGCCGGCGCAGATAGCCGGTATAGACCATTTTGCGCCGCACGGAATCCGGCAGGTCGACCCCTTCCAGCGGGTCGCAGATTTGCGGCAGGCCATAAACCCAGATGTCGTCATAGAGATCGCGCAGCGCGGAATGGGCCTTTTTGCGCTTCCATTCCGGCTCCAGCGCGTCCGGATCGTCCATCACGTCGCGCAGGCCCAGCACGATGCGGGTGCCGTGTTCGCGCAGCATTTCCAGGGTGGCGCGCACCTCGCCGCGCAGGCCCAGCGGTTCCTTGTCGACCAGGAACACGTCGGGATCGAAAATCCGCGCGGTCTCGCCGATCACCGCCGCCCGCAATTCCAGCGTCTTTTCCGGGGCGATGTCGAGCGCGTGCGAGGTGTACTCGCCGTTCGACAGCTTGATCATGCCCGGAATGCGCACGAAATCGACCCGCGGACGGAAGTCGAAACTGCCGATGATCGGCGAGCCCGAAAGGATCAGCACCGACAGATGATCGTAGGTCTCCACCAGTGCATTGGCGATCTCGCGGCAACGGCGCAGATGGCCGAGGCCGAAACTGTCATGGCTGTAGATCAGGATCCGCCTGCTTCCCGACACACCAGTCAGCGCTTCTCGCATTGACCGCTCCCATTTGCAACTTTCGGCCGGACCCTTTGGGGGCAATCTTCCGAGCCCTTCACTCCGTACCGAGCGGCACGCTACCACGCACGCATCACATCTTAAACATGGGCTAAAGGCGGAGTTCGGCCAAGTGATTGTTAGTCGCGGGGATTTCGGGTAAGTTCGAGATTGGCTCCCGGCCGCGCCTTTGTGCCAAGAGTTACCGATGAAGCAAACCCTGTTCGGCTATATCTTTGCCTACAGTAAGCGCCAGCAGATCATTTTGATCGTGCTGACATTTGCCGCATTTCCGTTCATTTACTTTCAGGCGGAGTTGCCGAAGCGCATCGTCAACGGGGCCATTCAGGGGCGGCCCGCCGATTTTCCAAAGGAATTCTATGGCTACGAGTTCGAGCACTTGCCGTATCTGTTCGTTTTGTGCGGCCTGTTTCTCCTGCTTGTCCTCATCAATGGCGGCTTCAAATACGTTCTCAATGTGATGAAAGGGCGGTTGGGCGAGCGCATGCTGCGCCGGCTGCGCTATATCCTGTACGAGCGCATTCTGCGCTTTCCCCTGCCGCACTTCCGCCGGGTCAGCCAGGGCGAGTTGATCCCCATGGTGACGCAGGAGGTGGAGCCGCTGGGCGGCTTTTTCGGCGATGCGCTGGCGCTGCCGCTCTACCAGGGCGGCATCCTGGTGACCCTGCTGGTGTTCATCCTGATGCAGGACCCTTGGCTCGGTCTGGCGGCGGTGGCGCTGTTCCCCATCCAGGGCGTGCTGGTGCCCAGGCTCCAGAAAAAGGTCAACCAGCTGGCCAAGCAGCGGGTGCAGAACATCCGCATCCTCTCGGACCAGTTGGGGGAAAGCATCAGCGGCATATCCGAAATTCACACCAATGACAGCAGCCAGTATCAGTTGTCGCGATTTTCCCATCGCCTGGGAATTATCTATGAAATCCGGTACGAAATTTTCCGGAGAAAATTTTTTATTAAATTTTTCAACAATTTCTTGGCGCAATTCACGCCGTTCCTATTCTATTCGCTGGGCGGGTATCTGGCGATCACGGGCAATCTGAGCGTCGGTGCGCTGATCGCCGTCATCAGTGCCCACAAGGACATGAACGCGCCCTGGAAGGAATTGCTGGCCTATTACCAGCAGCTGGCCGACGCCCGGATCAAATACGATACCGTCATCCAGCAGTTCGACCCACCGGGCATGATGGAGCCGGATCTGCATGCCACGGACGACATTCCGCCGTCGCCGTTTCCGGGCGAGGCGCAGATCGCCCTGCGCCATGTCGGGCTCGCCGACGACGACGGCACGGTCTACCTGCACAATGTCAATCTGGCCTTCGGCCTGGACCAGCGGGTCGCCTTTGTCGGCCCCAGCGGCGGCGGCAAGGAGGAGATCGCGCCGCTGCTGGTGCGTCTGATCGCGCCGACATCGGGCCGCATCCAGTATGGCGACGACGACCTGGGAACGATACCGGAGGCGCGGCTCGGCCGGCGCATCGGCTATGTTTCGGCCCAGCCCTATCTGTTTTCCGCCAGCATCCGCGAAAACCTGCTGCTGGCGCTGCGCACGCACCCGCCGGCGGAGGTCGACGAGAGCCGCCGCGCCTGGATCGCCGAGGCGGAGACGGCCGGCAACAGCATCTTCAATCTGAGCGGCGACTGGATCCATTACGAAGGCGCCGGCCTCGACGGCAGTGCCGACGACCTGCAACGGCGCCTGCGCCAGTCGGTCAAGGACGCCCTGCTGGCCGACGACATTTACGAGTTCGGCCTGCGCGGCCGCATCGACGGTGACGCCCATCCGCATCTGGTGGAATCCCTGCTCGAGGTGCGGGCCGCCTTCCGCGAACGGGTGGCCGCCAGCGGGGCCGGCGCCCTGATCGAACCCTTCGATCCCGAGCGGTACAACCGGAACGCCACCTTTGCCGAAAACCTGCTGTTCGGCACCCCGGTCGGAACCACGTTCGACCTGGAGAATCTGGGCGAACATCCCTATGTGCGAGAGACGCTGGACCGGGTCGGATTGACCGACGATGTCGTCCGGATCGGCCGCAAGGTGGCGGAAACCATGGTGGAACTGTTCGCCGACATCGAACCGGGACACGAATTGATGGAGCAGTTCAGCTTCATCGCCGCAGAGGACCTGCCGGAATTTCAGGCGCTGCTGGGACGGATCGACCGCGGTGGCCGGGGCCTTGCCGGGTTGGGCGAGGAAGACCGCAGCCGGCTGATGTCGCTGCCGTTCCGCCTGATCCCCGCGCGCCACCGTCTGGACCTGCTCGACGACTCGCTGGAAGAACGCCTTCTGGAAGCCCGCCACTCCTTCGCCGAACACCTGCCGGAAGATCTGAAAGGGGCCGTGGCCTTCTTCGATCCGGAACGGTACAATAGCGCGGCTTCGATTCAGGACAATATTCTGTTCGGAAAGGTCGCTTATGGACAACCTCAGGGAGCGGCGAAGGTGCGGGCTCTGGTCGGTGAGGTCTTGAACGAGTCCGGCCTGCACGATTCGATCCTGGATGTCGGGCTCGAATATCATGTCGGCGTCGCCGGCGGCCGGCTGTCGGCCGTGCAGCGGCAGAAACTCGCCTTTGCCCGCGCGCTGGCCAAGCAACCGGACCTGCTGGTGGTCAACCAGGCGCTGTCCGTGTTCGACGAGTCGATGCGCGGCAAGGTGTTTGCCAGTATCCTGGAAGCCCAGGCGCCGCGCGGCGTGGTCGCCGTGCTGGATCAGCCGGACCAGGCACAGGCCATGCAACGCATCTTCACCATCGAGGGCGGCCGGGTCGAAGCCGAATCGGCGGGGGCCGCTCCAATCACCAAGGCCGCGGAATAGCGGGAAGTCGGGAGAATCCCATGTCGCTGAACCAGGAAGTCGATGCGTTGCGCCGTCTCCCGCTGTTCCAGCGGATCGAGCCGCGCCGGCTGAAACTGCTGGCCTTCACCAGTGAGCGCATGGTGTTCCCGGCCGGCGAGGACATTGTCCGGCAGGGGGACCCGGGGGATTCCGCCTATATCGTATTGGCGGGCGAGGCCGACGTGTTCGTCGCCTCCGCCAGTGGCGAGCTGAAGGTGGCGACACTCGGCTGCAATGACATTATCGGTGAAATCGCGATCCTGATCGACATCCCGCGCACCGCGACCGTGCGGGCCGCAAGCGATCTCACCACGCTGCGCATTTCCAAGGAGCATTTTTTCCGGCTGGTGACCGAAGTGCCGGAAATGGGAATTGAAATCATGAAAGAACTGGCCCGCCGGCTGGAGAAAACCACCGCCGACCTGCGCGAAGCGCGGGCGGCATGAGCCGGCTCGACAGCTTTATCCGCCGCATGCAAGCCCAGCGCGCCTGTCTCGACCGGGCCGCGGCGCTGATTGCGGATGTTCCCGGCCCGGTGCTGGAACTCGGCCTTGGCAACGGACGCACCTACGACCATCTGCGCGAGATCCTGCCCGACCGGCGCATTTTCGTGTTCGAGCGGCTGGTGCAGGCCCACCCCTCCTGCATCCCGCCGGACGATGACCTGTTCCTCGGCGATTTCCGCGAGACGCTGCCGACCGCGGCCGCGCGCATCGGCGCGAAGGCGGCGCTGGTGCACGCCGATTTCGGCCAGGGCGGTGCCGCCAGTATCGCCGCCATGGCGCAGTTCCTGGCGGAGACGCTGGCGACGCTGACGGCGCCGGGCGCCGTCATCGTCTCCGACCAGCCGATCGACGGCGAAGGTTGGGAAAGCCTGCCGCTTCCCGAGGGCATCAATCTCCGCCGCTACTTCATGCAGCGCGTACCGCGCTGATCCTCGGCGGTCGTGCAAGCTCCGCACCCACCGCCCGCTTCACCGCAGGACGCCTTCCCCCTGACCTTTCATCCCGAGTAGGCGCATAACGCCGTATCGAGGGTGGCGGCGATGGGTGGGGCAGGGGTGTGGGGCGCAGCCACCCGGTCTCGGTCTCAGAGCAGATTGCCCTGGCGGGTGTCTCCCGGCTGGGGCGGTCGCTTTGACTTGCGTTTGGCCGGTTTCGGCTCCGGCTCGGCGGTGGGCGCGTCGCCCTGGATCACCGCCGCGCGTGTCTGGTTCTCGCGGAATTGCAGCGTCACGGCGAGGCCGGGCGTCGCGTCGGCGGCGTCGGTGATCGGACCCTCCGGTCCGCGCACCAGCACGAAGCCCCGGTCCAGCACCCGCTCGTAGGAATAGGACTCCAGCAGCGCGCCCGCATGGACCAGCCGCCGCTCCGCATCGTCCAGCGCGCGGGCGGTCGCCCGCGGCAGCCGCCGGGCGGCGTCGACGCGCGCCAGGGCATGGTCCGCGCCGCGCACCGCCTGTTCCGCCGCCCGGTCCAGCGCCCGGCCCTGCGCTGTCAGCGACTGGGCGTGCAGCGCCAGGATTTCCCGCGGATGCCGCAGCCGGGCCGCCGTGGCGCGGAGCGTCTGCGCCGCCCCGACCAACTGTCCGCGCAACGCCAGCGCCAGGCGCTCCGCCTGGTCGTCGACCCGTTGCGCCGCCTGTTCCACCAGATCGCCCGGCGCCGGCAGGCCGCGGGCCGCGCCTTGCAGCCGCAGGCCGCGCTCCTCCAGCCCCCGCAGCGCGCTGCCGGTCAGGCGGCGGTCGAGGTCGCCGATCCGCAACAGCAGGTCGCTCAGCACCGGCACCGCGTGCTCGGCGGCGGCGGTGGGGGTGGGGGCGCGCCGGTCGGCGGCGTGGTCGATCAGCGTCGTGTCGGTCTCGTGCCCGACGGCGGAAATCAGCGGGATCGCCGAATCCGCGGCCGCGCGCACGACGATTTCCTCGTTGAAGGCCCAGAGGTCCTCCAGCGAGCCGCCGCCGCGCGCCACGATCAGCACGTCCGGCCGTGGCAGCGCCGCGTCGCCGGGCGCGAGCGCGTTGAAGCCGCGGATCGCCGCCGCCACCTGCGCCGCCGCCGCCTCGCCCTGCACCGCCACCGGCCAGAGCAGCACCCGGCGCGGGAAGCGGTCGCGCAGCCGGTGCAGGATGTCGCGAATCACCGCGCCGGTGGGCGAGGTGACGACGCCGATCACGCCGGGCAGGAAGGGCAGGGGCCGTTTGCGCTCGGCCGCGAACAGGCCTTCCGCCGCCAGCGCCCGGCGCCGGTCCTCCAGCAGTTTCAGCAGCGCGCCTTCGCCCGCCAACTCCATCTGCTCCACCACGATCTGGTAGGTGGAGCGGCCGGGATAGCCGGTGATCTTGCCGGTGGCGATCACCTCCAGCCCGTCTTGCGGCGCCACGCCCAGCCGGCCGGCCGCACCGCGCCAGCAGACCGCGTCCAGCACGGCGTCTTCGTCTTTCAGCCGGAAATACAGATGGCCGGAGCCGGCGCGTTTGAAGCCGGTGATCTCGCCGCGCACGCGCACACGGCCGAACTCGCCCTCCAGCAGGCCGCGAATGGCCCGCGCCAGCTCCCCAACCGAGAATTCCGGCTGGTTCGAGGGCGCAGCAGGGGGCTCCGGCGGCCGGGAGGGTGCCGAAAAGTCGAGGCCCGGTTCAGCGGGCGGTGGTGTATGGTTGGTCGTCATCGCGGCGGATGCTACAAGACCCGCCTCGATTGTGACAGATGCCAAGCGGAGAATTCCGGCGTGAAGTTTCTAGTGATCGGCAGCGGCGGCCGCGAGCACGCGCTTTGCTGGGCCATCGCGGCCTCTCCCCTCTGCGATGGGCTCTGGTGCGCCCCCGGCAATGCCGGCATCGCCCGCGAGGCTAGCTGCCTGCCGGACCTGGCCGCCGACGACCTGGACGGCATTCTCGCCTTTGCCAAGGCCAACGCCGTCGATCTGGTCGTGGTCGGCCCGGAAGCGCCGCTCTGCGCCGGCCTGGTGGACCGGCTGGAGGCCGCCGGCGTCAAGGCGTTCGGCCCCAGCGCCGCCGCGGCGCAGATCGAGGGCTCCAAGGGCTTCATGAAAGACCTTTGCGCCAAATACGGCGTGCCGACCGCCAAATACCGCCGCTTCCGCGATCCCGTCATGGCCAAGGCCTATGTGGCGCAGCAGCCGGGCCGTGTCGTCGTCAAGGCCGACGGGCTGGCCGCCGGCAAGGGCGTGCTGCTGCCGGAAACCCGGGCCGAGGCGGTGGCCGCCATCGACCTCGCCATGATCAAGGGCGAGTTCGGCACCGCCGGCCAGGAAGTGGTGGTCGAGGAGTTCATGGAAGGCGAGGAGGCCAGCTTCTTTGCCCTGGTGGACGGCACGACCGCCGTGCCCTTCGGCACCGCCCGCGACCACAAGCGGGTCGGCGACGGCGACACCGGGCCGAACACCGGCGGCATGGGCGCCTATTCTCCCGCCCCCATGGTCGACGAGGCCATGAGCGAGCGCGTCATGCGCGAGATCATCAACCCGGTGGTGGAGGGGATGGCCAAGGAAGGCGCCCCGTATAAGGGTGTGCTCTATGCCGGCCTGATGCTGACCGCCGACGGGCCGAAGGTGATCGAGTTCAACTGCCGCCTGGGCGATCCGGAGGCGCAGGTGCTGCTGCCGCGCCTGCAATCGGACCTGATCCCGGCCATGTTCGCCGCCCGCGACGGTGTGCTCGACCAGTTCGACCTGCGCTGGTACGACGAGGCCGCGGTGTGCGTGGTCATGGCCGCGAACGGCTATCCCGGCGCCTATCGGAAGGGCACGGAAATCCGCGGCCTCGGCATTCTGTCGGAGGTGTGGGACGTGATCGTCTTCCACGCCGGCACGGCCATGGACGAGGGCCGGGTGCTGGCGACCGGCGGCCGGGTGCTGGGCGTGACCGGCCTCGGGCCCTCGATCCCAGAGGCGGCCGCCCGCGCCTACAGCGCCATCGACCGGATCGACTGGCCGGACGGGTTCTGCCGCCGCGACATCGCCGGCCGCGAGACCGGCACCCCGGAGGCCGGCACCCCGGAGGCCGACACCCCGGAGAAGGCCGGGTGAAAATCGGCATTGTCTCCGACATCCACGGCAATATGGCGGGGCTGCAAAAGGCCGTCGACCTGATGGGCGCGGTGGACGAGTTGTTGTGCCTCGGCGACAGCATCTACGACTATCGCTTTTCCAACGAGGTGATCGGCTGGCTGCGCGAGCACGAGATTCCGACCATTCTCGGCAACCACGAATGGGGGTTTCTCGGCCCCCAGGGCGAGCGGGCGCGGGCCGCGGCCTGGGTCGACCAGGATCTGGTGGCCTGGCTGGAAGCGCAGCCCTACCGGATGGAGTTGGAGCGCTGCGGCCAGCGCATCCTCATGGTACATTCGACGCCGTGGGAGCCCTATGGCGACTATGTCCTGCCCGGCTCCCGCGACCTGCGGCGCTTCGGCGAGGCCGGTGCTGACATCGTCCTCTACGGCCACACCCACCAGCAGGTGGCGGAGCGTTTCGGCGACGTGCTGGTGGTCAACCCCGGCTCCGCCGGCGACGCCCGCGACACCCGCAACGGCCGCCAATTGTCGTGCGCGGTGCTGGACTTGGCCGCCGGCGATGTCAGGATCATCGACTACACGGTGTAAGGCCGACGCGGGCCCTTCGGTCGCCCGCCTCTCGTTTCACCCCGAGTGGGCGCAACGCGCCGTATCGAGGGGCGGGCGCCTGCGTGTCCCTCGATACGCGCCTGCGGCGCCACTCGGGATGAAGCGGGCTAGAGAAGGGGCGCTGACCGGCGTCGCCCACCAACCAACGGAAGGAAACCGCCCATGGCCAGCCTGGAGCAGTTCGGCCTCGATGTCGGCATTTACGGGCCGCTCGCCCAGCCGGAGACCATCACCACGCTCGCGCAATTCGCCGAGAGCGCCGGATTCGAGTCGATCTGGCTCGCCGACCATGTGGTGTTCCCGACGGCGTTCGCCTCGCAATACCCGTTCAGCGCCGACGGCCGCTTTCCCGCCCCCACCGCCGACCCGTTGCTGGAGCCGATCGCGGCCATGGGCGTGCTGGCGGGCGCGACCAGCCGCGTGAAGATCGGCACGGCGGTCCTCATCATTCCGTATCGCAACCCGGTGCTGCTGGCGCGCATGCTCATCACCATCGACCAGTTCTCCGGCGGCCGGGTGATCCTGGGCGCCGGCGTCGGCTGGCTGCGCGAGGAGTTCGAGGTGCTGGATACCGCCGACTTCGCACTGCGCGGCAAGGCGACGGACGAGTATCTGGAAATCTTCAAGGCCATGAGTGCCGGCGGCGCCGTTGCCTATGAGGGCGAGACCTACCGCTTCCCGCCGGTGCATTCGGTGCCGGGCTCGGTGCAGCGACCGCATCCGCCGGTGCTGATCGGCGGCGTCTCCAACCCGGCGCTGCGCCGGGTCGCCCGCAATGACGGCTGGCTCGCCGTCGCCCTCGGCCGCAACGAAATGCCGGAGCGGCTGGCGGCGTTGCAGCGCATCTGCGCGGAGCAGGGGCGGCGTTTCGACGATCTGCAACGGGTCTACAAAATCTTCATCGCCCCCGGCGAGCCGAAGGTCGGCCCATTCGGCACGCGCGACATGGGCAGCGGCTCCGAGGCCCAGATCGTCGACGACCTGAAAGCCATCCTGGATGCCGGCTTCCAGAAGATCATCGTCCGCTATCGCGGCGACAGCGCCGCCGCACAGATGGAGCAGATGGACCGCTTCGCCGACGCCATCGTGCCGAAGCTCTGAGGGGCCTTCGACTGCCCCGCCGACCGGCATCCTTGCGAGGCGCTGCCTTCCACGACGGCGTCATTGCGAGGCGCCCGTAGGGCAACGAAGCAATCCAGGCAACGCCGCCTTTCGCTCTGCCGCCTGGCTGGATTGCTTCGCCTGCGGCTCGCAATGGCGATTGGACGAAAACCCGCACCTCCTCAGATCGGCGAGATCGACCGGCGTTTCGGCGGCCCCTTGAACGGCCGCCGGGCCGGCAGGGAGGCCAGCGCGCGGATGAACACCTCCCGCGTTTCCGCCGGGTCGATGATGTCGTCGATGCCGAACCCCTCGGCGGCGTGGCGGGCGCCGATGCGGGCGCGGGTCTCGTCGATCAGTTCCTGCCGCCGCGCCATCGGGTCCGGCGCGGTCTCGTAGTCGCGGCGGAAGGCGACATCCACCGCGCCTTCCACCGACATGGCGCAGATTTCCGCCGTCGGCCAGGCGAAGGCGTAGTCGGCGTCGAAGCTGCGGCCGCCGCCCATGGCGATATAGCCGGCGCCATAGCCCTTGCGCAGCGACAGCGACAGGCGCGGCACCGTCACATGCGCCATCTCGAACAGCAGCCGGCCGCTGCGCCGGGCCATTCCCGTCGCTTCCGCCGCCGAGCCGATGGCGAAGCCCGGAATGTCGATCAGGGTGATGAGCGGCAGGCCATAGGCATCGGCCAGCGCCACGAAGCGCGCCGCCTTCTCGCAGGCCTTGGCATCGAGCATGCCGCCCAGATGGCGCGGATTGTTCGCCACGATCGCCACCGGCCGGCCTGCCAGCCGCGCGAAGCCAGTGACGATGTTGCGCGCATAGGTCGGCTTCAGTTCGAAACGGCTGCCGCCGTCGACCAGGCCGTCGATGACCTTGCGCACGTCATAGGTCTGGCGCTGGTCCGCCGGTACCAGGTCGTAGAGCGCGTCCGGCGCGTTCGGCGGTTCGACCGCTTCGGCCAGCGGCGGCGGCTCGGCGGAGTTCGACGGCAGGTAGGAGAGGAAGCGGCGCACCGCGTCCAGCACTTCGGCTTCCGTTTCCACCGCCAGGTCGGCAATGCCGTACTTGTCGGCCTGGAGCTTGGCGCCGCCCAGCGCCTCCTTGTCGATGGTCTCGCCGATGCCGGCCTTGACCAGGGCCGGCCCGGCCATGCCCATCTGCGAGCCGCCGCGCACCATGACGACGAAATCGGCAAGGCTCGCATAGTTGGAGGGGCCGGCAAAGCCCGCGCCCATCACGGCCACCGCCATCGGCGTCCAGCCGGAATTCATGCCCAGCAGGTGAAATACCCGGCTGCCGGCCGCGAAATGGCGGGAGTTCTGACCGTCCTGGATGCGATGGCCGCCGCCTTCGACCAGCATGACCAGCGGCAGGCCGGCCTCGGTCGCGCGCTCGATGGCGCGGTTGTTCTTGGCACTGCCGGCCACGCCGACCGAGCCGCCATGCACCGTGAAATCGTGGGCGACAACCACGACCGGCCGCCCGCCGACCCGGCCCGCGCCAGTGACAATGCCGTCCGCCGGTGCCGTCAGCCCCTGGTTCCAGGGGTTGTCGTGATGCGGCGCGGCGAGGCCGCCGGTCTCCAGAAAGCTGCCGGCGTCCAGCAGGCCGTCGATCCGCTGCCGGGCGGAGAGCTTGCCGTCGCGCGTGCGTTTCGCCATCGCCTCCGGGCGCTGCTTGTCGAGGGTGGTGGCCTTGGCGGCGGCGATGCCGGCGGCGCGGTCGCGCGCGGTCGGGGGCGTTGGGGACATGAGGGCGTTTCCAGATAGGAGGATCGGTTGCCGGCAAGCGTAGTGGCATCGGCCGCCGGATGGAAACACCGCACGCGAGTCAAGGCTGCCGTTCTCCGTCTCGGCCATCTGCCGTCGTCGCTTTCCCCTTTTCTTCGCTTTCCCGGCCGCAGGGCCGGGATCTCTCGCCGGGGAGGGGCGCAACCGCTGGAGCGTGCCCCGGCCGGAGGTCCCGGATACCGGCTCCGCCGGTTCCGGGAGAGCTCGAATGGGGCGGGGTCATGCTGGTTTTGAGCTGCGGTTCGCAAGGTTGCGTCTGCGTTTGCGCTACCCCCTCTTCATCGCTTTCCCGGCCGCAGGGCCGGGATCTCCCGCCGGGGAGGGGCGCAACCGCTGGAGCGTGGCCCGGCCGGAGGTCCCGGATACCGGCTTCGCCAGTTCCGGGAAAGGTCGAATGGGGGCGCTTTCGCTTGGCGTGCGCGCCCGCGCTCACCCCTTGGCGAACAGCCGCTCCGGTGCCAGCGCGGCGGCGGTCAGGCCGAGGCCGCGCACCGCTTCGGGCAGGTCCTCGCCCTCGACCAGGGCCGCCGCCGCGGCGCCGAGCCCCGGCGCGGTCTGGATGCCGTAGCCGCCCTGGCCGCAAAGCCAGAAAAAGCCCTCTTGGGCGGGGGCATAGCCCGCGACCGGCGTCTTGTCGGCGACGAAGCTGCGCAGGCCGGCCCAACTGTGCTTGATCGCCCGGATTTCCAGCGTGCTCGCGGCCTGGATGCGGTCGGCGCCCAGCGCGATGTCCATCTCCTCCGGATAGGCGTCGTGCGGCTCCACCGGCGTCTCGTCGGCGGGGGAGCCCAGCAACAGGCCGGCGTCGGGCTTGAAATACCACTGCTCGTCCACGTCGACGGTCAGCGGCCAGTTTCTGCTGTCCATGGAGGCCGGCGGTTCGAACAGAAACGCCGTGCGCCGCTTCGGCACGCAGCCGACCGGCCGGCAACCCGCCATTCGCCCGATGGTATCGGCCCAGGCGCCGGCGGCGTTCACAACGATCGGCGCCGAGAACTCGCCCGCACCGGTGCGCACGCGCCACTGACCGCCCGAGCGCTCCAGCGCCTGCACCTCGGCATTGACCACCACCTCGCCCCCCTGCGCGCGCAGACCGCGCAGGAAGCCCTGGTGTAGCGCGTCCACGTCGATGTCGCGTGCGTTCGGCTCCCAGCCGGCGCAGGCGACATAGTCCGGGCGCAGGGCAGGGGAGATCGCCCGCGCCTCGGCCGCGTCCAGCAGGCGCACCGACGGCACCAGCGCCTGGCCTTCCTTCACCGCGGCTTCCACCGCCGCGCTCTGGTCGGCCCGGCCGACGAACAGGGCGCCGCGGGGCGAGAGCAGCGGGTGGTCGGCAAAGCCTGCCGGCGGGTTGTCGTAGAACGCCTCGCCGGCGATTGTGAGCGCGCAGATGGCCGGGTTGCCGTAGGCCTGGCTGTAGAGCGCGGCGGAGCGGCCGGTGGTGTGATAGCCACACCGCTCCTCGCGCTCCAGCAGCACGACCCTCCGACCTCGGCCGGCCAGGAAATACCCGGCCGAGGCGCCGGCCATGCCGCCGCCGATGATGACGATGTCGGCGGTTCGGCTCATCCGTTCATCTTTGCCATGTCGGCCTTGGCCAGTTGCCCGACCTTCTTGAACGCCGGCCGGCCAAAACAGCGGTCGAGCCAGGCGGCCACATTCTGATGCGGTGCCCAGTCCAGCCTGGCCATCTGTCCCCAATGCAGGACGCTGGCGACGTTAAGGTCGGCCACGGTGAACCGGTCGCCGACCAGCCAGTCCCGGCCGGCCAGGGCGCGGTCGAGCACGCCGAGCGGCCCTTCCAGCGCCGCGCGCTGCTCCGCCACCTTCGCCGGATCCTTGGCGTAGCCCATGATGCCGAGCGTGTGGAACAGGGCGCCGATCAGCGGCTTTTCGCACTCGCCCATGACCCAGTGCGCCCACTGGTCGGCGCGCGCCCGGTCGGCGGCGCTGTCCGGCTGCAGGCTGCCCTGGCCATAGGCATCGGCAAGATAGGTGTTGATCGCCATCGACTCGAACAGGGTCAGGTCGCCGTCGACCATCGCCGGCAGCTTGCCGTTCGGGTTGACCGCCAGATAGGCGGGCGCCTTGTGCTCGCCTTTGGCCATGTTCACGTCTTTCTTGACGTAGTCGATGCCCAGTTCTTCGACGGCCCAATAGTTCCGGGCGGCGCGGGTGACGGCGGCACCGTAGAGGGTAACGGTCATTGCTGCGGACTCCTGTGCAACGGGAAGGCGGCAACGTTACCGCCGTCCTCCCGTTGCTGAGAAGAGACAATCGTGCGACGGCGCCCTATTCGGCCGCTTTGGCCTCCGCCTCCGGGAAGGCCTGGATCCATTTGGTCGGGTCGGCGCGGCCGTATTGCGGCGCATAGGCGGTGCCGGCGCCCAGTTCGAACGCCGCCCGCCAGGGCCAGCGCGGCTCATAGAGAATGCCGCGGGCCATGGCGATCATGTCCACCTCGCCGGAGGCCACCAGGCGTTCCGCCAGCCGCGGGTCGCGGATCATGCCGACGGCCATGGTCGGCAGGCCGCTGGCGGCCTTGATCTGCGCCGCATAGCCGGCCTGATAGCCGGGCGAGAGCGGCGGGCGCACCAGGCTGTTGCCGCCGCCGGAGACATCCAGGAAATCGCAGCCTTCCGCCGCCAGCGCCTTGGCAAAGACCATGGCGTCCTCGACGTGCAGGCCCTCGTCGTCCCAATCGGTGCCGTTCAGGCGCACGCCCAGCGGCTTGTCGTCCGGCCAGGCGGCGCGCATGGCCTGGAACAGCTCCATCGGGAATTTGATGCGGTTGGCAATGTCGCCGCCATAGGCGTCGTTGCGCTTGTTGGCGATGGGCGAGAGGAACTCGCTCACCAGATAGCCGTGGGCGCCGTGCAGCTCGACCACGTCCAGGCCGATGCGCGCCGCCCGCTCGGTCGAGGCGACCGCGGCGGCGATGACCGCGTCCATCAGCGCCCGGTCCATGGCAACCGGCGTGTGCCAGCCCTCGCCGAACGGCACCGCCGACGGCGCGACGGTCTCCCAGGCGCCATCTTCCGGCTTCAGCGGCGCACCGCCCACCTGCGGCGGATAGGTGGAGGCCTTGCGGCCGGCATGGCCCAGCTGAACGCCGATGGGCATGGCGGAATATTTCCGGGCAATGTCGACCGAACGCTTCAGGGCCGCCTCGTTCGCATCGGAATAGAGGCCGACGCAGCCGGGCGAGATGCGGCCGCGCGCCTCGACGCCGGTCGCCTCGATGATGAACAGGCCGGCGCCCGACTGGGTCATGCTGCCGAAATGGATGGTGTGCCAGTCGCTGGCCGAGCCATCGACCGCGGAATACATGCACATCGGCGCGATGACGATGCGGTTGGGCAGCGTCACGCTGCGCAGTTCGAGGGGCTGGAACAGGGCGCTTGCCATGGGAAAAGCCTCTTTTCGGTCTGTTCGGTTCGAATTGTGATGCGATAGGCTCTTAGCCCACCCCCGGCGCCGGGAAAAGCGTCGGTCGCGAAAAAGGAGTTTTGCTCAATGACAAGCCTTCGCCCGCTGCTGGCCACCGGCCAGCCCATTTGTGCGCCGCTGGTGCTCAACCCGATGATGGCGATGATGGCCGACAAGGCCGGTTTCGACGCGCTCTATCTGGGCGGCGGTGCCACCGGCTATGCCAAGGCGCTGCTCGAAGCGAACCTGAACGTTTCCGAGATGTGCGCCGCCGGCACCGAGATCGCCGCCGTGACCACGCGGCCGCTGATCCTCGACGGCGCCACGGGCTTCGGCGATCCGATGCACATGCACCGCACCATCCCCATGGTCGAGACCGCTGGCTTCGCCGCCATCGAGATCGAGGACCAACTGATCCCGAAGCGCGCCCACCACCATATCGGTGTCGAGCGCATGATCGCGCCGGACCTGATGGCGGCGAAGGTGGCCGAGGCGTGCGCGGCGCGGCGGTCCGACGACTTCGTCATCATCGCCCGCACCAACGCGGTGCGGAACACCGGCATCGAGGATGCGATCCACCGCCTGGAACTCTACAAGAAGGCGGGGGCGGATGTGCTGCTGGCGAGCCCGCGCAATGCGGAGGAGGCCCGTTTCCTGGGCGAGCGCCTGCCGGCGCCGTTGATGCATCTCTGCTCGCCCGGCGGCCTCGCCGCCATCGGCCTGTCGAAGCAGGAAATGGCGGACCTGGGCTGGAAAATCCTGGCCGACCCCGGCACGGGCCTGTTCGCCGCCTATGAGACCTGGCGCAATCTCTATGCCGAACTGGCGGGCGATTTCAAAATCACCTCCCGCCCGCACACCGACTGGCGCGAGTTGGAGCACGAGATGCACGCGGCCATCGACCTGCCGAAGCTGATCGCGGTGGAAAAGCGCACGGTGGAGAAAGACGGCTGACGCGCTTCCCGTTTCGCAGCCCTTCGGCTGCTGCCAAACAAGAACGGCCCGCCCTTCGGTCTGAAGGGCGGGCCGCGCTTTTGAAGAGCCGGTCTGGCTCCGCGGATTGAAGTCTTACTTCAGGACGCGGATTTCGACACGGCGGTTCTTCGGCTCGCGCACACCGTCGGCGGTCGGCACGGCCAGATCGGCCTCACCGGTCGCGCTGACATTGATGCGGCTGCTGTCGATGCCGAGCGAGTTCAGGATGTCGACCACCGACTGGGCACGCTTGGCCGACAGGCCCAGGTTGTACTGTGCCGGGCCGCTGGTGTCCGTGTGGCCGCTGACCACGACCGCGCCGTTGGACATCGCAGCAGCGCTGGCGGCAGCGGCTTCGACCGTGGCCTTCTCGTCCATCGGAACGTTCGACCGGTCAAAGCCGAAATAGATCGTCCACGGACCCATGGCCATCGGCTTGCCGATGCCGGCCATGCCGTCCTCGTACATCTTCTTGCAGGCGGCGATGTCGTCCATCTGGAAGCCTTCCTCGGCTTCCTGCATCCAGCAGTCGAAGCCGGCGACCGCCATGGCGGCGGCTTCCGGATAGCTCGCGGCGGCGCCACCGTTCAGCGCATCCATCAGCGAGGCCCGCGCCGGGCTCAGCTCGGTCAGGAATTTCTCGTCGAGCATGCGCTCGGCCAGTTCCTGCGGGCCCTGCGGCGCGCCATCGGCCGCGGCCAGCGCCTTGCCGCTGAAGAAGTTGGCGTCGGTCCAGTCTTCCTCACGACGCTCGCTATCCGCCAGCATCATGTAGTTTTTGAACAACGCCTGCGAATAGCTGTCGCCCGTCGGGGTGGCTTGCTTCGCCGTATCGTAAAGGTTGGCGCACGCGCTGAGGCTCAGGCCCAACACCGCGACGAGAACTGGTGTCTTCAAGTTTGACAGCATGGGAGGCCCATTCTCCTACGATTTTAGGTTCCGCGCTTTCCGGTATCGATTGGCTCTCCCGAGGGCTCCCCCGATTGGCCTATCAACCCATACCCATTGCCTCGCGGCACTGACCACGCGACTTACACCATTTCCGTGTACTAAACATTCGAGGCTTTGAAAAGCCTGTTAATTATCGGACGTGTGCTACTTGGGGATAGTATCGGGGCGCAACCCAAGGGAAGCCGCCACTTCCGGTGGCAGGGCAGGGGGCCGGAACCCGGGTGGGGGGGATAGTATCCACTGGCGTAGACGGGCACTGGCTTCCGAATTGGAATAGATAAGTTTGCCCTTTTGCTCCCCGATGCCAAGTTGCTGCCATAATCCAGCCAAATTGAAGAAGGTGGGCAATTCGTGCCGGTGCACGAAATCCGCCAGTTCGGACCCGCCCATGGCCCGGTCGTACAGGCGCACCAACGCCCCGGTTTCCGCGGTTTGCGTCGCGTTGCCGGCCCGCGTGAGGCCCGCGCGTACCGCATCCGCAAGCGAGCGGCGGCCCTGGGTCCGCTCTGCCACCGCCACGTTGGTTGCAAGTAAGGCGAGCGCGCCACTCCAATAGGGATTGGATCGCCGCAATCCGCCACTGGCGAGACCGTGTGCGCCGCGCGGCATGCCCTGCCACCACTCTTTCCACACCGCGTCCGCGGCATAGAGGCCGGCAAAATGCCGCAGCAATGGCTCCACATAGGTGGCCATGCCCTCCATCAGCCAGCGGCCGTCGCGGCCCAGGTCCGGTTGCGCCAGATGCATCAACTCGTGCGTCAGGATCCAATCCCGGCGGTAGAGCGTGTCCAGATCGACGCCCCGGCCGACATCCAGTTGCAGCGTCGCCCCGCCACCGCCGCGCGAACGACCGAACACCACCTTGTTGGCGTCGCCCGTCGGCACGATCGCGACCAGCAGCCGGTCGGTGGCGAAGCCCTGCCAGTAGGCCGCGGCGAGGTCCGCGAAATACCGGACCCAGCGCACCAGCGCGGCTTCGCCCGGTGCGAAGTCCGACGCGGCCGCGTGGATGGTGATGACCGCCGGCCGGCCATGGCGGCCCGGCACCGTGATCGTCGCGCCGGGGCGGGTCGAGAACACCGTGTAGCCGGCAAACGCGAGTCCGCCGGCGGTGAGCCGGAACGTCCGGCCGTCGTCCGCCCCATCGGCCGGAGCCAGCGCATGCAGCGCTAGCAGGCCCGGCGGCAGCCGCAATTTCAGAAGCAGCGCCGCGTTTGCGGCCGTCGGCTCCGGCATGCCCAGCCAGGTGTCGAGCGGGGCCATCAACGTGTCGTCGGTCAGCACCAGGTCGCGGCTTTCGCCGCCCGCGCGCACCCGGCGGCTCAGGTCGACGGTGTAGCGCAGCCCGCCGGCGCCGGTGCGCCAGCCATAGGACGTTGGCTCCGCCGGTCGTCCGTCCAGGGTCCGGACCCTGTCCACCGCCGCCCGATCCTCCGGCGCGAAGTCCAGTTCGGCGATGTCCGGCCGGCACTCCGCCTCGATGTCGAGCGACAGATTGGCGGGCTTGCCCTTCGCGGTCACGCTATAGGTGCAGGCTGGCGCGGCCGTCGCCACGGTCTCCGCCGCCATCGCGATGGCCGGCGCCGCCAACGCCAGCGCCAGCGCGGTTAGCCAGCCGAACCGCATGTCGCCCCCGCTGCCAGGGCCGCCGGGAACCATTGCCGGAGGCCGGCCTCCAGATCGGCGAGAATTGCCGCCAGGATGGCCTCGCCCTTGGCCAAGGTCGCCCGTTGCGGCTCCCCGGACGTGCCGGTCGGCCAGCGGTCGGGCAGAGGGGCGGCGGCATCGCTGCGAAAGCGAATCGGCCGGCGAAACCCCGGCGGGGATGGCATATCCGGCTCGCCATAGGCGGGGGCTTTGGCGAATCGCACCAGCGCCGGCGCGAGCGCCAGCATCAGCGATGTCTCCGCCTCGTCGGCATGGCCGCCGCCCCGTTGTCGCATCAATCCCGCCGCCGCCTTGCCCAGCAGGCGCAGGTCGGCGATGGCCGGCCGCACGCCGGTTTCGTCGAACACGTTCTGCACGGCCAAGCCCAGTGGCGCCTCGGTGGAAACGCCGGTGTTGAGCAGCACCAGATGTTCGGCGCCCTGGGCGACGAAGCCGCGCAGCACGTCCTCGACCACGGCGACGAAGGTCTCGGCCCGCAAGTGCTGGCTGCCGGCAAAGCCACGGAAGACCGGGTAATAGCCCAGGGTCAGTGTGGGGGCGACCAGCACCGGCAGCCGCGCCGCGAGTCGGCGGGCCAGGGCGTCGGCGACGATGGCGTCGGTGCCCATCGGCAGGTGCGGCCCGTGCTCTTTTGCGGCCGCGCCGACTGGCACGATCACCGGCGCTGCCAGCCAGGGCTCGACCTCCGGCCAGGTCAGGTCCGAGAGAATGGCGCCTTTCGGTTCGGTCATGGCTCGATCCCGTCTCCGGACACCGGTCGATCCCGCGGATCCGGCCCGCCCGGTTCACGCGACGGTGAGAATGGCGGGTCCGGTGGCTCATATTTTGTGAACCCGCTGGAATTTCGGCATAACATGGCCGTGAGATCACGGCCTCGTGACTCGCAGTTCATCGCCAAAGCCAACTTTTATCAACCGTGGAAGGCGCAGGGTCGGCGACCCGGCGATGCGACCGCACCGACACCAATCAAAAAGGATCGATCATCATGACCAAAACGGCTCTTCTTGCCAGCGCGATTGCCGCCGCCGTCGGCGCCTCGGTTGCCGCCGGCCCCGTCGCCGCCGCCGACCAGAAGATGGAAAAGTGCTTCGGCGTTGCCAAGGCCGGCGCCAACGATTGCCAGACGGCGACCCATTCCTGTGCCGGCACCTCCACGGTCGACGGCCAGAAAGATGCCTGGTTGCTGGTGCCGGCGGGCCTCTGCGATCGTCTGGCCGGTGGCTCCAAGACCTCCGGCTGATCGCCTTCGGACCCGACCCTCGGAATGACCGCCATGCCCACCTCGCCGCACCGCCCGCCCGCCGCCGCGCCTGCCGCGCCTGCCGCGCCTGCCGGGATCCCGGCCGCAGCGGGGATCGGGCTGCGGGCCGTGCATTTCGAGGCGTTGACGCGGACGCTGCCGCCGGTCGCCTGGCTGGAAATCCATCCGGAAAACTATCTGGGCGGCGGCGCCCCGCTGGCCTATCTGGCCAAGGCGCGGGCGCAGTATCCGGTCTCGATGCACGGCGTCGGCCTGTCGCTCGGCTCGGTCGACGGGGTCGATGCCGCGCATCTGGCGCGGCTGGCGGCGCTTGCCCGGCGCATCGAGCCGGGCCTGATCTCCGAACACGTCGCGTGGAGCGTGCACCAGGGCACGTATTTCAACGACCTGCTTCCGCTGCCCTATACAGAGGAAAGCCTGGCCGCGGTCTGCCGCAATATCGCGGCGGTGCAGGAGGCGTTCGGCCGGCCGATCCTGGTGGAGAACGCCTCCACCTATCTGCAATTCGCCCATTCCACCATTGCCGAGCCGGACTTCCTGCGCGAACTGACCATTCGCACCGGCTGCGGCCTGCTGCTGGATGTGAACAACGTCTATGTCAGTTGCCGCAACCACGGCTGGGATGCCGACGCCTATCTGGATGCCCTGGCCGGCGCCCCGGTGGGGGAGATCCATCTGGCCGGCCACGCGGAAAACCGGGTCGGCGACCGGGTGATCCGCATCGACGACCATGGCAGCCCGGTCGCCGCGCCGGTCTGGGCGCTCTATCGGCGCGCGCTGGAACTGTTCGGCCCGGTGCCGACGCTGATCGAGTGGGACACGGCGATCCCGCCGCTGGCCGAGTTGCTGGCGGAGGCCGACCGGGCCCAGGCCCTTTTGACAGAGGTGCTGCGCCGTGCCGACGCTGCGTGAGATCCAGGACGCGTTCCGCGCCGGATTGTTGGCGCCGGACGCCGCTGCCGCAGGGACCGCCGCCGCTGCCGCGATCCTGCCGGACGGTCTCGACGCCGCCCAGCGCCTGCAAATCCACCGCAATCACGTGTTCACCACGCTTGGCGATGCCTTGGCCGGAGTCTATGCCGCCGTTGCCGCCATGGTCGGAGCCGAGTTTTTCCGCGCCATGGCGCAGCGCTTCGTGACGGCCGCGCCGCCGACCGAGCCGGTGCTCTACGCCTATGGCGCCGGCTTTGCCGATTTCATCGCGGGTTTCCCGCCCGCCGCCGGCCTGGCCTACCTGCCCGATCTCGCCCGGCTGGAATGGGCGCTGCATGCCAGCTTTCACGCGCCGGACGCGCCGACGCTGCAAGCCGCCGATCTGGGTGCCCTGCCGCCGGAGGCCTTGCCGCGCCAGACCCTGCGCCTGCGCGCCGACGCCCGCCTGGTGCGCAGTTCCTGGCCGGTGGCCGATCTCTGGCAGGCGGTGCGCAGCGGCGATGCCGACGCGGTCGGCTCTGTCGACCTCGATGCCGGCCCGGTGCATCTGCTGGTGCTGCGGCAGGCGGGCGATGCCCGGCTCTGGGCCTTGCCGGCGGGCGAGTGGCACTGGCTTTCCGCCTGTGCCGGCGGCCAGGGGCTGGCGGCGGCGGCGGAGGTGGCCCTGACCGTCGATCCGGCTTTCGACCTGACCGCCGCGCTCACCCGCAACCTGCAACGCGGCACCTTCGCGCCGCTGTCGGCCGATCCGGCCGACCCCGAACCCCTGCGCAATCGCCAATAACGAACGGAGACGGAACCCCGATGACCCAGCCTGCCGGACTGGAGCCCAGACCCGCCAACAGCAGCCTGATGGAGGCCGTGAACTACGGCATCGCCCTGCTGGAGAAAATCCCGATGAGCCTGATCCTGCTGGCCGCGCGGGTGGGTATCGGCATGGTGTTTCTGCTGTCGGCCAAGACCAAGGCCGTGGACTGGAACCTTCTGGACGCGCTGACCTTCCAGCTCCAGACCAGCCCCTCCTTGCCCTATCTGTTCGAGGAATACGGCGTGCCGCTGCTGGCGCCGGCCACCGCCGGCTGGCTGGCGCTCTACATGGAAAGCTGGCTGTCGCTGCTGCTGTTCGCCGGCCTGTTCACGCGGCTGGCGGCGCTGGGCCTGTTCGGCATGACCCTGGTCATCCAGATTTTCGTCCTGCCGGGCAGTTGGGACGTGCATGTGCTTTGGGTCGCCGCGCTGCTGCTGATCATGGCGCGGGGGCCCGGCCTGATTTCGGCCGACCATTGGCTCGGCCGGATGCTGGGAGGGCGGTAATGCTTGATATGGCTCACACAACCGTGAAGGCGTGTGTGCGTGTGTTTAGTGGTGTTGCTCGCCCGAACCGGCAGAATACGCCCAGCACCGAGCCCGTCCTTTCGGGTCTGTGCGGGAGTGTTCGCCATTGCGCCGGGCTGTCCGGTGCAACCACATCTTAGGAGACTTCACAATGTCCGTAATGCAAAAGACCACCGGTGTCGTGCTTGCCGCCGCTGCGGCCGCCATGTTCTCGGCCAGCGCCATGGTCGCGCCGACCGCCGCCGTCGCCGCCGATGGCGTGAAGTGCATGGGCGCGAATTCCTGCAAGGGCCAGAGCGCCTGCAAGAGCGCGGCCAACTCCTGCAAGGGCCAGAATGCCTGCAAGGGCCAGGGCTGGATCAGCACCAAGACCGCCGAAGAGTGCATGAAACTGGGCGGCAAGGCGGGCTGATCGCCCAACCCCGCACTTGTTTTGCCGCGGTCGGGCGCCCATGTGTGCCCGGCCGTTTTTCTTTCCGGATCCGTTGCCCGAAGGAGCGCGTGCGATGGCCGACACTGCGCCGGACCGGCCGCCCTATCTGGGCTTTGGCCTGGGATTGCGGGCCCAGCACTATGCCGACGTGCTGGAGCGCAAGCCGCCGGTCGACTGGTTCGAGATCATTTCCGAGAACTACATGATTCCGGGCGGCCAGCCGCTGGCGATTCTCGACCGGATTCGGGCGGATTATCCGGTCGTCATGCACGGCGTCTCGCTGTCGATCGGCAGCACCGACCCGCTCGACCCCGATTATCTGCGCGACCTGAAGGCGCTGGCGGACCGGGTCCAGCCGCGCTGGATCAGCGACCATCTCTGCTGGACCGGCGTCGGCGGCGTGAACCTGCACGACCTGCTGCCGCTGCCCTATACCGAGGAAGCGGTCGCCCATGTCGCCGGCCGGATCCGGCGGGTGCAGGACTATCTCGACCGTCGCATCGCGATCGAGAACGTGTCCTCCTACGTCACCTATACCCATTCGGCCATGAGCGAATGGGAGTTCGTCTCGGCCGTGGCCGAGGCGGCGGATTGCTGGCTATTGTTCGACGTGAACAACATTTATGTCAGCGGTTTCAACCACGATTTCGACGCCCGGGCCTTTATCGAGGGCGTGCCGCGCGAGCGGGTGGTGCAGTTCCACCTGGCCGGGCACAGCCATAATGGCACCCATATCGTCGACACCCACGATGCGCCGGTGATCGACGATGTCTGGGACTTGTACGAAACCGCCTGCCAGCGCTTCGGCCCGGTCTCGACCATGATCGAACGCGACGACAACATCCCGCCGCTGGACGAGCTGCTGGCGGAGCTCGACCAGGCCCGCGCCATCGCCGCGGCGGTGGCGGAACGGGCCGTCGCATGAGCCGCCTTGCCGCCCTTCAGGCCCGATTCCAGGCCGGCATTCTCAGCGAATCCGACGACCGGGTCCTGGCCGACCTCGACGATGCCGCGGGCGAGAACGCCGCGACGCGCTTCGGCATTTACCGCTATGCCTACACCGCCCGGCTGGTGGAAGTGTTGCAGGCCAATTTCGAATACACCTGGAGCCTGCTGGGCGATGAGGGCTTTGCCGACGCGGCACGGACCTATGTGCGGACCGGGCCGTCGCGGTTCCGCAATGCCCGCTGGTTCGGCGACGGCTTGGCGCCATTTCTGGCGCGCCGCTTTGCCGAGACGCCGGCGGTTGGCGATGTCGCTGCGCTCGACTGGGCCATTGCGGGCGCGTTCGATGCTCCGGATTCGCCCCCGATGCGGGCGGAGGCGCTGGCCGCTCTCCATCCCCAGGCCTGGCCGGGCCTGCGTTTTGGCCTGCACCCGTCGGTGCGGGTGGTGCCGGTGGCGACGCCGGCGGCCGCCATCTGCGAGGCGCTGGCCACGGGCAACGCTCCGCCGCTCGACCCCGTCGAGCCGCACACGGTTCTGGTCTGGCGCGACGAGGCGACCGTGCGCTATCGTGCCCTGGAAGCGGATGAGGCCGCGGCACTCGATGCGGTTGCCGCCGGCCGGTCGTTTGCGGAGGTCTGCGAGACTCTGGCCCAAAGGGTCGGCGCAGAGGCCGCGGGTGCGCGGGCCGCAACCCTGCTGGCGCAATGGCTGGCGGCGGGCGTGATCGGCCGGATGGAGGGCGATGAGTCAATAAACAATTGACTTTTAACCCGATGTCACTATTGCGATATCTGGTCGGGCGGATTAAATACCAAAAGTGGCGAAGTGAATAGAACGCATCTAGAGTATTAGGGAATTGCCGTGGTACTGTCTGGAGACGCAAATCAGGGGCGCGCTCTGCCGCAAGGGGGGCTCGCGACAATCGTGAAATCGACGGACATTCCGATTTTGTCGGCAACGGACCGTTTGCAACGGGCCCTGTTGCGTTGGGTGGATCTGTGCGGCATCTCCGGCCATTACGAGGTTGCGGGCGATGTCGAAACCAGCATGACGGAACTGTCCATGCTGGACGAGCAATCCTACATCATCGGGGTGGTCGGCAAGAATCCCAGCGACTGGCCGATCATCTGGTCGGGGCAGGCCGTGCTGATCCAGGCTGGACGGGATTTCGGGCCGGCCGTGGCCGAATGGGTGGGCGAGCCCCGCCTGCTGGCCTTGTTTGCCCAGGAATACGTGGATGCGGTGCGCTACCGCCGGGCGGCGGCCCGCCGGTTTTCCCGGAGCAGCGGCGAGAGCGATGATGCGATCGACCAGTTGATTTTTCCGCTGCGGGACAAATCTTCGTTTGAGTATGTGCTCGTGCAGGGCGAGGTGGTGAGTGGGGCATTGCTGTACAGCCAGAGAAATCCGGCGCAGGACGGTGACGTGTCATGATCGTTGAACGCGAGACCAGCAGCGGCGAACTGGTGGAAAGCCGGATTTGTCCGTTGAACGAACTGGACGAATCCGAAGACGCGCTTCTGGCGCGCTTGGTGCGCTATTGGTTTTCCCTGCCCCGCAATCACGGCGTGGTGCCGGATATCGACAATGTCGGCCTGATGAAGCTGACAAATCTGGGCGTTCTGGGCTGGTTCCATATTGTCGACGTGCACAACGACGACCCGGCGAACTTCTGCTACCAGCTGTTCGCGCAGCGTGCGACCGCCGTCGGCGGGTTTTCGGGCCAGCGCATTTGCGACATCGGTTCCAAGGTCCTGCAACGGACCCTGGAACGCGATCTCGTACGGGCGAAGTCCAACCGTTTCCCTCTCTTTCAGGGCGTGAGCACCAAACTAACCAGCCACAGCCGCGAGTACCGGCGGGTTGCTCTGCCGCTCGCGAGCGGAACGGATGATGTCACGCATCTGTTGATCGGAGTTCATTTCAATCAGTGACAGATCGCTGGCGATCTGCATGATCATCTGGTCGTGGGCGATGGAGGTCATGAACACCTTGTGCGATTGCTGGGTGTCCTCGAACCAGCCGTCGACCAGCAGGTCGCAGCGTGTATAGCCATAGGTGTTGAAGGGCAGACCGCGGGCGGCGACCGGCTCAAGCGAGTTGCCGCATTGCCAGTCCATCTGCGGCCAGCGCGTCAGGGCATAGGCGCGGGCCATGCGTTGCAGCAGCCAGGCCAACCCGTTGTGACGCTCGGATTTCGCCACGAAAAGTCCGGCGGGGTAACCCACCAGGCCGCGGGCTTCCGGATACTGGTCGCGCGTGAGCGCCAGTTGCATCGGCGGCCGCTCGCTGGCCTGCTCGCCAAACCAGAGCCTCAGGGAGCGCTGCTCCTCCACGAAATCGTCGCTTTCGATCATCCGCTGGGCGATGCAACCGATGATTTCCTTGGTGTCCTGCTTGTAGACCGCCAGCCAGAACGAATTGTCCGGGCCGAGTTCGTGATAAGCGGGATTGACTGCGGAGTTGACGACGCCGTGCGGATTTGTCCGCAGATAGTAGTCGACCCAGCCCGAAACATCGTTGCTGATCGACGTGGAATAGCCGGAATTCCACAGCAGCGAGGTGCAGGCGTTCATGAATGCTCGCGGGGTACGCTCCAACATAGAATAGACCTTTCACTCGGTTGGTTGTCGTGCCTGTGTATCGTACAATCTCGGGTATTTTGTGCCAGTGTCCATGCGGGAGTAGAGCGATTCCGAGTAGATCGCGTGGATCTTTAGGCTGTTGCCTGCCCGGTTCATACGAATTCCCCGCCTGGTAGCATCGCACTTACCTCTGATAGCAGAAGTTGGCGAAAGATTACACAAGTTGTAAATATGGCGATTGGTGTGACATTGTCGATAGTGGGAATTACCTAACAAAAAGTGGCAAAAAATACATACATATGTAAGATTTTTGCAATTCAAGATACGGTTGTAATATTATATGGATGACAATGTAGGAGAAATCACTGTATACACAGGGAAATTTTCCCGAATTTGCTAATAAAAGTTGAATAATAATGTTTTGTTGCGCTTTAAAAAAATTCTATATTCGCAAAATCTCATGAATGAACAGAGTAGCGGCTAGAATAGCGAATTTTGCGTAGGGCGTTACGGATGTATGTTATACTTATGGTAGAGGTCGCGCAAAGTCAGGTCCATGGCCCGATCGGGCCGTTGAGCGGTGCGGTCAGGGTGCCGCACCCGTGCCGTGCCGCGTTTGGCTTCCGCCTTGCTATAATTGCCGCCAAAAGACCCCGTTTCGAAGGACCTTTGCCTTATGGGACCGCTCGCCCACGCCCGCGTGCTCGAACTGGGCTCGACCATAGCCGGGCCATTCTGCGGCCGGCTGCTGGCCGATTTCGGCGCGGATGTCGTCAAGGTCGAGCCGCCGACCGGCGACCCGGTCCGTTCCATGGGCAAGCACGGGAAAGACGAGGCGGGTGCCGACGTCTCCCTCTATGCCGCCACCATCCTGCGCAACAAAAAGCTGGCCGCCATCGACATGCGCACGGCGGCAGGGCAGGAGGCGATCCGCGACCTCGCCCGCAACAGCGACGTGGTGATCGAGAATTTCCGGCCGGGCGGCCTGGAAAAATGGGGCCTGGGCTATGACGACCTGAAGGCGGTCAATCCCGGCCTCGTCATGGCCCGCATTTCGGGCTTCGGCCAGTCCGGCCCCTACAGTCCGCGGCCCGGCTTCGGCATTATCGGCGAGGCGGTGAGCGGCCTGCGCCACATCACCGGCGACCCGGACCGGCCGCCGGCGCGGGTGGCGGTGTCGCTGACCGACTACATCACCGGCCTTTATGCCGCCTTCGGCATCGCCATGGCCCTGATCCACCGCGACCGCACCGGCGAGGGGCAGGTGGTCGACGCGAATCTGATGGAATCCGCCTTTAGCTTCATGGAACCGCACATCCCCGCCTACGACCAGCTGGGCCATGTCGCCAACCGTGCCGGCTCGCGCCTGCCCGGCGTGGCGCCGAACGGCCTGTTCCAGACCCGCGACGGGCGGCAAATCCAGATCGCCGCCTCGGCCAATCCGGTGTTCCGGCGGCTCTGTCGGGTGATGCAGCGGGACGACTGGCCCGATGACGAACGGTTCGCCACCGCCCGTGCCCGCGGCCGGAACCAGGACGTGCTGGAAGGCCTGATCCAGGACTGGGTCGGCACGCGGGACCTGGCGCCGTTGGAGGCCGATCTCATCGCCAACGACGTGCCCGCCACCCGCATTTTCACCATGGCCGACGTGTTCGACGACCCGCACTATGCCGCCCGCGGCAGCATCGCCCGCGTGCCGCATCCGGCCCTGGGCCTGCTCGCCATGGCCGCACCGGCGCCGCGCCTCTCGGCCACGCCGGGCGAAGTGCAGTGGCCGGGCCGCGCCATCGGTGCCGACAGCCGTGCGGTGCTGGCCGAGCGGGCCGGCTACGCGCCGGAGCGGATCGAGGCGCTGATTGCCGCCGGTGTCGTCAGTGCCGGTTGATGCCGCGGCCGGGGCCTTGCACAGAGGTGGGTACCTTGCTGACCGTCCGGCAGGCTGTTACGGTCCCGGGGTATGCCGTCGGACCCGATCAGCGCCCGAGTCCCGCCGACGCCGCGCGCGGGCGCCGTTCCCGGTCTGATGTGGTCATGCCCTCCAATCCTCGCAGATAAGGACTGAAGCCATGGCGGACGACAGCCCTGCCACCCCATCCGGCCCCTTTGATCTCAGCATCGAACTGCGGATCGAAGCTCCGCGCGACAAGGTCTGGCGCTGCTGGACCGAGGGGCCGCTGATGGAGCGCTGGTTCGCGCCGCCGCCCTGGACCACGCCGAAAGCGGATTTGGAAGCGCGGGCCGGCGGTCATTATTTTGTTTTGATGCGCAGCCCGGACGGCGTGGAGATCGAGAATAGGGGGGTTTTTCTGGATATGGTGCCGGGCGAACGATTGGTGTTCACCGATGCCTATACCGAGGCCCGCAACTGGACGCCCAGCGCCGACCCGTTCCTGACCGCCATCGTCACGTTCGCCGACGCCGGCCACGGCGCAACGCTGTTTCGCCTCTGGGTCCGGCATTGGACGCGGGAGGCGCGGGATACCCATATCGACATGGGGTTCAAAGCGACCTGGACGGCGGCGGTCAAGCAGTTGGAGGCGGTCGCCAGGACCCTGTAGCGACGCTTCCCGAACGCAAAGGGCAAGCGCCTCGGCGCCGGGCGAGGGACCCGCGCGTCCGCCGCGCCGGTTGACGCCGCCGCGGCCCGCCCGCAAGCTTTCGCATCCGAACGCGAGAGGGACCGGGCGATGCGCCTTGCCGACAAGACCATTCTCATCACCGGTGCCGGCTCCGGCATCGGCCATGCGCTCGCCGAGCGCTGCCTGTCCGAGGGCGCCGAGGTGGTGGCGGTCGACCGCGACGCTGGCGGCATGGCCCGCCTGGGGACGCCGCTCCAGCTGACCGGCGATGTCCGCGACCCGGACCTGGCCGCCCGCGCCGTCGCCCTCGCGGAGGAGCGGACCGGCAAGCTGGACGGGCTCGCCACCGTCGCCGGCATTTCCCGCAGCGGCATCGCCATCGACGCGATCAGCGAGGAGGATTGGGATGCGATCTTCGCCATCAACGTCAAGGCGACCTGGCTCTGGCTGAAAGCCGCCATTCCCGCCTTCCGCCGCCGGGGCGGCGGCGCGGTGGTGACGGTGGCCTCGCAACTGGCCTTCGGCGGCGGCGCCATGAACGCGGCCTATATCGCCTCCAAGGGCGCGATTGTCAGCCTGACCAAGACGGCGGCGCTGGAACTGGCGCCGGATCATATCCGCGTCAACGCCATCGCCCCCGGCGCGACCGAGACGCCGCTGTTCCAGGCCGGCATGGCCCGCAACCCCAATCCCGCGGCGCGCGAGAACTCCCGCAACCGCCACGCCATGAAGCGCTTCGGCCAGCCGCACGAAATCGCGAGCGGCATGCTCTATCTCTTGAGCGACGAGGCCAGTTGGACCACCGGCCACACCCTGCTGGTAGACGGCGGCTGGACCGCCGCCTGAGTCCGCCCCGGGGTGCCCCTAAACCGGCACCTCGTCCAGGCGGATGGAGCAGCGGTGCATGTGGCGGTAGGCCGGCCAGTAGTCCGCCACCGCATAGTGCAGCGTGCAGCGATTGTCCCAGAAGGCGATGGAGTTCGGCCGCCACTGGAAGCGGTACTGGAATTCCGGCAGGGACACATGCTCGAACAGGAATTCCAGCACGCCGCGGCCTTCCCGCTCCGGCATGTCCGCCAGATAGGTGGTGAAGGACTGGCAGACATAGAGCGACTTCTTGCCCGTCACCGGGTGGGTGCGCACGACCGGATGGGTCACCGGCGGGTTCTGGCCCTGCACCGTCGCCATGCCCTTGCCGCCGTCGCCCTGCCATGACCGCGCCTTGGAGGGGCGGGAGTGCAGGTTCATGAAGTCGTTGATGGCGTAGACGCCGTCCAGATAGCGCTGCATGCGGTCGCTCAGCGCCTCGTAGGCGGCGGTGCCGGAGACGAAAATGGTGTCGCCGCCCAGCTCCGGCACCTCGATCGCTCGCAGGACGCTGGCAAATTCCGGCTTTTCGCGGAACAGGCCGTCCGGGTGGTAGTGGTTGACGTTCGGCGGCCGCTCGCGGTCATAGGTCAGCGTCGAGATTTCCGGCGCATCCGCATCGACGCCGAACGAGGCCTTCTGCGCCGCCGGCACCTGGCCATAGCGCTTGGCGAAGTCCACCTGTTGCTTCGGCGTGATGTCCTGGTCGCGGAAAAACACGACGCCATACTGCATCAGCGCGTCGTGGACCGCGCGGGCCTCCGCGTCGGTGATGGTGGCCAGGTCGATGTCGGTGATTTCGGCGCCCACCGGCAGGCTGACGGGACGGATATGCATGGGCTCCAACCTCTGGGTCCGGGCGGGCCGGCGGCGTTCGCCTCGCCGGCCCCTTTGCCCCTAGCCCTACGCCGCCCGCCCCGGTTCGACAAGCCCGGATGGGACGTCAGATAGGGTCCTGGCGCTGCCGTCGCCGGGCGAGGCCGGCCAGAGCCAGACCGCCCGTTGCCAGCAGGGCCAGCGGCGCGGCTTCGGAGACCGGCGGTGCGGCGGGTTCCAGCAGCGCGGTCAGATTCCCTTGCAGCGCCGTTCCGTCCAGCAGCGTGTCATAGATCGCGACACTGTCGATGGCGCCCTGAAAGAACTCCTGCGCGGCTTCGGCGATGTCATCGCCGTTGCGGTCGATGGCGAAGGCGCCGATGCCGAAAATGCCGGGCGTTCCCGCCAGAGTGCTGGGGTTCGCGGTGTTCCAGGTCCGGTCGTTCGCGACCTGGGTCAGCAGGGTGTCGCCGGTCGAGAGATTGGCGAAGTAGATATCGGCGCTGGCCTGGCCCGGCGTGGTAACCAGGTCGATGGCGGCGGCCACATAAAGCCAGACGCCGTCGCCCAGATAGGTGTCGGCCGTCGCGCCATCGCTGAAATTGTTGCCGATGATCGACCCGATCTGGCTGGCGCCCACGGCCTCGTCCTGGACCAGGAAATAGCCGCGGTCCGCGTTCGGGCGGGTCTGGAAGATGTAGTTCACGGCCGACCCTGTCGTCTTCTGGTCGGCCCGCACCACCGCCTCGATGGTGAAGCGGTTCGGCGAGGTGAACAGCCCTGTGTTGCTGACCAGTGCGGCGCCGGCGGTCGACGACTGGGCCGGATCGACATAGGACGGCCGATAGGCCTGTCCGCCATTGAAGCCCGCCTCATAGCCGATATCGGCGACATTGCCGGGAACGCCGCCGACATTGCCCTCACCGGCGACCGCGTGCAGGTCGGCGCTGCCGGCGGAGTCCTGGTGCCGGGTGGCATTGCTCGCGCCTTCGAACGACCAGAGATGCAGGATGTCGGCATTGCCGATCTGGGCATTTTGCAGATCGATATTCGTCGCTAAAGCGGGCAACGGAGCAGACCATGCCAGGGTAATCGCAACGCCGGTGCAGATAAAGTGTGGAATAATTCTCATTTCTGCCTCCAAGTGATTCGAAATTTCCAACCCTGGACCGGGTTTCGACTTTCTGATACCAGCGTATCGTACATCGGTATGATAAGTCCAGCACCGCTTTATTGGGGGCGAATGGAGCGGTCCGCCGCATTCGCCCCAACGCAAAACGGGCACCGTTGCCGGTGCCCGTTCGCTTGGGTCCATCGGGGCAGGGGGCTCAGCCCGCCGCGCCCTTGGCCTCCTTGAAGGGGGTGCCGGCCTCGGCCAGCTTGCGCAGGAAGTCGGATGGCGCCCAGCGGTCGCCATAGCGCTGGTGCCAGGCGGCGATCTGGTTGTAGACCTCCTGCGGGCCGCCGATCAGGTCGGCCCAGAACATCAGGCCGCCGCGATAGCGCGGGAAGCCGAAGCCATAGAGCCACATGATGTCGACGTCGCTGGCGCGGTAGGAAATGCCCTCGTCCAGGATCTTGCAGGCCTCGTTGACGCTGGAGAACAGCAGCCGCTTCAGGATCTCGTCGTCGGAGATTTGGCGCGGCTCGACGCCGTGCTCCTTCATGTGCTGTTGGATCAGGTCGTGCACCAGCGGGTTCGGGTGCGGGGTACGGTCGCCCTTCTGGTAGACGAACCAGCCCTGGCCGGTCTTCTGGCCGTAATGGCCCAGTTCCACCAGCTTGTCGGCAATCGGCAGGGTGCGGTAGTTCGGGTCGGCCTCGGCCCGGCGCTTGCGCCCGGCATAGCCGATGTCGAGCCCGGCCAGGTCGCCCACCGCGAACGGCCCCATCGGATAGCCGAAATCGACCATCACCTTGTCCACCTGCTCCGGCAGGCAGCCTTCCTCCAAGAGGATCACCATCTCGCTGTTGAAGGGCGCGCGCGAGCGGTTGGCGAGGAAGCCGTCGCAATTGCCGGTGGCCGCCGGCGCCTTGCCGATGGCCTTGCCCAGCGCCATGGTCGAGGCGATGGTCGTGCCGGACGACTCCTTGCCCTTCACCACCTCCAGCAGTTTCATCACGTTGGCGGGCGAGAAGAAGTGCGCGCCGGCCACGTCCTGCGGCCGTTTGGTGACGCCGGCGATCTGGTCGATGTCCAGCGCGGACGTGTTGGAGAGGATCAGCGCGCCCTCTTTCATGGTGGCGTCGAGCTGCTTGAACACCGCCTGCTTCACGTCCATCTGCTCGAACACGGCCTCGATCACCACGTCGCAGTCGGCGATGGCGGCATAGTCGGTGACCGGCTCGATGCGGGCGAAGCGGCGCTCCATCTCGTCGGCGGCCAGCGAGCCGCGCTTGACGCTGGTCTCGTAGTTGGCCTTGACCTTGGCCATGCCGCGGTCGAGCGCCTCCTGGCTGGTCTCCAGCACCTTCACCGGGAAGCCGAAATCGGCGAAGCTCATGGCGATGCCGCCGCCCATGGTGCCGCAGCCGATGACCGCGGCGGTCTTGATCGGCTTCACGGGCGTGCCCTTCGGCACGTCCGGCAGCTTCTGCGCCTCGCGCTCGGCGAAGAAGGCATAGCGCAGCGCCCGGCTTTCGTCGGTGTTTTCCAGGTGCTTCAGCTTGGCGCTTTCCCAGGCCAGCCCCTCGTCGATGGCCGTCTTGCAGGCGACCTCGATGGCCTCGATATTGGCATAGGGCGCTTCCTGGTTGCGGGCGCGGCGCGCGATCTGCTTGCGCTTCGCCTCGAACAATTCCGGCGTGCCCTCCGCCAGCTTGTCGCCCATGTCGCGGATGCGCGGGATTGGCCGGGTGTCGGCCACGCCCTCGGCATACGTCACCGCCTCGGCCAGCAGGTCGGCATTGGCCGGGAACACGGCGTTGATCATGCCGAGTTCCAGCGCTTCCGGCGCCGGCACATGGCGGCCGCTGGTCACCAGGTCCAGGGCCTTGGCCGGGCCGATCAGGCGCGGCAGCCGCTGCGTGCCGCCGCCGCCCGGCAGCAGGCCGAGCGTGATCTCTGGCAGGCCGACCCGGGCGCTCGCCAGCGCCACGCGATAGTGGCAGCCGAGCGCCATCTCATAGCCGCCGCCCAGCGCGAAGCCGGCAATGGCGGCCACGACGGGCTTGCCGCTCTGCTCCAGCGCGTCCTGCGGCCGCATCGGCAGCTTGGCGCGCGCCTTGCCGAAAAAGCGGATGTCGGCGCCGGCGATGAACTTGCCGCCCGCGCCGATCAGCACGATGGCCTTGACCGCGGCATCGGCATTGAAGGTCTGGACGCCGTTCAGAATGCCTTCCGGCACGCCGGGGGAGAGGGCGTTGACCGGCGGGTTGTCGACGGTGATGACGCCGACGGCACCCTGTTTCGACAGGCGGACAAGGTCTTCGGACATGGGGCGTTCCTTCGTGTGCGCGTTCGTGCGGGGGCGCCCAATCTATCCCTGCCGGCCGGGCGGGGCCATAGGCGAATACGTCCTCGGATGCGGCGCTCAGCCCTCCCAGGCGGGCAGGGGTTTGCGGCCGACCTCGTGCCGCAGCGCCCGCTCGACCAGATCGCGGATCACGGCCTTGTCGGGATCCAGCGCCGTCGAGGCTTCGAATTCCGCCTGCACCAGTTGCAACTCGCGCCGCACCGTCTCCTCGCCCGGCAGGCCGACGCCCAGCCCCAGGGTCGCGAGCGCGTCGACCAGGCTCCGACACATCAGCATGTTGGTGGCCGACGCCCGGCGCAACGGCGTGAAGGCCGACTCGATCAACTCGCTGACCGTCGCGTGCGGCGCGGTCACCCGCGCGCCGCCGGCCGGGTCCGTATAGACGCCCAGATTGAGCCGCGCCCGGCGCACCCACAGCAGCGACGAGGCGAGGCGGTCGGCACAGGCGACGGCGGTGAAGGTGTCGTTGACGCCGGGGGAGAGGGCGCGCAGGGCGATTTCCACCAGCAGCGTGATCGAAAACGCCAAATCCTCCGTGGTCGTCCGGCACGGGCCGTAGACGATCAGGCCGTGAATATGGCCGATCAACGGCTCCGAATGGGGGCCCACCACCAGGGCGATCCGCTGGCCCGGCACCACATAGGAGCCGGGGACGATGTCGAAATCGACGAAGGCTTCATGGTCCCTGGCAAGGGCGGCGACCGCGCGGAAATCGATCCGGTTCACATAGCCGCTCCGGCGCGCGGTCATCACCGTATCGCCGCAGACCGGCCGCGCGAGATCGGCGCGCGAGAGAGGATTGCTCCAGGCGATGGCGCGTTTCAGTTCCGCGTCCAGCGCGTCGCCGATCAGGCCGATTTCCTCGTCGACGGTCACCTTGCGCGCGGCCGAGTTGACGAAGAACAGCAGCATGACCACGCAGGTCGCCGCCAGCAGCACCGCCACGCCGATCGTGATCTGTCCGGGCGCGTCGCTCGGATGGCTGTAGAGTGCGATCACGCAATAGAGGAAGGTCGCCCCCAGCAGGCCCACCGCCACCTGGTTGGTGCGATCCTCGGCGAAGCGCTGCAACAGGCGCGGGCCGATATTGCCCGCGGCCAGCGTGAACACCACCAGCACGCTGGAATAGACCAGGCTCAACGCCGTCATGGTGGAGCCGGCAATGGTGGTGAGCAGGGTGGAGAGTTCGCCGTGCTGGGCCGAAAGATTCAGGCCGAAATCGGGAAAGGTCCGCACCCACAACCAGTCCAGCCAGCGGGTGACGATCGCCAGGGCGATTCCCATCAGGCTGATGGAGCCGGGAACCGTCACGAACCCCCGCAGCCAGCGAATGCCGCCCAGCGTGGCGGATACCCGCGCCCGGACCAGATTTGCCAGCCGTGAAAACACGCCCGGCCGTTACTCCTTACCGGAGATCACATGCAGCGAGGTGCGCTGTTCCGGCCGGAGCGCGGCCAGTTCGCCTTCCAGCAAGGCCACCCGCTGGGTCAGCCGCTCGACCTCGGCCAGCAGGGTCTCGACCCGGCGCTCGACCGGGTCCTTGACCCCGCCGGAGACGCCATAGGCATCGAAGGGCTGTTCGTTGTCGGCCTTGCCCTTGGCCACGCGGGCCGGGATGCCGACCACGGTCACGCCCGCCGGCACCTCGCCCAGCACGACGGCGTTGGCGCCGACGCGGGCGCCCTTGTGCACGGTGAACGGCCCCAGGATCTGCGCGCCGGAGCCGACGATGACGCCGTCTTCTAGCGTCGGGTGGCGCTTGCCCTTGTTCAGCGAGGTGCCGCCCAGGGTCACGCCCTGATAGAGCGTCACGTCATCGCCGACCTCGGCCGTCTCGCCGATGACGACGCCCATGCCGTGGTCGATGAACAGGCGTTTGCCGATGGTGGCGCCCGGGTGAATCTCGATGCCGCTCAGCACCCGGCCCATATGCGAGATGAACCGGCCCCAGAAGAACCAGCCGTTGCGCCACAGCTTGTTGGCGACGCGGTGGAACACCAGGGCGTGAAATCCCGGATAGCTGAAGATGACGTCGAGCCGCGACCGCAAGGCGGGGTCGCGCTCCTTGTAGGTTTCGATTTCCGACCAGAGATCCCGCAACATGGCAGCCTCACACCGAAAAGGTTGGCCTATAGTATGGCGCCGATCGCGCCGATCGGCTAGCGTCCCCGGCAAACACAGCATTTTTGCAAGCGATGCAAGGAAAACCGCACTATCTTCGCGGTTCTTGCTCCCAACGGCTCAGATTACGAAGGCACCCCCGATGGACGTCCGCAGCGGCTTTGTCGACAGTATTGGCAACACCCCTTTGATCCGCCTCAACCGGGCGTCGGATGCGACCGGGTGCGAGATCCTGGGCAAGGCGGAGTTCATGAACCCCGGCGGCTCGGTCAAGGACCGGGCGGCTCTGGCCATCGTCCGCGATGCGGAAGCCAAGGGCCTGCTCCGCCCCGGCGGCACCATTGTCGAGGGCACGGCCGGCAATACCGGCATCGGCCTCGCCCTGGTCGGCAACGCGCTCGGCTACAAGACCGTCATCGTCATTCCCGAGACGCAGACCCAGGAAAAGAAGGACATGCTGCGCCTTTGCGGCGCCGACCTGCGCGAGGTGCCGGCGGTGCCCTATCGCGACCCCAACAATTACGTGAAATACTCCGGCCGGCTGGCGGACGAGATCGCGGCGGAGAATGCCGCCGGCGCGATCTGGGCGAACCAGTTCGACAATGTCGCCAACCGCCAGGGCCATTACGAGACCACCGGCCCGGAGATCTGGCGCCAGACCGAGGGCAGGGTGGACGGCTTTATCTGCGCCGTCGGCTCCGGCGGTACGCTCGCCGGCACGGCACAATACCTGCGCGAGCAGAAGGCGGGCGTGCAGATCGGCCTCGCCGATCCGCCGGGCGCCGCGCTTTATGAGTACTACAAGAACGGCACGCTGAAATCCGAAGGGTCCTCGATCACCGAGGGCATCGGCCAGGGCCGCATCACCGCCAACCTGGAAGGGCTCTCGATCGACCGGCCCTACCGGATCCCCGACGCGGAATCGCTGCAATGCGCCTTCGATCTGCTGGCCGAGGAGGGGCTGGCGCTCGGTTCGTCCTCCGGCGTCAACGTCGCCGGCGCGATCCGCATGGCCCGCGACCTGGGGCCGGGGCATGTGATCGTCACCATGCTCTGCGACGGCGCGGCCAAATACCAGTCGAAAATGTTCAACCGCGCCTTCCTGGAAAGCAAGGGCCTGCCGGTTCCCGCCTGGCTTTAGGACGGGCTCCCCTTCGAGCTTCCCCGGCGTCGCCGGAGGCGACAGCCGGGGCCTCTATCCGTTGCGGCCATGCGCTGGCCGGAGGTCCCGGATCGCCCTCGCGGTCGTCCGGGAAAGCGCACGGGGCTTGCTTCAGGCGGCCACCAGTTCGCCGCGGGCATCGTCGGAGGCGATGGTACAGCGCCAATGGATGCGGCGTTCCTCGATCGGATAGCCGCCGCCGGCCATGTGCAGCAGGCAGCGATTGTCCCAGGTCACCAGGTCGCCCGCCTGCCATTGGTGGCGGTATTCGGCGCCGGGCGCGATCTGGTGCGCCTGGAGATCCTCGAACAGGGCGTTCGCCTCGCCATCCGGCAGGCCGACAATGCGCAGCAGGTGGGTCGGGTTGAAATAGAGCGACTTGCGGCCGGTTTCCGGATGCGTCCGCACCAGCTTGTGCCGCACCGGCGGCAGGTCGCGGTCCTCCGGCTCCAGCAGGTCGTTGCCGCGCCGCGCGGCGCCGCCATAGACATAGTCCGCCTCCAGCCCCTCAATCCGCGCTTTCAGGCTGGCCGGCAGGGCGGCATAGGCCATGGTCATGTTGGCGAACAGCGTGTCGCCACCATGGGACGGGATTTCCAATCCGTAAAGCTGGGTCGCCTTGCAGCCCTTCGGGTCCCACGGCCCGTCCGTGTGCCAGCTGCCGCCGCGGTTGTAGACCGACTGGTTCACCGAGCCGTCGGCATTGCGGGTGCCGATGCCCATCACCGTCAGTTCCGGATGCTCCGCGTGGCGCGATTTCCGCACCAGATGCGGAAACACCTGGCCGAAGCGCCGGCCGTGCGCCAGGAATTGCGGGATGGTCAGGTCCTGGCCGCGAATGCAGATGACGCCGGCGTCGAGCCAGGCCCGGTAGATCGCTTGCCACTCGGCCTCGCTCAGGGTGCAGACGTCGACGCCGGTGACGATGGCGCCGCAGCCGGGGCTCGCTTGCTCGATCCGCATGGGTCGGGTCCTCCTTGCAGCCGTCCGGGGCCGCATGCCCGGATGCCGTTTGTCCTCAGTCTAGCGGCTCTCGCGGCTTCGGCCTACAGTGTCGCCGAGCCCTTCCGTCCAGAAAATCGCAGGTCCGCACCATGGCGCTTCCCCTCATTCCCACCATGCTGGTCGGCAGCTATCCGCAGCCGGGCTGGCTGATCAACCGCGACGTGCTGATGGGCAGCGGCCCGCCGCGGGTGCGCATGCGCCAGGTCTGGCGCATGGGGGGCGAGGCGCTGGACGAGGCCCAGAACGATGCGGTCCTGACCGCCGTGCACGACCAGGAGCGCGCCGGCATCGACGTCATCACCGATGGCGAGGTGCGGCGCGAGAGCTATTTCAACGCCTTCGCCACCGCGCTCGACGGCGTCGACATCGACAATCCCGGCACGGTGCGGGCCCGCAACGGCAAGCCGACCCAGGTGCCGCGCGTTGTCGGGCCGATCCGGCTCACACGCTCGGTGCATGCGGAGGAAGTGGCCTTTCTGCGCGCCCAGACCGACCGGCCGATCAAGGTGACCATCCCCGGCGGCTTCACCATGGCCAAGCTGGCGCTGGACGAGCACTACAACGACCAGGAAGCCCTGATCATGGCCTATGCGGCCGCGGTGAACGAGGAGATCAAGACCCTCAAGGCCGCCGGTGCCGACTGGATCCAGATCGACGAGCCCTACATGCAGGCCAATCCGCAGGAGGCGGACCGCTGGGGCGTCGCCGCCATCGACCGGGCGCTGGAGGGGATTGCCGGGCCAACGGCGGTGCATCTTTGCTTCGGCTATGCCTATGTCGTCAGCGGCAAGCCGTCCGGCTATTCCTATCTGCCGCAGTTGAACGCCTGCCGGGCGGATGCGATCTCGATCGAGGCCGCCCAGCCGCACCTGGACCCGGAGACCCTGCGCAGCCTGCCGGACAAGAAGGTGATCTATGGCGTCATCGACCTTGCCGATCCGGTGGCGGAAACGGCGGAGGTGGTGGCGGACCGCCTGCGCGGCGCCCTCCGCCATATCGACGCGGACCGCCTGATCGGGGCCCCGGATTGCGGCATGAAATATCTGCCCCGCGGCCTGGCCTTTGCCAAGCTGAAAGCGCTGGCTGACGGCGCGGCGCTGGTGCGGGCATCGCTCTGAGGCTCTGGCCATGGCGCTCACCCTCTACGACAACTGGGATTCCGGCAACGGCTACAAGGTGCGCCTCGCCCTGGCGCATCTGGGCCTCTCCTATCGTCTGGTCGACCTCGACACCGACCGGGGCGAGACGCGCACGCCGGACTTCCTGGCGATCAATCCGAACGGCAAAATCCCGGCGGTGGTGTTCGAGGACGGCCGCATCCTGTTCGAGTCCAACGCCATCCTCTGCTATCTGGCCGAGGGCTCGACCCTGATGCCGGCGGCGCCGTTCGCCCGCGCCCAGGTGCTGCAATGGCTGTTCTTCGAGCAATACAGCCACGAGCCGCAGGTGGCCGTCGCCCGCTATATCCGCCGCCATCTGGCCGAGGGCCATTCCCGCTATGCCGAACTGCCGGCCCGCATCGCCGGCGGCAACCGCGCGCTGGGCGTGATGGAGGGGCATTTGGCCGGCCGGGATTTCCTGGTGGGAGAGGGCTTCTCGGTCGCCGATATCGGCCTCTACGCCTACACCCATGTGGCGGCCCAGGGCGGTTTCGACCTGGGGCAATTCCCGGCGGTGCAAGCCTGGTGTGCGCGGGTGGCGGGATTGCCCGGCCACGTGCCGATGCTGGAAGGCCCGCCGCAGAGCCCCTGACTCTATCCGCCGTCACGCTTCGCCCGCCGCAGTTTGTGTGTCGCGGCCGCCGCGGAGCGGTGAGCTTGTGTGTCCCGGCCGCCGCGGAGCGTTGTGCCGGGATCGGTTGCTCTCGCGAACACCGGCGGCTGCGGTGTTCGCACGATGACATCGGCCCCGGATCGGCGCTCCGCACCGTCCGGGGTACATCGGCGCTCCGCAGGCTCCGGGGTCCACCGGCGCTCGGGCTACACTACCGCCAATCGGCTTAAGTGTTCCAAGCCTCGACAAACGCCCGCATCACCCGCGCCGGGTCGTCGGCGCGCATGACCTCGCCCATGACGGCGATGCCCTTGGCGCCGGTCGCCCGGCAGGCGGCGACGCGCTCCGGCGTCAGCCCGCCCAGCGCCACCAGCGGCAGAGGGCTCCCGCCAGCGATGGCGGCGAGGCGGTCCACGCCCAGGGCCGGGCCATAGCCGGGCTTGCTGCGCGTCAGGAAGATCGGGCTCAGGCTCGCATAGTCGGCGCCTGCCGCTGCGGCCGCTGCCACCGCCTCGGCCGTATGGCAGGAGCGGCCGATCAGGCAGCGCGGGTCCGCCCGGCGCTTCGCCGCCGTCACGTCGCCGCCCGCCGGCAGGTGCAGCGCCCGCAGACCCAGGCTCGCGGCCAGCGCCACGTCGTCGTGCACGCCCACCCGCGCCTTGTAGGGCTCGGCCCGCTTTACCAGCGTTTCGGCCAGGCGGCGGCGGTCGTGGGCGGGCAGGTCCTTCTCGCGCAGGCTGACCCAGCGGCAGCCGCCGTCGAAGGCCGCGGCGACCACGTCCGGCAGCGGCCGACCGGCTTGGCCCCGGTCGGTGATCAACAGCACGGGCGGGGAGGGGAGCGGGCGCATCGCAATCTCTCTCAGCTTTCCCGGCTCGAGCCGGGACCTCTTGCCGATCGAACTCTTCCGGAGGTCCCGGACAGGGCTGCGCCCTTCCGGGAAAGCTCATAGGGGCCGGACAGGGCTGCGCCCTTCCGGGAGAGCGCAGACGGCGGAGTGTCCGGCACGGTCTCCGCCGCCACGCCTCAGCCGCCGATCAGCCCCAGTTGCGGGCTCGACGGTTCGGCGCGGGCCAGCTTGGGGATGCGGCCGGCCAGGTGGGCGTCGCGGCCCGCCTGCACCGCCCGGCCCATGGCGCGGGCCATGCGCACAGGGTCCAGCGCCTTGGCGACCGCCGTGTTCAGCAGCACGCCGGAGCAGCCCAGTTCCATCGCAATCGCCGCGTCGCTGGCAGTGCCAAGCCCCGCGTCGCAGATCACCGGCACCGGCGAATCCGCCACGATCCGCGCCATTGCCGCCGGGTTGGCGACCCCCAGGCCGGAGCCGATGAACGAGCCCATCGGCATCACTGCCGCGCAGCCGACATCCGCCAGCTTGCGGCAGGTCACCGGGTCGTCGTTGGCGTAGGGCAGGACGGTGAAGCCGTCCTTGACCAGTTCCTCGGCGGCGCGCAGCAATTCCTCGACGTCGGGATAGAGCGTGTCGCGGTCGCCGATCACCTCCAGCTTGACCCAGTTGGTCTCCAGCGCCTCGCGCGCCAGTTGCGCGGTCAGCACCGCGTCCTTGGCGGTGGCGCAGCCGGCGGTGTTCGGCAGCAGGTGCTTGCCCGCCAGCACATCGGTCATGCTCTCGGCATAGGCTTCCAGCGAGATGCGGCGGATCGAGACGGTGACGATCTCGGCACCGCCGGCCTCCAGCGCATCCAGCATCACCTGCCGGTTCGGATAGCCGGCCGTGCCCAGCATCAGGCGCGAGCGGAAGCGGACGCCGCCGATTTCCAGCGCGTCGTCGGTCTCGGTTTTGGGGGCGGTCGTTTGCATGGTTGAGGCTCAGCCTCCGGAAAACGGTTTGACGATTTCGACGGCATCGCCGTCGGCAAGGGCGGTGGCGCTCCAGTCGGGCTTGCGCACGACGGCGCCGTTCAGCGCCACGGCGACGCCCTTGGCATCCGGCTGCACGCCTTCCTCGGTCAGCAGCGCGATCACGGTGGCGGCTGCGGACTGGCGCGGCTCGCCATTGACGGTCAGGGTCATGCTCATGCGACGGCCTTGGTGGTCGGGCGGGAGGCGAAGCGGTCGTTGGTGAAGGGCCGGGCGACCGCCGGCATGTCGTGGCCCAGCACCGCGGCGCCGACCGCGTCGGCGGTCATGGGGGCCAGCAGGATGCCGTTGCGGTGGTGGCCGGTGGCGAGGAACAGGCCCTCCACCGCCGTGGGGCCGAAGATCGGCGCGTCGTCGCGGCTGGTGGGGCGGAAGCCGGCCCAGGTCTCCACCACCGGCAGTTCCTCGATGGTGGGCAGCGCCCGCCAGGCGGTATCCAAAAGGGTCAGCAGGCCGCCGGCTGTGACTGTGTCGTCGAAGCCGCGTTCCTCCACCGTGGCGCCGATCAGCAGGCGGCCGTCGAGCCGGGGGATCAAATAGGTGGCCGGAGCCCACACCACGTGCGAGAGGATCGGCGCGGCCGGGTCCATCTGCACCGCCAGCATCTGGCCCTTGAGCGGGCGCACCGGCGGCTTTGCTTCCGGCGGGATGTTCCGGATCGCGCCGCACCAGGCCCCGGCGGCCAGCACCACCGCGTCGGCGGCGTGGACCTCGCCGGCAATGCGCACGCCGGTGGCGCGGTCGCCAACCGTCTCCAGCGCTTCGACCGGGGTGTGGGGGTGCAGGCGCACGCCGGCGCGCTCAGCCGCGACCACCAGGGCGCGCAGCACGTCGCGGTTCTCCACCTGGTGGTCGCCGGGGGAATAGACGCCCGCGGTGATGGTGCGGCCCAGATGCGGCTCGCGCCGCCGCGCCTCTGCCGGCGTCAGCCATTCCAGGGCCAGGCCGAGGCCGGTCTGATAGTCGTAATGATGGCGCAGGGCCGCCGCCTCGTCGCGGTTGGTGGCGACCACCAGCGTGCCCTCGTCGCGATAGCCGACCGAGACGCCGCTTGCCGCCTCCAGCGCGTCGCGGAAGGCGGGCCAGCGTTGCTGGCTGTCGAGGCAGAGCGCCGTCAGCGCTTCCTCGCCCGGCTCCGCCTCGACGCTGGCGGCCAGCATGCCGCCGGCGGCCCAGGTCGCGCCCTTTGTGCCGGGACCGATGGCGCCGGCGTCAAGGACGTCGACCGTGCAGCCGGCCTCCGCCAGCCGCCAGGCGATGGCAAGGCCGTTGATGCCGCCACCGATGATAAGGACCGATTTGCTCTTGGATGCCATTGTGAAGGCCTCCCTGCGCTGGCATTACCCAGATCAGGTGTGTTTCGGGTCTGCTCTCAGCCTTGCGCCACCCTATTGCGCAAAGCACCCCGGGCTAGAAACCCCCATATTCGATGCTGCGGGCGGGATGTCAATGGCAGCGGTGCGGCAGCGCCGGCGCGTCGCGGCCGGACTGCGATCCGATATCTTCCAAACCCGAACGCGTCGCCCTCAGGCCACCCGCCGGCCTTCGCGCCAGACGGCGCGGACCACGGGCACGCCCTCGACCAGCCGCACCTGCACCAGGTCGGCGCGCCGGCCTTCGGCGATCGAACCGCGGTCGCGGAGCCCGGCCATGGCGGCCGGTGCCGCGGTCACGGTGGCAATGGCGTCGGACAGGGGCAGGCCGGCGCGCTCGTGCAGCAGGAAGGCGGCGTGCAACAGGCTGAAGGGTGCGTAGTCGCTGGAAAGGCCATCCACCAGCCCTTCGTGCGCCAACTCCATGGCCGAGACATTGCCGGAATGGGACCCGCCGCGCACCACGTTCGGCGCGCCCATGACGACGCCGATCTTCGCCGCGTGCAGAGCCTTGGCCGCTTCCAGCGTGGTCGGGAATTCGGCGATGGCGATGCCGTCGGCGGCGGCCTCGGCCACATGCTCCAGCGTGGTGTCGTCGTGCGAGGCGACCGGCAGGTCCGCGCCCTTGGCCCGCCAGCGCGCCAGGATCTCGCGGCGATGGATCGGCACCAACTTCTGTCCGGTCTCGATCCGGTCGGCCACGCGCCGTTCGAAGGTCTCGCCGGGCATCAGGCGCGGGGTCAGGTAGACGCGATAGCTCTCCATGTCGCGCCATTGCCGCTGGCCGGGCGTGTGGTCCATCAGGCTGATGAGGCCGAACAGCGGCTCGTCCCAATAGGGCTCCAGCAGGCGCAGCACGCCGGGGTCCGGCAGTTCGCAGCGCAGGTGCAGCCGGTGCTCGGCGCGGAAGGCATCGGCGGCCATGCCCTGCTTGATGCCGTCGACGGAGAGTTGCAGGAATTCGCGCCGGCCCGGCGCGTCCGAATATTCGCCGACCGAGATCGAGTCGTAGACCGTGGTGATGCCGGCGCCGGCGCAGGCCGCGTCGTGTGCCAGGATCGCCGCCAGTGCCGACGGCCAGGTGATGCCGGGGCGGGGGCGCAGGTTCTTCTCGATATTGTCGGTGTGCAGTTCCACCAGGCCGGGGATCAAATAATCCCCCTCCAGGTCCTGCCCCTGTGTGGCGTCCGTTCCGATGGCGAGGATGCGGCCGTCTCGGATGGCGAGAGCGCCGGACATGACCCGGTCGCGTAGCACCAGCCGGGCGTTGGTCAGTGTGGTTTCACTCATGCGGCGGCTGCAAACTCCGTAACGTCGAACAGGCGGGTGGCGATGGCGTCGCGCACGGGCGCGTCATGGCAGATGGCGACGATGGCGGTGCCGGCGGCGCGCGCCTCGTTGACCAGGGCCACCACAGTCTCGCGGTTGGCCTGGTCGAGCGAGGCGGTCGGCTCGTCCAGCAGCAGGATAGGGTAGGCACGCACGAAGCTGCGGGCAATGTTCACGCGCTGCTGCTCGCCGCCGGAGAAGGTGGCGGGCGGCACGCTCCAGAGCCGCTCCGGCAAGGCCAGGCGGTGGAGCAGGGCGCGGGCGCGGGCCTCCGCCTCCTCCTGCGCGACGCCCTGGGCCAGCAGCGGCTCGGCGACGATGTCCAGGGTCGGCACCCGCGGAATGACCCGCAGGAACTGGCTCACATAGCCCATGGTCTGGCGCCGCACCGCCAGGATGGCGCGCGGCTCGGCCGTCACCATGTCGACCCAGGTCCCCTGGTGGCGGACATGGATATGGCCGGCATCCGGCAGGTAGTTGGCGTAGAGCGAGCGCAGCAGCGTGCTCTTGCCGCTACCGGACGGGCCGGCGAGCACCACGCACTCGCCGGGCGCGACGGTGAAGCTCACGTCCCGGAACACCGGCAGCCGCACGCCGCCCTGGGTGTGCAGGGTGAAGGTCTTGGCGAGGCTTTCGACCCGGAGAATGGGCGAGGGGGTCATGGATGACATTGTCCTTCCCCCGGACCCGCCTCACCCTGTCCATCCTCCAAACCCGTTTCACCCTGAGTAGCCCGGATGCAATCCGGGCGTATCGAAGGGCGTTTCGCGGCCGGCTTCGGAAGACCCTTCGATACGCGCTGCGCGCTGCTCAGGGTGAGACGGTCGGTGGTGGCGAGGAACTTCACGGCGTTCACCCCTGCAGCACGGCGGAGACGAGAAGCTGGGTGTAGGGATGGTGCGGGTCGTCCAGCACCTGGTCGGTCAGGCCGGCCTCCACCACCTCGCCGCCCTTCATCACCATCAGCCGGTCGGCCAGCAGGCGGACCACGGCCAGGTCGTGGGTCACCACCACCGCCGCCAGCCCCAGCGAGCGCACCAGCCCGCGCAGCAGGTCGAGCAGGCGCGCCTGCACGCTGACGTCCAGGCCGCCGGTGGGCTCGTCCATGAACACCAGGCGGGGTTTCGAGACCAGGATGCGGGCGATCTGCAGGCGCTGTTGCATGCCGCCGGAGAAGTCGCGCGGGCGGTCGTCCACGCGGTCCTCGGCGATCTCGACCCGGGAAAGCCAATCGAGCGCTTCCTGCCGGATGTTGGCGTAGTGGCGGGCGCCGACGGCCATCAGCCGTTCGCCGACATTGCCGCCGGCGGACACGCCCATGCGCAGGCCGTCGCGCGGGTTCTGGTGGACGATGCCCCAGTCGGTGCGCATCAAGAGGCGGCGTTCCGGCTCCGACAGGCGGAAAATGTCGGTCAGGCCATTGGTGCGCGTTGCGAAGCGGATGCGGCCGGCGCTGGGCTCCATCTTGGCGGAGAGGCAGTTCAGCAGCGTCGACTTGCCGCTGCCGCTCTCGCCGACAATGCCCAGCACCTCGCCCGGATAGAGCGTGAAGGAGACGTCCCGGCAGCCGACCCGGCCGCCGGGATAGAGCTTGGTGACGCCGTCGGCGGTGAGAAGGGGAGCGGTCATCGGCCGTCGCCCCCCATCTGGGCGTCATTGCGAGGAGCCGCAGGCGACGAAGCAATCCAGCAATGGCTCGCCTCGGGCGGGAGAGTGGCTGGATTGCCGCGCCCGCTCCGCGGGCTCGCAATGACGCCGCTGGAGGATAGGGAGAGGCTGGTCGCCACGCCCAGCGCTTTATTCGCCATAACCCGCCTCCTCGGCCTCCGCCGCCATTGGCCCGACATGGCCGGCGGCGCGGCGGCCGGTGCAATAGTCGCTGTCGGAGCAGACGAACATGTGCCCGCCCCGGTCGTCGAGGATCACCTCGTCCAGGAACGAGTCGGCGGCGCCGCAGAGGCCGCAAACCTCGTCCCATTCCTGCGGGCGGAACGGGTGGTCGTCGAAGTCCAGGCTCTTGACCGATGTGTAGGGCGGGATGGCGTAGATGCGCTTCTCGCGCCCCGCGCCGAACAATTGCAGCGCCGGCATGTCGTGCATTTTCGGATTGTCGAATTTCGGGATCGGCGACGGTGCGGTCACATAACGGCCGTTGGTCAGCACCGGATAGTCGTAGGTGACCGAGATCTCGCCGAAGCGGGCGATGTCTTCGTAGAGCTTCACCTGCATCAGGCCGTATTCCGCATAGGCGTGCATTTTTCGGCACTCGGTTTCGCGCGGCTCCAGCTTGCGCAGCGGCTCCGGGATCGGCACCTGGTAGACCAGGATCTGGTCGGCGCGCAGCGGCTCTTCCGGGATGCGGTGGCGGGTCTGGATGATGCTGGCCTCGGCGGTTTTCTCGGTGGTGCGCACGTCGGCGGTGACGGCGAAGAAGCGGCGGATGTTGACGGCGTTGGTCGTGTCGTCGGCGCCCTGGTCGATGACCTTGAGCGTGTCGTCCCGGCCCAGGATCGCCGCCGTCACCTGAATGCCGCCGGTGCCCCAGCCATAGGGCAGCGGCATTTCCCGTCCGCCGAACGGCACCTGGTAGCCGGGAATGGCGACGGCCTTCAGCAGCACTCGGCGGATCATCCGCTTGGTCTGCTCGTCCAGATAGGCGAAGTTGTAGGCGGTCGCGCCGCCGGCCTTCCGTTCGCTCATTCGGCGGCCTCCTGCCGCTCTTCGGTCATCTCGCGGCGCAGGCGACGCAGCAATTCCAGTTCCGACTGGAAGTCCACATAGTGCGGCAGCTTCAGGTGCTGGACGAAGCCCGATGCCTCGACATTGTCGGAATGGGAGAGGACGAATTCCTGGTCCTGAGCCGGGTGTTTCGCCTCCTCGCCGAATTCCTCGCAGCGCATGGCGCGATCGACCAGCGCCATGGCCATGGCCTTGCGCTCGGAATGGCCGAAGCTGATGCCATAGCCGCGGGTGAATTGCGGCGGCACGTCCTTCGCGCCCTCGAACTGGGTGACCATCTCGCACTCGGTGACGGTGATCGTGCCGAGCGAGACCGGGAAGCCCAGTTCCTCCGGCACGAATTCCACCTCCACCTCGCCCAGGCGGATTTCGCCGGCGAACGGGTGGACGCCGCCAAAGCCGCGCTGGGTGGAATAGCCGAGCGCCAGCACGAAGCCCTCGTCGCCGCGGAACAGGTTTTGCAGGCGCTGGTCGCGGCCCGCCGGAAAGCGCATCGGCTCACGGGTCAGATCGAACGGCTCCGCGTTCCCGTCTTCTGCGGCGGCGGGCTCTATCAGGCCCTGGGCGCCCAGCAGGTCGGCGACGCGGGGCATGTGCACGTCCAGCGCTTCCTCGGCGACGGGGGCTTCTGGCGCCGGCCGGTCTTCGTCCAGCAGCGAGAAATCCAGCAGGCGGTGGGTGTAATCGTAGGTCGGCCCCAGCACCTGGCCGCCCGGCAAATCCTTGAATGTGGCCGAGACCCGGCGGCGGACCAGCATGGTAGCGGTGTCGATCGGCTGCGACGATCCGAAGCGCGGCAATGTGGTACGATAGGCCCGCAACAAAAACACCGCTTCGACCAGATCGCCCTGGGCCTGTTTGATCGCCAGCGCGGCCAGCTCCGGATCGTACAGCGAGCCCTCGGTCATGACGCGGGCGACGGCCAGACCCATCTGCTCCTGAATTTGCCGGACCGAGAGTTCGGGCACGGCCGGGTCGCCGCGGCGGGTCTCGGCCAGCAGTTCGTGCGAGTTCTCGATGGCGCGTTCGCCACCCTTCACGGCCACATACACGGATCAGGCCTCCTCGATCGCGACGCCGCGCGGCAGACCCATCGCCCGGTCGCCGGCGGTCAGGATCACGTCGATGCCGCTAGGATAAAGGGCATGGTTGTCTGCCCATTGGTGGACAAATTTCGGCGGCAGTCCCTGCGGCGCGGCCATGGCCTCGCCCTTGATGCCGGGGCCGGTCAACCGTAGCGCCGGCCCGTCGGCCAGGGAGGGCAGGGCCAGGATCAGCGTGGCGGAGCGGTCGGGGTATTGCGGGTCGCCGATTGGGAAGGCGTGCAGGGGCGGCATGGAGGCGGGCGCGGCGATCACGGCAAAGGTTGCGCGCTCCGGGCGCTCCGCCAGGGGGCAGCCGCAGTGAAAGCGCAGGTGCGCCGCTGCGCTGGCGGCCGCGGAATCGAGCCAGACCGTCGTTTCCTGGTCGAACAGGGTCAAGGCCAGTGCGGTCAGCGCCGGTGTCCAGCCGTCGGGAAGAGCCTGCGGCGCCGGCAGGGAGACCAGCGTCCCCGGCCTGGCCATGGCATCGAGCAAGGCGCGGAAGCAACGCTGCGAATCGTGGACCGGATCGCGAAATCCGGGCAGCAGCGCGGCCGCGGGGGCGGCGGTGACGGTCATCGGGGATCCTCTCCGCGGACCAGGGTGAAGAAGTCGACCTTGGTGGCCGCGGCCTTGCGTCCCTGGGTCGTTCGCGCCTGCTCCAATGCGGCGGCAAGCGGGGGAAGGACCCGCTCCGCCAGGCTCGGGTCGCGCTGCAAGGTCGCATCCAGCAGGGCGATCAGCTCGGCTTTGCGCGGGTCGCGACCGGCGCAATAGCCGAACCCTGTCCAGCCACCCGGAAGTTGTACGGTCGCCCGGGTAACGGTCATCTCGCCCAGGTTAAAGCGGGCTCCGGAACCGCCCATTTTCCCTTGAACCATGACCGCTCCGGTCTCGGGCCTGCGCAACCATTTATGGTCGGTTTCCGACCCCCATTTTGTCCATAGCGAATTCAATGTATATACATTTGTCGATCCGAACAAATATAGCCATTGGTTGCGTGCGAATTTTTGTTTGGTGTCCATAGCTCGTCTCTTGACGCTTGCTCGGATTTTCAGGGGCGCTATAAGGATGGGCGCATCTTCCTACTAGGATGCCGTGTCGTTAGCATCGCGTCATCGTCCGATCGTGAAGCCGCTGACCGATGGTAGAGCCAGAAAAATAGAAAGAACAACGAAATGGGAGCCTCTGTCGTGTTGGTTCGTGGTGAAGGAAGCCCGCTGTGGCAGCAGATCGCCCGGCAGATTGAGCAAGATATACGCGGGCAAGTGTTACGCCCCGGTGACAAACTTCCAACGGAATGGGAACTGACTCAGCGATTTCAGGTTAATCGGCACACCGTGCGCCGCGCGCTGGCCTTTTTGGCCGAAACGGGGTCGATTCGGGCCGAACAGGGCCGTGGCACATTCGTGCAGGAGGGCACGGTCGACTATCCGATCAACCGCAAGACCCGGTTCGAAACCGTCGTGCGCGAGCGGAACCAGAAGCCGGGCGGCCGGCTGCTGAGCATCAGCGAGGAACGGGCGAGTTGCCGTTTTGCCGGGCCGTTGGAAATCACGGCCGGCACGGTGGTCAACGTGCTGGAAGTGTTGCGCACGGCCGACGGTTTTCCGGTGTCGATGGTGACCCATGTGTACGAAAAGGCCCGCTTTCCGCGAGTGGCGCAGGTGGTCGCGGAAAACGGATCGATTGTCGATGCGATGGTCGATGCCGGTCTGGCGAACTATTCCCGCACCGATACCAAGGTGACCGCCCGCCTGCCGTCGCCGCACGAAACCCGTTTGCTGCAAACGTCCAAAACCCGTCCGGTCCTGCTGGTCGAGGCGTTGGAGGTGGATTCGATCGGCGTGCCGCTGATGATCAGTTACACCCGGTTTCCCGCCGACAGGGTGCAACTGGTTTTCAAATCCTAACCGCCCGCTGCGTCGGCGCGCCGGCCCCCGATCCACGGGCGGGCGGCGCGCCGGACGCGGTTCGGCCGGCAGGCGGTTCGGCAGCGGGTTTGTGCGCCAATCGGGCGGAACCGCGCCCCGGTGAACCATTGCGCGGTCGATGGGGATGGCCGCCGTCGCCGTTTTGCCGCCGCCGCAGGCCGGCGGGCCCTTCCCAACCGTTGGCGCATCCGCCACTCTTCCCATATGCAATGAAGGGACCGATGCGGAGCGCTGCCGATGGCGCTCCGAGCCGTCAATGAAAGGCGCGTCATGCGAACCGACGACCCGCAAACGATCCGCTTGGCCGACTACCGCCCGCCCGCCTTCCTGGTCGGGCATGTGGCGCTGACCTTCGACCTGGACGACCATGCGACGGTGGTGGAAGCGGTGCTGCAACTGCGGCGGAATCCCGCCCATGGCGACGCCGCGGCGCCGCTCTATCTGGACGGTGAGGCGCTGGAATTGCTGCATCTGTCGCTGGACGGGGCCGTTCTCGACGAGGATCGCTACACGGTCGATGCGGAGGGAATGACCATCCGGGATGTGCCGGACGCCTTCACGCTCACCAGCCGCGTGCGCATCGACCCGGCGGGCAACACCCGGCTGGAAGGGCTGTACCGTTCCGGCAGCGCGTTCTGCACCCAGTGCGAGGCGGAAGGCTTCCGCCGCATCACCTTTTTCCCCGACCGGCCGGACGTGATGACCACTTTCCGGGTCACCGTGCGCGCCGACCGCGAGGCCTGCCCGGTGCTGCTTTCCAACGGCAATCTGGCGGCGGAAGGCGCGTTGGACGGGGGGCGCCATTTCGCGGTTTGGGAAGACCCGCACCCGAAGCCCTCCTATCTCTTCGCCCTGGTCGCAGGGCAGTTGGAGGCGCTGGAGGACCGGTTCCGCACCGCGTCGGGCCGCGACGTGGCACTTTATATCTATACCGAACCCGGCGAGTCCGCCCGGGCGACCTATGCCATGGACGCGCTGAAACGCTCCATGACCTGGGACGAGGAGGTGTTCGGCCTCGAATACGACCTGGACCGGTTCAACATCGTCGCCGTCAGCGATTTCAACATGGGCGCGATGGAGAACAAGAGCCTCAACGTCTTCAATTCCAAGTACATCCTGGCCGACCCGGACAGCGCCACCGACACCGACTATGCCGGCATCGAGCGGGTGGTGGCGCATGAGTATTTCCACAACTGGACCGGCGACCGCGTCACCTGCCGCGACTGGTTCCAGCTCTCGCTGAAGGAAGGGCTGACGGTCTTCCGCGACCAGCAGTTCTCCGCCGACATGCGCGACGCGGCCGTGCAACGGATCGACGACGTGCGCACCCTGCGCGCGCGGCAGTTCCCGGAGGATTCGGGGCCGACCGCCCACCCGATCCGGCCGGACTCCTATATGGAGATCAACAACTTCTACACGCCCACCATTTACGAAAAAGGTGCGGAAGTGGTGCGGCTGCTCCACAGCCAGCTGGGGGCGGAGGGCTTCCGCAAGGGCATGGACCTCTATATCCGGCGCCACGACAACCAGGCGGTCACCTGCGACGACTTCCGCCGCGCCATGGCCGACGCCAACGGGCTGGACCTGGAGCCGTTCGCGATCTGGTACAGCCAGGCGGGAACGCCCCGGGTGACGGCGCACGGCGTCTATGACGCCATGGGCGAGACCTACACCCTGACGCTGCACCAGCAGACGCCGCCCACCCCCGGTCAGCCGCAGAAGCGGCCGCTGCCGATTCCGCTGGCGCTGGGTCTGGTGGGGCCGGATGGGGCCGACCTGCCGCTGGTGCTGCATGGCGAGGCGCTGGAGCGGCCGGTCATCACCCTCACCGAAGCCGAGCAGGCCTTCACCTTCGAGCAGGTGCCGGTGGAACCGGTCGTCTCGCTGAACCGCGGCTTCTCCGCGCCCATTATCCTGCGGCAGGAAATCCAGCCCGAGCAGCGGGCCTTCCTGGCCGCCGGCGACCCGGACCCGTTCAATCGCTGGGAGGCGATGCAGCAGTTGGCGACCGAGGCCCTGCTGGCGCGCATCGCCGATGCGGAGGCGGCATGGCCGGACGCGCTGCTGGACGCCTTCGCGCGCAATCTGACGGCGGACGACCTCTCGCCCGCCTTCCGCGCCGCCCTGCTGACCCTGCCGAGCGAGGACTATCTGGCCGAACAGCAGGCGGTGATCCATCCGGACGCCACCCACGCCGCGCGTGAGGCGCTGCGGGCCGATCTGGCGCACCGCCACGCCGACGCCTTCCGCCGGCTCTACGAGGGCTATCGCGCCAACGCGCCCTACAACCCGGATGCGGACAGCGCCGGGCGGCGGGCGTTGCAGAATGTGGCGCTGGCCTATCGCACCGCCGGGCCGGAGGGCAGCGCTCCCGCGGAGGCGCAGTTCGACGCCGCCGACAACATGACCGACCGGCTGGCGGCGCTCAGCCTGTTGAACCAGATGCCGGGCGCGGCGCGCGACCGGGCCCTGGCCGCGTTTGCCGAGCGCTTCGACGGCGACGCGCTGGTGATGGACAAATGGTTCTCGCTCCAGGCGAGTGCGCCCTTGCCGGATGCGGCGGCGCATGTGCGCCAGATGATGCGGCACCCGCGCTTCAGCCTCACCAACCCGAACAAGGTGCGGGCGCTGGTCGGCGCCTTCGCCATGGCCAACCCGACCGGCTTCCATGCCGCCGACGGCAGCGGCTATGCCTTCCTGGCCGAGCAGATCACGGCGTTGAACGCGCTCAATCCGCAGATTGCCGCCCGGCTGGTCGGGCCGCTCGGCCGGTGGCGCCGGTTCGACCCGGGGCGGCAGGCGAAGATGCAGGCCGCGCTGCGCGACATTGCAGCAACCCCCGATCTGGCGCGCGACTTGGTTGAGGTGGTAAGCAAGTCGCTCGCCGACTGAGCCCGATCCTGAAAGAGCGCCATGCCCGCCCCCTACACCCTGGCCGAGATCGCGGCCGCCCTCGACGCCGCGGTCGAGGGCGATGCCGGCCTCTCTGTGCAGCGCCTGATGCACCCGCTGGAGGCCTCGCGCCCCGACGATCTGATTTTCGTCATGGCGCCGGAACTGGCCGCGCGCCTGGGCGAAAGCCCGGTGCGCCAGGCGGTGCTGGCCGAGGGGTTGGAGGCGCCGCCCGGTTCGCTCGACGCCTGGATCACGGTGCCGCGGCCGCGCTTCGCGCTGGGCCTGTTGCTCGACCTGTTCGAGCGCCGGCCCTACAGCCCGCCGGGGGTCCACCCCAGCGCGGTCGTCGAGGCGGGCGTGGAACTGGGCGACGGCGTTTCCATCGGTGCGCTGGCCTATGTCGGCCCGAACGCGCGAATCGGGGCCGGCACCGCCGTGCTGCCGCAGGCGACGGTGGGCGCGGACGCCAGGATCGGAGCGGACGGCCTGATCTATCCGGGCGTGCGAATCGGCGAGCGGGTGGAAATCGGCGACCGGGTGATCATCCACCACAATGCCAGCATCGGCAGCGACGGCTTTTCCTATGTCACGCCGCAACAGGCCAGCTTCGAGGCGGCGAAGTCCAGCGGCGACCGGGTGGCCGAACAGGCCCAGATCAAAGGGTTGCGCCGCATCGCCTCCATCGGCACGGTGCAGATTGGCGACGACGTGGAGATCGGGGCGTGCGCCGCTGTGGATCGCTCCAATATCGGCGCCACGGTGATCGGGCGCGGCACCAAGCTGGATAACCACGTCCAGATCGGTCACAATGTGCGGATCGGCGAAGACTGTCTGTTTTCGGGGCAGGTAGGGATTGCCGGCAGTGTCCGGGTCGGCAACCGGGTGGTGCTGGCGGGTCAGGTCGGCGTTGCGGATCATCTGGTGATCGGCGACGATGCGGTGGTCGGCGGCGGCAGCGGCCTGTGGAAAAACGTCGAGCCCGGCCAGGTGGTGATGGGGTATCCGGCCGTGCCGAAGTCGGACGCGCTGCGGCAACAGGCGGATTTGGCCCGCCTGCCACGGTTGCTGCGCGACATGGCTACGCTGAAGCGACAGGTTGCGGCATTGCTACAAGGCCGCGCAGAATAGCCTATCGCCGCTTTGGGAAATCTTGCTATAGGCAATCCAATCGGCATCGGCAGGCGGCCGGTGCAGTCATATGAGGCAACGGAATGGCGGAAGTACGCGACAAGATCATCCAGATCATTGCCACGGAGTGCGAGGTCGATGCGGCCAAGATTGTGCCGGAGGCCACGCTGGATGACCTTGGCATCTCCTCGGTGGATTTGGTCCAGGTGATGTTCCAGATCGAGGAAGAGTTCGACGTGTATCTGGCAGACGAGGAAATCGGCGCCGACACCGAGAGCGTCGGTCAATTGCTGGATGCGGTTGAAAAGCTGATCGCTGACAAGTCGGCCTAAGGCAAAGCCATGCATCGTGTTGTGATTACCGGGGTCGGTTGCGTCTCCGCACTGGGCCTGACGGCGCCTGCGCACATTCAGGCGACGCGGGAGGGTGTCAGCGGGCTGGCGACGGTGACCCAGGTCGATCCCGATCGCCTGCAATCCAAGGTCGCGGCCGAGCTCAAGAATTTCGATCCGGCCGACCATCTGGATCGCAAGACCCTGGGCATGGTCGACCGCGTCGCCGTGCTGGGCTTGGTTGCCGGCGCGGAGGCCATTGCCGATTCCGGCCTGACCTTCGACGGCGAACTGGCGGAGCTGACCGCGGTGATCCTGGGCACCGGCGTCGGCGGCATGAACACGGTCGACGACAATTTTTATCGCCTGTATGCCGAGGGCGCGCAGCGCCTGCATCCGTTCGTCATTCCGAAGCTGATGGCGAACGCTGCCGCCAGCCAGATCACCATGGCCCACGGGATTCGCGGGCCGGCCTACAGCATCGCGTCGGCCTGCTCGTCCTCGAACCATGCGATTGGCGAGGCGTATCTGAAAGTGCGCTCCGGCCATATGCGGGCGGCGGTAACCGGCGGCTGCGAAAGCTGCATCACCTTCGGCACGCTCAAAGGGTGGGAGGCGCTGCGGGTGATGGCGCCCGATGTCTGCCGGCCGTTCAGCAAGGACCGCAAGGGCATGGTGCTGGGCGAGGGCGCCGGCATCGTCGTGCTGGAGCGCCTGGAAGACGCCCGCGCGCGTGGCGCCAAAATCTATGGCGAGATCGCGGGCTTCGGCACCTCGTCCGATGCGGGCGACCTGGTGCAGCCGTCGGCCGACGGCGCGGCGCGGGCGATCCGCGGCGCGTTGCGCGACGCGGGCCTGAACCCGGACGATATCGATTACGTCAACGCCCACGGCACCGGCACGCCGGCCAACGACCCGACCGAGACCGAGGCGCTGAAAATGGCCTTGGGCGAGCGGGCGCGGGCCATTGGCATTTCGTCGACCAAGTCGATGCACGGCCATGCGCTGGGCGCGGCCGGTGCGCTGGAACTGATCGCCACGCTGGGCACGTTCGACGGCATCTTGCCGCCGACGATTTCCTTCACGGAAGCCGACCCGGCCTGCGACCTGGATTACATCCCGAATGTGGCGCGGGAAGCCCCGGTGCGGGCGGCGCTTTCCAACAGCTTCGCCTTCGGCGGGTTGAATGCGGTGTTGGCCTTGCGCCGATTCGCGGCATAATCCCACCCTGGCGGGCCTGTAGTTCAGCGGTCAGAACGCGCGGCTCATAACCGCGTTGTCCCAGGTTCGAATCCTGGCGGGCCCACCATCTCCTTCTTCCATTTGCTACCATGGGTGGCGGGCTGCTGCGGTTTCGCCTGGAGCGGCAAGCCGTTCTGCGGTATGGTTTATTCTCCAGCGGCGCAGGGGACGCCACCATTGCGTGGAGGATATGGCAGATGGGGTTGCTTCGGATTCTCGCCTGGATCATCGGCGCGATCGTGGTCATCTATCTCGGCGCCATGATCTATTTCTGGCCGGGGGATTTGCCGCCGGTCGCCTATGACAAGGTCGATACCAAGGTGATCGACCTGTCCTATGGCAACGGCCTCGCCGGCGACAACAAGGACAGATTCTACCACACCAGCCAGGGCGCGGAGATCTTCCCGATCCGCATGTTGCGGGCGCTGACCGACCCGAAGACCGGCAAGCCGTTCATGGAGGATCTGGAGCGGTTCGGTCTGATGCCCGACCCGAAGCGCGACGATGGCCTGGCGGTCGGCCTCACCCTGGCCCGGAACGACTTCACCGCCGGGCTGGAAATGGTCGGCATCACCTGCTCGGCCTGCCACACCGGCGAGTTCCGCTACAACGGCAAGGGCGTGCGCGTCGACGGCGCGCCCAACATGTTCGACATGCAGACCTTCTATGCCGACATGTTCGGCGCGGTTGTGGCGCTGAAGGACAATGGCGAGTTGCGACGCCAGTTCCTGGAGCGGCTGTTCCAGCAGGCCTATGGCGAATACGGCTGGCTGGCGCCGGTGATCCGCCCGGCGGTGCTGCTGGGCCAGGCGGTGGGCCTGCTGACCCATATCGACGAGCTCAAGGCGCGGGCCAGCCTTGCCAAGGTGATTGCCAAGGCGGTCGAGCGGCGCAACGCCAAGCCGGAATGCCAGGGGCCGAAGGCGCAATGCACCTCCGGCTTCGGGCGGCTGGATGCGTTCAACGGCACCCGCAATTTCATCCTGGCCCAGCTCAGCGACGACAATCTGGTGGAGTTGAACGCGCCGTCGAAATTCCCGCCGGTCTGGAATTTCAAGGACTATCGCTGGGTGGAATGGACCCAGAACACCAATTCGGTGATGGAACGCAATTTCACCGAGACCATGGGCGCGGGCGCCACGGTGAAGCTGTTGCCGGACCAGGGCGACGAGCGTTTCACAAGCTCGATTCCGGTGCGCAACATGCGCGAACTGGAAGTGCTCTCGTACAATATCACGCCGCCGAAATGGCCGGAGCAGGTGTTCGGCAAGATCGACCCGGCGCTGGCCGGCCAGGGCAAGGCGATCTATGACGCGACGTGCGCCCGCTGCCACGAATACGGCGCGAGCGATTACACCGACACCGGGCTGCTGGAACTGCGCCGGTACGCGCCGGGGCTGGAGACACCGATTCCCGGCGTGCCGTCGGTCGGAACGGATGCCGGGGCGGCGCTGACCGTCGCCTGTCCGGTGCCGAATCCGGGCGACCTGCCGCAGGTGGCCGGCTTCAAGAAGCGCCAGTATTCGGCCGAGGACGCGACCTTGCTGAAAGACTGCAAGGGTGTCACCGCCGGCCAGCCGTTCGAGGGCTATGCCTTCGCGACGGTGGTGGCGGCTGCGGTCAAGGCGGTCATGGACAAGGCCGTTATCGCCGACAATGTCAGCGAGTCCGAACTGCGCGAGTACGAGGATCTGGACCGGCGCGGCAAGATCTACTGGCGCGACACCGTCCTGCCGGATGGCGGCGACGACGCCAAGCCCTATCTGGGCGACGGCAAGCCGTATGCGGCCCGGCCGCTCTACGGCACCTGGGCGGCGGCGCCCTATCTGCACAACGGCTCGGTGCCGACCCTGGCCGACCTGCTGGAGAAGGCGAACGACCGGCCCAAGGAGTTCCCGCTGGGCCAGCGCGACTATGACCCGGTCCGGGTCGGGTTCCAGATCGATCTGCCGCGCGACCAGTGGAAATACACCGTGAAGACCTCGGAGACCGGCAACGGCAATGGCGGCCACGAATACGGCACCGATCTCTCGGCCGACGACAAGCGGGCGCTGCTGGAATATCTGAAGACGAAGTAGCCGGCGGCACCCCCGGACGGCTGTACCCCGGAGCCTGCGGAGCGGGCATCCGGGGCCGGTGTCGGCATGCGAACACGGGGGGCGGCAGTGTTCGCACTTACCGGCCGGCCCCGGCTCACCGCTCCGCGGCGGCCGGGGAACATTTCGGGTTAGGGCTCTGAGCCCTCCGTCCCCGTGCATGTCCGTTTCCGTACCCCGGAGCCTGCGGAGCGGGCATCCGGGGCCGGTGTCGGCATACGAACGCCCGGGCGGCCCGTGTGCGCGAGATCGGGCGATCCCGGCCCGGCGCGCTGCGCCGGCCGGGACGCAGGCAGCGCGGCGCACTCGCACCATCGGCGGCGCCGGAAGGAGCGGTGGCTTCAGCCGCCGACCGCGACCGTTACCTTGTCCGGGAAGACTTTCAGATGGCCGGCCATTTCCGGCGCGCCGGCCAGCTTCAGCCCGTCCTGCGCCAGCAGCGGCTTCAGGATCTGCGGGATCTGCACCATGCTGATATAGCGGCCGAAACAGGCATGGTGGCCGGTGGCGAAGTGCAGGTAGTGGCTGGCCGGCCGGCCGGGCTTGAACTCCGTCGGCGTCTCCAGCACCCGCTCGTCGAACATGGCCGACCAGGTGAGGTTGAACACCACCGCGCCCGCCGGCAGGGCGGTCTCGTGCGGCGTGCCGGCGCCCAGCGTGTAGGGCTGTTTCAGCACGCGCACCACCAGCGGGTTGATCGGGCGGAAGCGCAGCGCCTCGAACACGATGGCGGCAAGCTTCTCGTCCTCGCCCGCCTTTGCCGCGGCCTGGGCGGCGGCCAGCAGCGGCGGTTGGCTCAGCATGACCAGCAGGGCGGCGTTGCAGGCCTGGTTCGTGGTCTCGTCCATGCCGATCAGGCAGCCCTGCAACGTGCGAATCACGCCCTCGTCGTCGAAGCAGAGGCCGCCGCCGGCCTTCTGTTGCGCCAGCAGCCGGCCCAGCACGTCGTCCCGCTCCTCGCCGGAGGCACGGCGCCGGGCGATCAGGCCAGCCAGCGCATCGCGGCTTTCCGCGCCGGCCTGCACCGCGGCCTCGCGCACCGCCGGCACCTTGTCGAGATTGACGAAGAATTCCTCGAACGCGGCCCGCGCCCAGCGTTTCATGTCGTCGTCCGGCGCCTCGAAGCCGAAATATTCCTGGGCGACGCGCAGCGGAACGATCCGGGTCAGGCTCTGGACGATGTCGAACGGCTGGCCGGTGGCGACCAGTTCGTCGACGATTTGCGCGGCGTGGCGCGAGACGATCCCGTGCACGCGCGGCAGGTCCTCGCGCCGGATGGCGAGGCGCATGGCCGAGATGTCGTGGTCGTATTGCGGGGTGATGTCCTGGCTCAGCACGAACGGCCCGATGACGCCGGTCATGTTCGGCAGGTAGGGCACGCCGAACACGGTCTCGCGGTGCAGGATTTCCTCGACATCGCGGAAACGCGAAACGAGCCAGATCGGACCCGCCGGCATGATCGGCCGATGGTCGCGCAACTCCCGGAAGAAGGGCAGGGCGTTGTCGCGAATCTGGCCGCGGACGAAGCCGGCCTGCCGCAGCGCGATCTCCTGCGGGCTGCCGCCGCCGGCGGCAATGGCGTCGAACTGGTCGAGGATCGGTGTGGCGGGCTTGGGTGGCGGCGTCGCCGGTCCGCCATTGCCGGGGCTTTCCCTGCCGCAGATCAACTGGATCAAACCGCGCACGAATGACATGGTTCTCGTCTCCTCGCGTCGTCTTGCCGTTGCCGGTCGGGTGGGCGCAGGCGTCCCCCGGCACCCCGTCATGACCGTTGCAGCCTATCGTTGTCTGTGAAGCGTGTCACCGTTGCAAAGGGTTGAGGTCATGGCCGCAAGTCTCGCCGCGCCGTTCCGCTCCGACCCGCGACCGCATAGACCCGTCCCGGGCCGAGCGCGAGGGCGACCGGAGGGCAGCGAAACAGGCCGTGAATGGCGCGGTCGCGGATATCCAGGCCGCCGGTCAGCGCGCCAAAGGCCGGCAGCACCGCCTGGTGGCCGTCGGTGACGAAGCAGCGGGCGCTGAGGGCGCGGGCGCGGGTGACGATCCGCACTTTCGGGTGCAGGTGGCCGGCCACTTCGCCGGGGTGGCCCGGCTGCGGCTCGTGCCGGAAGACGAGCGGGCCGAGCCGCCATTCGGCCGCCACCCTGCCGCCGAAGCCGGCGGGCGGCTCCGGGTCGTGATTGCCGGCGATCCAGATCCAGTCCGCGCAAGCGGCGACCAGGGTGCGCAGGCGGGCGGCGACCGTCGGCTCCAGCCGCTCGGCGGCCAGGGCGTCGTGAAACGAATCGCCGAGCGCCACCACGTGGACCGGCTGCCGCCGCGCCACGACACGGGCCAGGCGGTCCAGGGTTTCCCGGCTGTCGTAAGGGGGCAGCAACACGCCGCCCGCCGCATACGCCGATGCCTTTTCCAGGTGCAGGTCGGCGACGGCCAGCAGGCGTCGGTCCGGCCACCACAGGGCGCCGGTCGGGTCGGCCACGAGGCGGGCGCCGTTCAGGGTGAAATTCCGTTCCGTCATAGGCACGCACCCTGCCGTTTCCGAGGGACAAGGCTGTGTGGCGGATTGACGCTTGCGACCGGGCGCTGATTTGAGTGTGGGGCTGACTTCGGCTAGACGGTGTGATCTCAATAGGTCCCTCGTTACACTGGGGAAGGAGTGAGGATGGCGGACGCCGTACACGGGGCGGACCATCACGATGATGGTGAAACCCGACGCGATTTTCTGATGTTGGCCACTGCGGGCATGGGCGTGGTGGCCGTTGGCGCTGCGGTTTGGCCGCTGATTGATTCCTTGAACCCGGCAGCGGATGCGCTGGCCGTGTCCTCGACGGAGGTCGATCTGGCGCCGATTGCCGTGGGCCAGGCGATCACGATCATGTGGCGCGGCGCGCCGGTGTTTATCCGGCACCGCACGCCCAAGGAGATCGAGGAGGCGCAGGACGTGAATGTCAGCGAGCTCCGCGACCCGCAAACCGATGCCGAGCGCGTCATCAAGCCGGAATGGCTGGTGATGATCGGCGTTTGCACGCATCTGGGCTGCATTCCGCTCGGCCAGCGGCCGGGCGACAAGAAGGGCGACTATGACGGCTGGTTCTGTCCGTGCCACGGGTCGGAATACGACACGTCCGGGCGGATCCGCAAAGGCCCGGCGCCGGAGAACCTGCATATTCCGCCCTATGCGTTTGAATCCGATACGAAAATCAAGATCGGGTAAGCGACATGGCTGATCACGATACACCGCACACTCCGATCACCAATCCCCTGGCCAAATGGGTAGATGACCGCCTGCCGGTCTTCTCCATGATGAACCATGCGACGGTGGACTATCCGACCCCGCGCAACTTGAATTACTGGTGGAATTTCGGCTCGCTGGCCGGCGTTTGCCTGGTGATGATGATTGCGACCGGCCTGGTGCTGGCGATGAACTACACGCCGCACGTCGACATGGCCTTCGCCAGTGTCGAGCGCATCATGCGCGACGTGAATTTCGGCTGGGTCATCCGCTTCGTGCATATGAACGGCGCCAGCTTCTTCTTCATCGTCGTCTACATCCACATTTTCCGCGGCATGTATTACGGCTCCTACAAGTCGCCGCGCGAATTGCTGTGGATTCTGGGCGTTCTGATCCTGCTGCTGATGATGGCCACCGCCTTCATGGGCTATGTGCTGCCCTGGGGCCAGATGAGCTTCTGGGGTGCGAAGGTCATCACCAGCCTGTTCTCGGCCATCCCGTTGGTGGGTGAGAGCATCGTGACCTGGCTGTGGGGTGGATTCTCGGTCGACAACCCGACGCTGAACCGCTTCTTCGTGCTGCACTTCCTGCTGCCGTTCGTCATCTTCGGCATCGTCATCCTGCACATCTGGGCGCTGCACAAGCACGGCTCGAACAACCCGCTGGGCATCGACATGAAGGGCCCGCAGGATTCGATCCCCTTCCACCCGTACTACACGGTGAAGGACTATTTCGGCATTGCCGTGTTCTTCCTGGTGTTTGCCTGCGTGGTGTTCTACGCGCCCGACTATCTGGGCCACCCGGACAACTACACCGAAGCCAACCCGCTGAAGACGCCGCCGCACATCGTGCCGGAATGGTATTTCCTGCCCTTCTACGCGATCCTGCGCGCCATCCCGGACAAGCTGGCCGGTGTCCTTGCCATGTTCGCGGCGATCGCGGTGCTGTTCATCCTGCCCTGGCTGGACCGCTCGCCGGTGCGCTCGGCCCGGTTCCGTCCGATGTACAAATGGTTTTTCTGGCTGCTGGGCCTGGATTGCATCCTGCTCGGCTGGTGCGGCGCCAACGCGCCGGACGATGCCTGGCTGGGCCTGAAATTCGTGTACTGGAGCCGGATCGGCGCCGCGTACTACTTCCTGCACTTCCTGGTGATCATCCCCTATCTGGGGCTGTTCGAGCGGCCGAAACAACCGCCGGCCAGTATCGCCGAGCCCGTGCTCGGTGGGGGAACCGGAGCCGCCGCCGCTGCCGCCGCCAAGCCGATGGAGAAAGCCTGATGCGTATCCTTCGCTTCGCCCAGGCGGCCGTTGCCGCCGCTGCGGTCGCGTTCGCGCTGCCGGCGTCGGTTCAGGCGGCCGGCGGTGGGACCGAGATTGCCAGCCAGGACTGGTCGTTCAGCGGTGTGTTCGGCACGATCGATCGTGCCGCCGCACAGCGCGGCTATCAGGTCTACAAGGAGGTCTGCGCCGGCTGCCACTCCATGAACCTGATGCATTATCGCGACCTGGCCGGCATCGGCCTGCCCGCGGAGACCATCAAGGCTCTGGCGTCGCAGGCGGATATCGCGACGACCAACGACGATGGCGATGCGACGACGCGGCCGCGTCGTCCGTCCGACCCGTTCCCGGCGCCGTTCGCCAACGAAAAGCAGGCCCGCGCCTCGAACGGGGGCGCCTTGCCGCCGGACCTGTCGTTGATGGCCAAGGCGCGCGAGAACGGCCCGAACTACATCTACGCCCTGCTGACCGGCTTTCACGAGCCGCCGCCCGGGTTCAATGTGATCGAAGGCATGCACTACAATGTGGCCTTCGACGGGCATCAGATCGCGATGGCGCCGCCATTGTTCGACGACGCGGTGACGTATGCGGACGGGACCAAGGCCTCGCTCGATCAGATGGCGCACGACGTCTCGACCTTCCTGATGTTCACGGCCGAGCCGCATTTCGATGAGCGCAAGCGCATGGGCCTGAAAGTGGTGCTGTTCCTGCTGGTGCTGAGTGTCATGCTCTACTTCGTGAAGAAGAAAGTCTGGGCAGACGTGCACTAGCCGCAAGCGCTGTCCGTGCTTAAATGTTGCGAAGGGCCGCTGTTACAGGCGGCCCTTTTGCTTGAAAGAGACCGTTTCAAGAGGAAGGAGGCCCGCCATGGCCCATCCCCCAGGGACCCCGCCGGTCATCGGTATTATCGGCGGCAGCGGCATTTACGAGATCGACGGGCTGGAGAATGTGCGCTGGCAGCGCGTGCATTCGCCGTTCGGCGTCGCCTCCGACGCGGTGATGCACGGCGAACTGAACGGCCAGCAACTGGTCTTCCTGCCCCGCCATGGCCGCGGCCACCGCATCCCGCCCTCGGACCTGAACTTCCGCGCCAATATCGACGTGCTGAAGCGCTGTGGCGTGACCGAGATCATCTCGCTGTCCGCGGTCGGCTCGCTGAAGGAGGAGTTGCCGCCGGGCACTTTCGTGCTGGTGGACCAGTTCATCGACCGCACCTTCGCCCGCGAGAAGAGCTTTTTCGGAACCGGCTGCGTCGCCCATGTCTCCATGGCCGACCCGACCTGCGCGCGCCTGATCGATGCCCTGGCCGAGGCGGCCGCGGCGGTCGGGATCGCAGCGGTGCGCGGCGGCACCTATCTGACCATGGAAGGGCCGCAATTTTCCACCCGCGCCGAATCGGAACTGTATCGGTCCTGGGGCTGCTCCGTCATCGGCATGACCAACATGCCGGAGGCCAAATTGGCGCGCGAGGCGGAAATGTGTTACGCGACCGTCGCCATGGTCACCGACTACGATTGCTGGCACGACGGCCATGACGACGTCACCGTGCAACAGGTGGTCAAGGTGCTGGGCGAGAATGCAGAGAAGGCGAAGACGCTGGTGCAGGCGGTGATCCCGCGGCTGGAGGGCCGCAAGGAGTCCTGTTCCAGCGGCTGCCATACCGCCTTGGACCTGGCGATCATCACGCCGCCGCATGCGACGGATTCCGAAGTCGTGGCGCGGCTCGACGCCGTGGCCGGCCGCATACTGGGGCACTGAGCCATGTTGGTGGACGGCACCCCTTACCGCACCATCTGGCCGAATGCCGATGGCTCGGTCGGCATTATCGACCAGACCCGCCTGCCGCACGCGTTCGAGACCCGCAGCCTGCGCGTCCTGCCGGAGGCCGCGGAGGCGATCCGGGCCATGCTGGTGCGCGGCGCCCCGCTGATCGGGGCGACGGCCGCCTATGGCATGGCGCTGGCGATGCGGGACGATCCCAGCGACGCCGGCCTCGCCCTTGCCTATGAGACGCTCTACGCGACGCGCCCGACGGCGGTGAATCTGCGCTGGGCGCTGGACGACCTGCGTGCCCGCCTCTCGGCCCTGACGCCGGCGGAGCGGGCGGCGGTTGCCTGGGCGCGGGCCGGCGCAATCGCCGACGAGGATGCGGCCATCTGCGAGGCCATCGGCGACCACGGCCTGCCCCTGATCCGCGACGCCGCCGCGGCGAAGGAACCGGGCGAGACCGTCCATATCCTGACCCATTGCAACGCCGGCTGGCTGGCGACGGTGGACTGGGGCACGGCGCTGGCGCCGATCTACAAGGCGCACGACGCCGGCATTCCCGTGCATGTCTGGGTCGACGAGACCCGGCCGCGCAACCAGGGCGCCTCGCTGACCGCCTGGGAGTTGGGCCGCCACGGCGTGCCGCACACGCTGGTGGTCGACAATGCCGGCGGCCACCTGATGCAGCGCGGCCAGGTCGACCTCTGCATTGTCGGCACCGACCGGACGACGGCGGCGGGCGATGTCTGCAACAAGATCGGCACCTATCTGAAGGCGCTGGCGGCGTCGGCCCACGGCGTGCCGTTCTATGTCGCCCTGCCGGGCCCGACCATCGACTGGACCCTGACCGACGGCCTCGCCATTCCCATCGAGGAACGGGCCGAGGCCGAAGTGACCGAGATGTGGGGCAAGACGCCGGCGGGCGATCTCACCCGCGTTCGCATCACGCCGGAGACGACGCCGGCGGCCAACCCGGCCTTCGACGTCACACCCGCGGCACTGGTGACGGCACTGGTGACCGAGCGTGGTGTTTGTGCCGCGTCGGCTGACGGGCTCGCGGACCTGTTTCCGGAGCAGGCGGCGGCATGAGCGAAGCGGATTTGCGCCGGCAGGTGGTGGACACGGTCCGCCGCATGAACGGCCTCGGCATCAACCAGGGCACCAGCGGCAATGCCAGCGTGCGGTGGGGCGAGGGGATGCTCATCACCCCCTCCGGCCTTCCGTATGAGGCGATGGAGCCCGAGGACGTGGTGGCCGTCCGCCTCGCCGACGGCGACTGCACCGCCCGCAATGGCCTCAAGCCGTCCAGCGAATGGCGCTTCCACCGGGATATCCTGGCGGCGCGGCCGGACCTGAACGCGCTCGTCCACACCCATGGCCGGGCGGTGACGACGCTCGCGTGCCTGCACCAGGACATTCCCGCGTTTCACTACATGGTGGCGGTGGCCGGCGGCGACACGATCCGCTGCGCGCCCTATGCCCTGTTCGGCACGCAGGCGCTTTCGGATCACGCGCTGAAGGCGCTCGACGGGCGCAAGGCCTGCCTGCTCGCCAATCACGGCATGATCGCCTGCGACGCCTCGCTGGACAAGGCGCTGGCGCTGGCGGTGGAGGTCGAGACCCTGGCGGACACCTACTGGCGTTGCCTGCAGGTGACGCGCCCGGCGATCCTCAACTCGGGGCAAATGGCCGAGGTGCTGGAGAAGTTCAAAACCTACGGCCGGCGCCAGACCTGACGCGGTGCCTCTGTTCCCGGCGGCGCGGCTCGCCTATCCTTGCGGGCCAAAGCCAAACACAAGCCCGAGGAACCGCCCGCCCATGACCGCCGCCCCATCTCCAGACGCCATCCCCAAATACGAAGTCTATGCCATCCGCTATGCCGACCAGGGCGACGCCCCGGTTTCGGCCGGCAGCCTGATGCTGAGCGCGGATCACGACCAGATGATCCCCGGCATGGCCTATTACGTCTATCTGATCCGGGGCGAGGGCCGCACCATTGCCGTCGATACCGGCTATGCGCCGGTGCTGGCGGACCGGCTCGACTCGCGCCTGTTTTTCTCCGGGCCCGACGGGTTGCGGCGGCTGGGGGCGGATCCGGCCGGGATCAGCGACCTGATCATCACCCACGCCCATTACGACCATGTCGGCAATCTGGACGAATTCACCGGCGCCACCTTCCACATCGACACCGAGATGATGCCCATCGTAGACGGCACCGACCCCTGTCACCCATTCTTCCGCCAGGGCTATGGCAAGCGTGATTGCGCCACCATCCGCCGGCTCAAGGCCGAGGGCCGGCTGGTGGAGCACCGCAATGTCTCGGTGCCGTGGTCGGGCATCGAACTGGTGCATATCGGCGGCCATTGCCGCGGCCAGATGGCCATCCGCGTCAACACCCGCCGCGGCCCGATCGTGCTGGCGAGCGACGCCGCCCATCTCTACCAGGAATGGGAGGAGGAGCGGCCGTTCGGCGTGTTCTACGACATGAAGGCCATGCTGGACGGCTACCGCCTGCTGTCCGATCTTTCGGGTGGCCGGCGCACGGAGATGATTGCCGGCCACGACGTGGCGGTGATGAGCCTGTTTCCGGCGCCGGACAAGGCGTTGGCCGGCGAGGTCGTGGCCCTGCACGCGGACCCGGTGGGGTAGGGCCGTCGCCTATTTCTGCCGGCCGAAGCGGGCCGCCAGGTTTTGGTCCAACCAGGCCGTCAGGGCGGCATCGGCCACGGCGCTGGCTTCGGCCTGCCAGGCCAGGGCGGCGGCATCGCCGCGATAGCGCATCCGGTTTTGGATTTCGTCGACAAGGCCGGCGGCCGCCCGGTCGCCGGCCGCACTGGCCAGCGTCGCCCAGTAAAGCGCCTGGTGGTAACTGCGCCGGGCGCCATAGCCGGAAAGATGGGCCATGGCCCGGCTGCGCATGGCGGAGACCGACGCATAGGCATCGTCGCCGATGGGGCTCTCGACTTCCGCCTGGATCGCCAGCACGTCCGGGGTGGTGAGGTCCCGCTCCAGTCTGTCAAGCAGGCTGATGGCGCCATCGGCGCCGGCGGCCCCTGCCTGAAGCGCCAGGCGATAGGCGGCGGCGGGATCTTCGGTTTCGAGCACGGACGCCAGGGCGAGCCCGGCTTCGGTGTTCCCCTCGGCCGACAGCGGCTCCAGCAAGGCGCGGCCCTGGGCGACGGCTTTCGGCGTGCCTTTGCCGGTGACCAGGGCCTTGCCGATGGTCAGACGCTCGTCTGCGCTCAGCTTGTCCGGGCTGGTCAGGGCGGCGCGGAGCTTTGCGGTTTCGATGATCGGGTTGGCGGGGGTCGGGAAGCGCTTCACCGTCGGCTGAAGCTGTTCGAACAGCGCCTTCGGATCTTCGATGATATCCGCGTCCAGATAGACGAGGTCCGTCGGGTGGGACTCGATGGTGATGCTGCCCGGCTCCTGGACGAACCGGCGCACCTCGCGCACGGCGGCGTTGACGAAGGCCTGCTGGTCCGGTGCCAGGGCCTGCCGGGTCTGGCCCGGGCCGCGGGACGATTGCAGCGCCTCGGCGAGGCCGCCCTGCACCATGGCGGCGGCGGCATCCGGGTCCTGGAGATTGGGCGGCAGGAAGGCCTTGGCTTTCTCCCACAGCCCCTGGTCTTCCACGGTCACGGCGGCGTGGGAGAGCAAGGCGTCGATATCGTCGTTCTGCTTGATCGCGAAATAGGCGAAATCGACGTTGAGGTTGACCGACGCCAGCCCCGTCAACGCGGTATCCGCCATGACCCGCAACCGGCCGGGGCCGATCTGGTAGTCCAGGTCGATGTCGAAATGGTCCATGGCGATGCGGTTGATGCCCGCGGCCTTCACCTGCTCGTTCATCGGCGGCATCAAGCAGCTCAGGCTGGCGGTGGCGCTCTGGAGTGCGATGTGCAGGCGCAACGTGTCCCAGCTGGCGGGGGACGCCGTGGCGATGGTGGCGCGTTCGGCCTGGACGACGCAGGGCTCGTCGCCCTCCCAGGGAACCTCCGGATAGATCGTCAGGCCGTCGAGGAAGACGGAGCCGGACCGGAAGTCGGCGGAGATGTGCGAATAGGTGAATTCGACCTGATCGCGCAACGCCATCACACCCGTCTGAACCAGAGCCTGGACATAGCGCTCGACGGTCACGAATTCCCAGAGCGGCGGACGGGGGTCGCCTTCGGCGTGGGCGGTTCCGGTCAGACAAACGGCCGCGAATGCGGTCAGGGCAACTCGGCGCATCGAACCTGTCCTTGCTTGGATATTCAGCCGGTTATTCCGCCCGGCGCGACGCCAGTGTCCGCCAATCCGGGCGCAAAGTCCAGGATGGCGGTATCGACCTCGACGAACGCGGGACGAACTGGTTATAACCGCCCCAGAGATACAGTCGCTGCAAGGAAGTACCCGGATCATGGCAGATATCAGTACGGACGTCTTGGTGGTGGGCGGCGGCAACGCCGCCATGTGCGCGGCGCTGTCCGCCCGTGAGCAGGGCGCGAGCGTGATCGTGCTGGAACGGGCGCCCAAGGAAGAGGCCGGCGGCAATTCCGCCTTCACGGCGGGCAATATCCGCACCGTGTTTCATGGCGTCGACGATATCCGCGAACTGTGCCCGGACCTCTCGGACGACGAGGTGGCGATGTCGGATTTCGGCACCTACACCGAAGACCAGTTCTACGACGATATGGGCCGGCTGACCGAGTACAAGACCGACCCGGACATGTGCGAGTTGCTGGTCACCCGGTCGCTGGAGACCATGAAGTGGATGCGCAAGAAGGGCGTCCGCTTCCTGCCGATCTACGGCAAGCAGGCCTTCAAGATCGACGGCATTTTCAAGTTCTGGGGCGGGCTGGTCGTCTCGGCCTGGGGCGGTGGCCCGGGCCTGGTGGAGGCGCTGACCGAGGCCTGCGGCAACAACGATATCAAGATCATGTACGGCGCCCGCGCGACCGAGCTGATCTCCGATGACGATGGCGTGCACGGCGCCAAGGTCCGTCTGCGCGACGAGAACGGCAAGCTCAAGACCGTCCGCGTCAACGCCCGGTCGGTGGTGCTGGCGGCCGGCGGCTTCCAGGGCAACCCGGAAATGCGCACCCGCTATCTGGGCCCCGGCTGGGACGCGGCGAAGGTGCGCGGCACCCGCTTCAACACCGGCGACGGCATCACCATGGCCCTGGCCGCCGGCGCCCGCCCCTATGGCAACTGGAGCGGCTGCCACGCGGTCGGCTGGGACTACAACGCGCCGGAATTCGGCGACCTGGATGTCGGCGACAATTTCCAGAAGCACTCCTACCCCTGGGGCGTCATGATCAACGCCGAGGGCAAGCGCTTCGTCGACGAGGGCGCGGACTTCCGCAACTACACCTATGCCAAATACGGCCGGGTGATCCTGAACCAGCCGAACCAGATGGCCTGGCAGGTGTTCGACAACAAGATCATCCCGAACCTGCGCGACGAATACCGCATCCGCCAGGTGACCAAGGTCCGCGCCAACACGCTGGAAGAACTGGCGGAGAAGCTGGAAGGCGTGAACGCCGAACAGTTCCTGCGCGAGATCAAGGCCTACAACGCGGCGGTCCGCCAGGACATCCCCTACAACCCGAACGTCAAGGACGGGCGCTGCACCGAAGGGCTGGCGATCAACAAGACGAACTGGGCCAACACCATCGAGGAAGCGCCGTTCGAGGCCTATCAGACCACCTGCGGCATCACCTTCACCTTCGGCGGCGTGCGCATCTCGACCGATGCGCAGGTGCTGGACACCGAGGAATTGCCGATCCCCGGCCTCTACGCCGCGGGCGAGATGGCGGGCGGCCTGTTCTGGTTCAACTATCCGGGCGGCACCGGCCTGATGGCGGGCGCGGTGTTCGGCAAGATCGCCGGCGAGAATGCCGGCAAGGCCGCGGTCGCGAACGCCTAAAGCGGAGCCTTTTCCAGCCGGCTCACCAGCCCCGCTTCCGTGTCCCCGCTTGCGCGGGAGATGGGGCAGGAGAGTGGGTCAACCAGGACCGAAAACGCCCTAGCCACTCTCCGTCCGACCGCAGGAGCCCCAAATTGACCCGCCGCCGGCCTTGCGGCGGGTCTTTTTGTGCCGGTTGATGGGCTTACGGGTGACGCCGATGCAGGTCGGCGGCCGTCATCGCCTCGTCCGGTGCCTGGCGCGCCGTGATGTCCGCGATTCTGCCAATGTCGGCTCGGGAAATGCCGATATCCGCCAGCGCGCGGTCGTCCAGCCGACCCAGTTCCCGGAGAGTCTGGCGCCGCCGGGCCGCGCGTCGCATCGGCTCCAGCGCCTGTGTCAGCCAGTCGCCAAGCATCGCGCCCTTGGCATGAAGCAACCGGAACGCACCACCGCCCAGGGGTTCGAATTGCGGCGAACACGCCCGAAGCGTTTCGGTGCGTTCGGCCAGGGTGAGAAAGTCGTTCATGGCACAGACCTTTCGAGGTTTCGCAAGGAAGCATTGCGTAAGCCGAACTTGTTTGTTGAAGTCCGCCCACTCACACAGTTCTTCTGTCGCCACCCAAAATCGTGATCGAAACACCGTTCCACAAACGAGAAGATCTAGAGGGATGGATTAGAAAATCTATTTGCAGTGAGGCCCGAATGCCCCGTGATCTCCCGACCCTGAACAGCCTGCGTGCGTTCGAGGCCGCCGCGCGCCATCTGAGTTTCAAGAAGGCCGCTGCGGAACTGCACGTGACCCCGGCCGCCATCAGCCAACAGGTGCGGACGCTGGAGGAATACCGCGGCGTCGTTCTGTTCGAACGCTTGACCCGCGCGCTGCGGCTGACGGAAGCCGGGGAGGCCGCATTGCCGCTGCTGCGCGAGGGGTTCGACAGGCTCGCCGAGGCGTGCGAGGCCATGGGCGCGGTCGGGCGCGGCCGGATCATCACGGTGAGCGTTGCGCCCTCGTTCGGCGCGAAATGGCTGGTGCCGCGCCTGGAACGGTTCCGCCACGCGCACCCCGACTACGATATCCGGGTCGACGCCAAGGACGAGCACGCGAACTTTGCCGGCGACGGCGTCGACATTGCGCTGCGGTATGGCCGTGGCGATTACCCCAAGCTTCGGTCGGATTGCCTGATCGCCGACGTCGCCTTTCCGGTGTGCAGCCCGCAATTGCTGTCGGCCGGCCCGCCGCTGCGGCGGCCGGAGGACCTGCGCCATTACCCGTTGCTGCACGTGCAATGGAAAACCGAGGAAGAGGCGGCCCCGAACTGGCGCATGTGGCTGCGTGCGGCCGGTGTCGACCCTGACGTCGCCGAGCGAGGGCCGCGCTTCAGCTCCGGCAGCATGGCCGTGGACGCGGCCTTGCGGGGGCAGGGCGTCGTGCTGGCGAGCGGCGCATTGGTCGACGACGACCTGCAATCGGGGCGGCTGGTGCGGCCGTTTCCCGACGCAATCGAGCAGGAGACGGCGTTCTGCTATTATCTGGTCTACCCGGAGGCCAAGGCCGGCGATCCGAAGGTGGCGGCCTTTCGCGATTGGGTTTTGGGAGAGGTGGCGGCAAACCGCAGGGATGCCGGCTGAGCGCGTCACTTGTGGTAGCGCGCTTGGCGCGGGTCGGACTTGGGGTTATCGTGGCGAAAAGCCCGTAGCCAGGGATCACGCCCATGCCGGATCGTCTTGACGGCACCGCCATCCGTATCAGCCCGCTCTCCGACGTGATGGCGGCGGAGGTGGTTGGCCTTGACCTGCGCCGGCCGGTGCCGCCGGCGGTCATGGCCCGCCTGGAGGAGGCGCTGGGGCGCTATCACATTCTCTGTTTCCGCGACCAGTCGCTCAGCAAGCACGAGCAGATCGAGGCGACGAAGCAGTTCGGCGCGCTGGACGTGCACGTGCAGTCGAACCGCTCGTCGGACATTCCCCTGATCCACATCGTCACCAATCTGGACGAGACCGACACGCCCCGCCAGGCCATCGCCGCCAAGGGCAGCGTGCACTGGCATTCCGACAAGTCCTACCGCCGCGCGCCCTCGCACGCGACCTTCCTCTATGCCCTGGAAGTGCCGGAGGAGGGGGGTGAGACCGAGTTCGCCAACATGATCCTGGCCTTCGAGGCGCTGCCGCCGGACCGGCAACAGGAGTTGGCCGGGCTGAAAGTGGTGCATTCCTGGCCCGACTCCGTGCGCCGCACCAACAACCGCGAGGCGACGGACGAGGAAAAGGCCAACTGGCCGCCGACGGCGCAGCCCCTGGCCCGCACCCACACGCCGAGCGGGCGCAAGGCGCTGTTCCTGGGCCAGCATGCCTCCTGGCTCGAAGGCCGCGAGGCCGAGGGGCGGGCGCCCATCGACGAATTGGAGGCGTGGTCGACCCAGCCGCGGTTCCGCTACGCCCACAAATGGCGCCCCGGCGACCTGCTGGTCTGGGACAATTCTTGCCTGTTGCACCGGGCCGCCGCCTTCGACGGCGACCGCTATCGCCGCCTGATGCACCGCACGGTGACCCAGGGGCCGGTGCCCATCTGACGCGCCGACACAGCCGACAACCGCAGAGGAACCGCGGAGGAACCGCCATGGATATCATCCCTTCCGGCAAGGCGCTCGGCGCCGAGGTGCGGGGCATCGACCTCTCGCAGCCCTGGACGGCGGAGCGCACCGCGGCGGTGCGCCAGGCCTGGTCGGAGCATCTGGTGCTGCTGTTCCGCGGTCAGAGCCTGGGCGACGAGCATCTGCTCGCCATGGCCGAGGCGTTCGGCGGCCAGCAATCCACCGGCAGCCGTGCCTATTGGCTCCAGGCGGGCTACGGCACCGAGAGCGGGCGGGTTTCGGCCCTGCCCGGCATCTCGATCATCTCCAACCTGGACGAGACGGGAAAGCCGGTGTTCAAGGGCTCCGGCAGCGGCAGCCAGGAACTGCTCTGGCACACCGACAATTCCTATGTCGACAACCCGCCGGCCGGCAGCATCCTGCACGCCTTGCGGGTGCCGGTGAACGGCGGCGGCCACACCTCGTTTGCGAACCAGTATCTGGCCTATGAGCACTTGCCGGAGGCGACCAAGGCGCGGATCGCCGGCCTGCACACCAGGCAGGACGCCAGCCGCAACACCTCCGGCGGCGCCCGGCCGACCAAGACCTTGCCCCAGACCTATGCGGAGGTGGAAGGGCCGGTGCATCCGCTGGTGCGCGTGCATCCGGAGACGGGGCGCAAGGCGCTCTATCTGGGCCGGCGCTATGCGGCGCCGTCCAGCCATATCCTGGAACTGCCGAACGCCGAGGGCGAGGCGCTGCTGGACGAACTCTGGGCCGCCGCCACCCGGCCGGAGATCGGCTGGACCCAGGAGGACTGGCAGCCGGGCGACGTGCTGATGTGGGACAATCGTTGCACCCTGCACGCCCGCACCCAGGTCGACCCGACCCAGGCGCGCGTGCTGCATCGCACGCTGATCAAGGGCGAATTGCCGATTGCGGCATGACGTGCGTAGCCGGGTGCGATCACCTGTCCCAAGTGACGGCCGCGTGCGGCGTACACATGTGCTGGGTTGTCTGCGTCCGATCCGATGAGTTCAAAGGGGAAGCCGATGCCGGCCCAGCGAGAGCCTGCGTCCCGTCAATCCGTGCGTTCGCCGCTCCGCGTCTGGGATTTGCCGACGCGGGCGTTTCACTGGTCCCTGGTCGTCCTGATCGGTGCGGCCTGGTTTACCGCCGAAAACGGCTTCATCGAATGGCACGCCTGGATCGGCCAGGCGCTGTTGGCGCTGATGATCTATCGCCTGATCTGGGGGCTGATCGGCAGCCAGACAGCGCAGTTCTGGGATTTCTTCAAGGGGGTCGCCGCCGCGAAAGCCTATGCGCGCGGGCTGCTGCACGGCAAGCTGCAGGAAACCGTCGGCCACAACCCGCTGGGCGGGCTCATGGTTCTGTTGCTGCTGGGGCTGGTCACGGCGCAGGCGGTCCTGGGCCTGTTCGCGAACGACGACATCTATTTCGACGGTCCGCTGACGCATCTGGTGAGCAAGGGCTTCTCCGACACGCTCACCGGCCTGCACGGGTTGGTGTTCAACCTGATCCTGGCGGCCGCACTGGTCCATATCGGCGCCGTGCTGTTCTATCTGGTGGTGAAGCGGGAAAACCTGATCCGCGCCATGGTCACCGGCTACAAGTCCTGGGTCGAGCCGCACCCGCACGTGCGTTTCACGCCGGCCTGGGTGGCGTTGCCGGCGCTGGCGGTTGCCGCCGCCCTGGTCTGGGCGGCGGTCAACTACCTTTGAGGCGTTGCCGGATTATTTCTGGCGGAAATGGTCGTGGCAGGCCTTGCAGGCCGAGCCCAGGGCCTTGACATTGTCCATGCTGGCGTCCGCGCCGGCCATGGCGATGTCCTTGCCGGCCTGCTCCAACTTGCGCAGCCCTTCCTCGAACTTGTCCCACTCGCCCCAGACATCGGCGGTGGCCGTGGTTTTGATATCGCCCTGGCCATCGGTGTTGGTCTTGAAGGCCGGAATGGTGATGGCCGTGCTCGTGGCCTCGCCCATGATGGCGGCGTGCTTGGCGAGCGCGGCCTTGTTGTCGATCTCGCCTTTCAGGATCGCCACGATCGAACCCATCTGAGAGCCGATCGCTTTCATCGCGTTCTGGCGGTATTTGATGGCGGCGTCGGCATCGGCCAGCGCCGGCCCGGCCACGCAGACGGCAAGGGCGGCGGCAATCAGGGTACGCGTCATCACTTGAACTACCTCTCTGTTGCGATGTGGGAACAGAATGTTCCGACCGTCGGCAACGCTAGCGGACTTCGGCGCAAGAGAAAGGCGCCATTCGTCGAAATGGCGCCTGTTTTCACGACAATGTGACCGAATTGCCTATTTCCGCTCGACCAGTTCGATCAGATAGCCGTCCGGGTCCTTGATGAAGGCGATGACGCTGCCGCCGTGCTTCATCGGCCCGGCGGGGCGCGGAATCTCGACACCCTCGGCCGCCAGGACATCGCAGGCCGCATAGACGTCCGGCACGGCCAGCGCGAAATGGCCGAAGCCGTTGCCCAGGTCGTAGGGCTTGTCCTGGCCCCAGTTGTGGGTCAGTTCGATCACGGTGTGGGCGGTCTCGTCGCCATAGCCGACAAAGGCCAGGGTGAATTCGCCGGACGGGAAGTCCTTCTTGCGCAACTCCTTCATGCCCAGCAGGCGGGTGTAGAAGTCCATGGACTTGTCCAGGTCCTTGACCCGGATCATGGTGTGCAGGTAACGGGCCTGACCGGTGGTGAACGGGTTCTGGGCGCTCATGGCTCGCAGTTCCTTTCAGCGGGGTGAGGTTTGCGCGGCACGGCCGCGGACCGCCTCTTCTAGCACGATTTTGGCGGCTGTCGCGCTGGGCGTGTTCGTGCCGGGGTTCAGGGCGGCGGCGATCTCGGCAAACCCCTGCGCCTGGCGCTGCCGCGCATCGGGGTCGCGAAGCAGCGCCAGCGTTGCCGCCGCCAGCCGATCCGGGGTCGCCCGGTCCTGGAGCAGTTCCGGCACGAAGGGCCGGCCGGCCAGCAGGTTCGGCAGGCTGGCGCTCCGGACCTTCAGCAGCCGGCGGCCGATGAAACCGGTCAGTGCGTTGACCCGATAGGTCACCACCATCGGCACGCGCGCCAGCGCCAGTTCCAGCGTGATCGTGCCGGAGGCGGCCAGCGCCGCGTCGGCGGCGGCCAGCGCGTCGTGCTTGTCCCCCAGGCGGTCGACCACGACCGCGGTCACATCCAGCCCCGCCAGCGCTTCGCGCAGCAAGGGCGCCACCAGCGGCACGGTCGGGCAGATCAGATGCAGGCCGGGCAGGGACGGGGCGATGCGCCGGACGGTCTCCACCATCAGCGGCAGCAGGCGTTTGACCTCGCCGCGGCGGCTGCCGGGCAGCAGCGCCAGTGCCGGCGCCTCCGCGGGGATGGCATGGCCGGCGCGGAAGCCGGGGCCGTCGCCGGGCCGGGCCTCGACGGCGGGATGGCCGACGCAGTCGGTCGGCAGGCCGAACGGCTCGAAATACGGGGGTTCGAACGGAAACAGGGTCATGAGCCGGTCGAACAGCTTCGCCATGCCCTCCGCCCGGCCGGGGCGCCAGGCCCAGACCATCGGCGCCACATAATGCACCCGCCGTGCCGGCACCCGCGCCTTGATCAGCCGCTTGGCCAGGCCCTTGTTGAAGCCGCTGGAATCGATGGTCACGACCACGTCCGGCCGGAACGCCTCGACCGCGGCGGCGGCCTCGGCCCAGCGGCGCTGCAACTGGGCGAGCTTTGGCAGGATTTCCACCACGCCCATAATGGCGAGATCGTCATAGGGGAAGACCAGGTCCATGCCGGCCTCGACCATGCCGGGACCGCCGATGCCGCGGGCGACCGTGCCGGGCACCTCCGCCCGCAGCGCGCGCAACAGGCCGGCGCCCAGCGTGTCGCCGGAGGGTTCGCCGGCCACCAGGAAGATGCGGGGGTCAGTCAGCGTCATCGGCAGGATCCGGGGTTTCGGCCAGCACGCGTGCCGGGTCGATGCCGTACACAAACAGGCCGGCGGCGTCGGCCGTTGCCGCCAGCGCGTCGCGCTCCAGCACCAGCGCGCCGCCCGCCTCGACGGCAAGCCCGCGCAGGCCGGCCCGGATGGCCAGGTCGACGGTGTCCGGCCCGACGGTCGGCAGGTCGATCCGCCGGTCCTGTCCCGGCTTGGCCAGCTTGACCAGCACGCCGCCCGGCCCGTCGCGCCGCAGGTCGCGGGCGCGGGCCAGCATGGCGTCGGTGCCCTCCACCGCCTCCACGGCCAGCACGATCCCCTGTTGCACGACGCAGCCCTGGCCGACATCGACGGCGCCCAGCGCCTGCACCACCGCGACGCCGCGGCGGATGTCGCGCCAGGCGGCGGCGTCCGGGCGGGCGCGGGTGAGGGCGCCCGCCGGCATGCGCCCGTCGCCCCAGACCGCGTCCGCACCGACGACGTGGAAGCCTTCGGCCTCGAACTCCGCGACGATGGCGGACAGCAGCGAGTCGTCGCCGAGCGCCCGCCAGCCGACCTTGGCCAGGAAGGTGGCGGCGCGCCGGTCCGGCCGCAGGCTCAGCAGCGAGGGGCGTTTGACGGCGCCGGCAAACACCAGTTCCTCGACGCCGGCACCGCGCAGATGTTTGAGCGCCGCCGTGCCATCGGCGAGGCGGACCCAGGCGTGCGGGTAGGGGGCGATGGTCGCCGGATCGGCCTGGCCGGTCAGGGCCAGCACGAACACGGGGCGGCCCTGGGCCAGCGCCTGCTCGGCCAGACGCGCCGGCAGATCGCCGCGGCCGGCCACGATGCCGAGCGGGGTCACGGCTGGATCAGCCGGCATGCTCCGGCCGGGGCTTGAGCAGGCCGCGGTCGGAGGACTGGCGCGCGAAGTCCAGAATGCCGCGCACGCTGTCGGAGGTGCCGAGCGTCGCTTCCACCTGGTCCAGGCGCTCGGCCAGGGTGCCCTGATCGCTGAACAGGAGGCGATAGGCCTCCCGCATGGCCTTGATCTCGTCCTGGGCGAAGCCGCGGCGGCGCAGGCCGACCAGGTTGAGGCCGGAAAGCGCGGCGTGCGCGCCCATCACCAGGCCATAGGGGATGACGTCGTTCACCACGCCAGACATGCCGCCGATCATGGCGTGCGGGCCGACGCGGACGAACTGCTGCACCGCCGCCAGGCCGCCGATAATGGCGAAGTCGCCCACCTCCACATGGCCGGCGAGCGTGGCGTTGTTGGCCATGATGACGTTGTTGCCGACCTTGCAGTCATGGGCGACGTGCGAGCTGGCCATGAACAGGCAGTTGTCGCCGACCTGGGTCAGCATGCCGCCGCCCTCGGTGCCGGGATTCATGGTGACGTGCTCGCGGATGCGGCAGTTGCGGCCGATGACCAGCCGCGAGGCCTCGCCGCTGTATTTCAGGTCCTGGGGCGGATGGCCGATCGAGCTGAACGGATAGAGTTCGCTGCCCTCGCCGATCTCCGTGCGGCCGTCCACGACCGCGTGGCTGTGCAGGGTCACGTTCTCGCCCAGGCGCACATGGGGGCCGACGACACAGAACGGCCCGATATGCGCGGATTCGGCCACCACCGCCTGGGGGTCGACGACCGCGGTGGGGTGCAGGAACGGCATTTATCGGTCCACAATCATCGCGCTGAAATTGGCTTCCGCCGCGACCTTGCCATCCAGCAGGCAGCGCCCCTTGAACTTCCAGACATTGCCGCGGTTCCGCTCCTTCTCCACGGCGATGCGCAACTGGTCGCCGGGCGTGACCGGCTTGCGGAAGCGGGCATTGTCCACCGTCATGAAATAGACCAGCTTGCCTTCGGCATCCGCGCCCACGGTGGCGACCACCAGGGCCGCCGCGGTCTGGGCCATGGCCTCGATCAGCAGCACGCCGGGCATGACCGGATGGCTGGGGAAATGGCCCTGGAACTGGGGCTCGTTGAAGCTGATATTCTTGATCGCCACCGCGCTCTCGTCGAGTTTGATTTCGACGATGCGGTCGATCAGCAGCAGCGGATAGCGATGTGGCAGCATCTCCAGGATGCGCTCGATCGGCACGGGCAGGTCGGGGGTTGTGGCGGCCTTTGCGTGGGCTTCTGTCATGGGGGCATCCCGGGTCTATAACTGGCGTATGGGCCGTGCGGCGTCGCTAGAAGCGCGTGCCGAAGCTGAAATGGAACAGTTGCTCCTTGTCATAGTCCTCTTTCAGCACGGGGAAGCCCAAGTCAACCCGGATCGGACCGAACGGCGATTCCCAGGACGTTCCGACACCAACCGTCGCGCGCAGCGCGGAGTCGTCGGCGACGCCGGGCAGATTGCTCTGGTCCAGGTGGAACACCGATCCGGCCTCCGCGAACACGCGGCCCTTCAGGGCGAACTCGTCCGGCAGGCCCAACGGGAAGGACAGTTCGACGGTGCCGACGCCAAAGGCATTGCCGCCCAGCGCATCGTCGGTGTTGAGGTCGCGCGGGCCCATGCCCGCGGTCTCGAAGCCGCGGAAATTGTCGCCGCCCAGGTTGAAGCGCTCGTTCACGCCGACATCCTGACCAAGGCCGAAGATATAGCCGCCCTGGCCCTGCACCGAAATCACCAGGTCCGGCACGATGCTGTAGTAATAGCCGGCGCTGACGCGGTTGCGGATATAGCGTTTGCTGCCGCCGAGGCCCGCGATTTCGTTGGTCATGCTGGCGACGACGCCGTGGTTCGGGCTGAACCGGTTGTCGCGGTTGTCGAAGGTCAGCGTGTGTGCGATCGCGGATGTGGTGGACTGGCCGGAATCGGCCTTGATATACGGCGAGGCGTCCGACGCCGGGCGCGTATCGTCGGCGCGCAGCGTGTAGGACCAGCTTTGCGTCAGATGCTCCGAGAAACTGTAGCCGGCGCGCAGTCGGCCGCCGGTGGTATCCCGCCGGAACGAGCTTTCGTCGGTGTTGTCTTCCTGGACCCGGAAAATGTCGAAACCGGCCGCCAGTTCGCGGTCGAGGAAATAGGGTTCGGTAAAGCCGATATCCGCCTGCTGGCGCCGACCGGAAATCTGGAGCCGCAGCCGCAGGTCCTGGCCCTTGCCCAGCAGGTTGCGCTCGCGAATGCCGATGTCGCCCAGCGGGCCGTCGGAGGTGGAGAAGCCGGCGCCGAACGAGACTTCGCCCGTGGACTTCTCCTTCACCTCCACGTCGAGGTCGAGGCGGTCCGGCTGGCTGCCGGGCTTGGGCTGGATGTCCACCGTCTCGAAGAAGCCCAGATTGTTGAGGCGTTCGCGCGAACGCCGCACCTTGTTGGTGTTGTAGGCGTCGCCTTCCGCCAGTCGGAATTCGCGCCGGATCACCCGATCCTGGGTGCGGACATTGCCGCTGATATTGATCCGGTCGACATAGACTTTCGGCCCTTCGCCGATGCCATAGGTGATGTTCAGCGTCAGGTTTTCGCGGTCGCGCTCCACCCGCGGCCGCACGTCGACGAAGGCGAAACCCTCATTGCCGAGAAAGTCGGTGATGGCGTTGACGTCGGTGTCGACCACCGACGCATCATACCAGTCGCCCGGCTCGACGGTCAGAATCGGCAGCACGCTTTCGGCCGTGACCTCCGGCAGGCGGCTTTGCACATTCACCTTGCCCACGTGATAGCGTTCGCCTTCCTCCAGGGTGAAGGTGACGACGAAGCCGGTCCGTTCCGGGGTCAGTTCGGCGACGGCGGAGAGGATGCGGAAGTCTGCATACCCTTCCTTCAGGTAGAAGCGGCGCAACTGTTCCTGGTCGACATTGATCCGGTCCGGATCGTAGACGTCCGCATTCGTGTAGAAGCGCCACCAGGCGGTCTCCACCGTCGCGATCTGGCCGCGCAGGCGCGAGTCGCTGAAATGGGTGTTGCCGATGAACACGATACGGTCGACGCCGGTCAGCGGGCCTTCGTCGATTTCGAACACCAGGTCGACGCGATTCTGGTCCAGGCGGATCAGTTTCGGCTCGATCTTGGTGGAATAGCGGCCATTGCGGCGGTAGACCTCGATCAGGCGCTGGACGTCCGCCTGCACCCGGGCGCGGGTGTAGATCGACCGCGGCCGCAACTGCACCTCCGCCTGGAGGGCGTTGTCGTCGAGGCGCTTATTGCCCTCGAATGCCACCCGGTTGATGATCGGGTTCTCCGTCACCTTGACGATCAGCGTGCCGCCGGTGGGGGATTGCAGCAGTTCGGCCGTGGCGAAGAACCCGGTCGCGAACAGCTTTTTCAGCGAGGCGTTGATTTCCTTCGGATCGAACGGATCGCCGACCTGAACCGTCAGGTAGGAGAGAACCGTTCCCCGGTCGACACGCTCATTGCCTTCCACCTGGATGGCTTTGATGATGCCTTCGGCCTGCGGCCGGGCTTGCGTTTGCGCGTTCGCCTGCGTCGCCATTCCGACCGAGATCGTTACCAGCGTCGTCGCGATCACCAGCCATCGCAATGCGGCGGCGGCGGCTTCCCTGCACCTATCCATCGGCTTCCGTCATCATACGTTCAGCAGATCCAGCACATGGAAATAGACGAGATCGTTCCACGAGGCAAAGACCATCAACGCGATCACCAAACCGAAGCCGATTCTGAGGCCGGCATCGCGCACGCTTGGCGGCAAGGGTTTGCCGCGCAGCGCTTCGATCACGAAAAACAGTAAATGGCCCCCGTCCAACATTGGCACCGGCAACAGGTTAATCAGAGCCAAGTTCAGCGACAGCAATACCATAAAGTGCAGCACGGCGGCCACGCCGAGTTGAGTAACCTCGCCAGACATGTGGGCTATTCGCGCCACGCCGCCGATCTCGTTTGCTGACCGGTCGCCGGCGATGATTTGCCAGACAACGTCGACGATTGTTCCCGTCAGGACCCAACTCTGCCGCGCGGCCTCGACCACGGCGGAAAACGGGTCGTGGCGAATGCTCTCATAGCCGGTGCGGGCGACGCCGATGCGGCCAAAGGCCTGTGGGTTGCCGAAGCTGTCCTTCTGCTCAATCCGCTCGGGCGTGAGCGGCAGCACCAGAATCCGGCCGTCCCGTTCGACCTCCGCCGGCATGGTCTCGCCCGGATGCAGCGAGACGATGCGTTGCAGGTCCTCGAAGCGCTGCACGCCCTCGCCATCCAGCGAGCGGAACCGGTCGCCCGGTTGCAGGCCGGCGGCCGCGGCCGGGCTGTTCTCCAGCACCTGGCCGACGACCGGCGGCGTGTAGGACTGGCCGATGGTCATGAAGGTCAGCGCCATCACCACGATGGCGAACAGCACGTTGGCGGCCGGGCCGGCGGCGACGATGGCCATGCGGCTCAGCACCGGCTGGGTGGGAAAGGCCGTGGCGCGCTCGGCCGCGCTCATATGGCTGAGCGCCTCGTCGTCGGGGCTGGAGGATTCGTCCGCGTCGCCGCGCATGCGCACATAGCCGCCCAGCGGCAGCACCGAGACGCGCCAGCGGGTGCCGTGGCGGTCGTACCAGCCGAACACCTCCCGGCCGAAACCGATGGAGAAGGTCTCGACGAACACACCGCAGCGGCGCGCCACCCAGAAATGGCCGTATTCGTGCACGAACACCAGCACGGACAGGATCAGGATGAACGGAACGATATACTCGATCAGGATGCTCAAGGCGCGACCTCCCGGGGCGCGGATGTCACTGTGCGGCGCGGGCCGGGAGGATCACCTTCCGGCGTTGTCGGATGGCCTCGCCGGCCGCGGCCCGGGCCAGCCGGTCCGCCTCCCAGACGGCATCGAGACCATCCAGCGGGGCGGGAGAGACCCGATCCTGGCAAATGGCGACGATGGCCGGGATATCAAGAAAGCCGATCTCGCCGGCGAGGAAGGCGTGCACCGCCGCCTCGTTGGCGGCGTTGAGCACGGCGGGCGCGGTGCCGCCGGCCTTCATGGCCTGCCGGGCCTGGTCGAGCGCGGGGAAGCGGGTGGGGTCCGGCGCCTCGAAGGTCAGGTCGCCCATGCGGGTCAGATCCAGATGCTCCACCGCGCAGGCGGCGCGCTCGGGCCAATACAGGGTTACCGCCACCGGCGTGCGCATGTCCGGCAGGCCCAGCTGGGCCAGCACCGAGCCGTCGCGGTAGGAGACCAGGCTGTGGACGATGGACTGCGGATGCACGACCACGTCGATCCGGTCTTCCGGCATGGCGAACAGGTGCCCGGCCTCGATCAGTTCCAGCCCCTTGTTGAACATGGTGGCGGAATCGATGGTGATCTTCGCGCCCATGTCCCAGTTGGGATGGCGCAGGGCCTGCGCGGGCGTCGCCGCCGCCATCTCCGCCAGGCTACAGGTGCGGAACGGTCCGCCGGAAGCGGTCAGGATGATGCGGTGGACGCTTTCCGGCCGGGCGCCGTCGAACACCTGGAAAATCGCGTTGTGCTCGCTGTCCACCGGCAGCAGGCGGCTGCCGGTGGCCTTGGCTTCGGCGGTCAGCAGGTGGCCGGCGCAGACCAGGCTTTCCTTGTTGGCGAGCGCGATGGTGGCGCCGCGGCGGACCGCTGCCAGGGTCGGGGCGAGGCCGGCGGCGCCGACAATGGCCGCCATCACCCAATCGGCCGGACGGTCCGCTGCGGCCAGCACGGCGCTCTCGCCGCCCGCCACCTCGATGCCGAGGCCGGCGAGGTCGTCCCGCACCGCCGCCGCCGCCGCCGGGTCGGCCATGGCCACGAAGGCGGGGCGCAGGGCGCGGGCGCTGCGGATCATCGCCGCGGCGTTGCAATTGCCGGTCAGGGCCTCGACCCGGAATGCGTCCGGAGCTTCGGCCAGCAGGGCGCAGGTGGTCTGGCCGACCGAGCCGGTGGCTCCCAACACGGAAACGCTGCGCCTGCCGTTCATAGCCAATGCCATCCTGCAAGATTGAGGGCCGCCGTGACCGGCGCCGCCGCCAGCAGACTGTCGAGCCGGTCCATGACGCCGCCATGGCCGGGGATCAGGCCGCCGGAATCCTTCACTTTGAACTGTCGCTTCAGATGCGATTCGAACAGATCGCCCAGGCCGCCGGCAATTCCGACCGCAAGCCCGGCCAGGGCCGCCGGCCCGAAGGCGCCGCCGGTCAGGATCATGGCGGCGAGGCCGCCCACCAGGGTCGCCGCGGCGAGGCCGCCCAGCAGCCCGGACCAGGTTTTCGCGGGGCTGATGCGGGGCGCCAGCCGTGGCCCACCGACCGAGCGGCCGACCGCATAGGCCGCGCTGTCGGTCACCCATACCACCAGCATCACCCAGAAGATCAGCGCCATGCCGTCCGGCTCCAGCCCGCGCATCCACAGCAGGCTGAGGCCCGCCGGCAGGATGCCCGCCACGCCGACCGCCAGCCAGCCGGCGCGTTTCGAGCCGGCGGAGCCCGCATGCATGATCAGCAGCGCAATGGCGAGGCCGACGCCGACCATGCCGGCCGCCAGATAGCGATGGTCGGCCTCCGCCGCCACCATGAGCAGCACTAGCCCGACCGGCAGCGCCCAGCCGCCGACGCGCCCGTCGAGAAAACCGCAAATGCGGGACCATTCACGGCCCATCAAGCCGGCAAAGCCGATGATCATGGCCGCGAACGCCCAGCCGCCGGCCCAGGTCAGACCCAGGCCCAACGGCACCAGCACCGCCGCCGCGGCCAGCCGCCGGCTCAGACGGTCGCTCTGCGGGGGCGAGGCGATGCGCACGGCCTCACCCAACCTTGCGCCCACCGTACCGGCGGTCCCGCTGGCCATAGGAGGCCAGGGCGTTTTCCAGGGCGGTGCGGTCGAAGTCCGGCCAGAGCGTTTCGGGGAACACGAACTCCGCATAGGCGGACTGCCACAGCAGGAAATTGCTGATCCGCTGCTCGCCGCTGGTGCGGATCACCAGGTCGGGGTCGGGAATGTCGTGGGTGTAGAGATAGCCCGAAACGGTCTCCGGCGTGATCGCCTCCGGGTCGAGCCGGCCGGCGACCGCGTCCGCGGCCATGCGCCGGACCGCGGCCGCGATCTCGTCGCGGCTGCCATAGCTGAGCGCAATCACCGCCGTCATGCGCCGGTTGCCGGCGGTTTTGGCCTCCATGGCCTCGATGGTCGCCAGCACATCCGCGGGCAGGCGCGTGCGGTCGCCGATCACGCGCAGGCGCACGCCGCGTTCGTGCATGGTGCTGGCCTCGCGCTGCATGGTGAAGCGCAGCAGGCCCATCAGGTCGTCGACCTCGTCCAGCGGCCGGCTCCAGTTCTCGGAGGAGAAGCTGTAGAGCGTCAGGTATTCGATGCCGAGGTCGAGGGCGGTCAGCACCGTATCCTTCGCCGCCTGGGCGCCGCGGCGGTGGCCGGCCACGCGCGGCAGGCCACGACGCTGGGCCCAGCGTCCGTTGCCATCCATGATGATGGCGACATGGCGCGGAACCGGATGCGGGGTCGGGGCGGGGGAGTTTTGAACCATGGATTGATTGCGGTGCGCGGCAGCGAGGCCGGCCTGTCCCGGCGCGTGCCGTCAGACCTGCATGATCTCGGCATCCTTGGCGGCCGCCGCCTCGTCGATCAGCTTGATGTGTTCGTCGGTCAGCTTCTGGATCTGGTCGGCCAGTTTCTTGTGCTCGTCCTGGCTGATATCGCCGTCCTTTTCCTCGCGCTTCAGCCCGTCCATGCCGTCGCGGCGCACATTGCGCACCGCAACCTTGGCCTGTTCGGCATAGCGGCCGGCGACCTTGGTCAGTTCCTTGCGCCGCTCTTCCGAGAGTTCCGGGATCGGCACGCGCACCAGCTGGCCGTCGGCGGACGGGTTCAGGCCCAGGTCGGAATCGCGGATGGCGCGCTCGACCGCACCGACCATCGACTTGTCCCAGACCTGCACGGTCAGCATGCGCGGCTCCGGCACGCCGACGGTGCCGACCTGGTTCAGCGGCATCTCCTGGCCATAGGCTTCGACCCGGATCGGGTCGAGCAGGGCGGTGGAGGCGCGGCCGGTGCGCAGGCCGGCGAATTCGCGTTTCAGGGCTTCGAGCGCCCCGTCCATGCGGCGTGTGATGTCTTCCAGATCGCTGCCCGACATGCGAGTCCTCCTCGAAACGATTGGTGGCGGCGGCGGTTGGCGCCGGCCGCCCCTTATTCCTCAACGATGGTATAACGCCCTTCGCCGCGCAATGCTTGCACAAACGCACCGGGCGTGTGGATCGAGAACACCAGGATGGGGATCCGGTTTTCGCGGGCCAGCGCGATCGCCGCCGTGTCCATCACCCCCAGATCGCGCGTCAGCACGTCGAGGAAATGCAGCCGGTCATAGCGGGTGGCGCTCGGGTCCTTTTTCGGATCGGCGGAATAGACGCCGTCCACCTGGGTGCCTTTCAGCAGCGCGTCGCAGCCCATTTCTGACGCACGCAGGGCGGCGGCGGTGTCGGTGGTGAAGAACGGGTTGCCGGTGCCGGCGGCGAAGATGACGACGCGGCCCTTTTCCAGATGCCGCTGGGCGCGGCGGCGGATATAGGGCTCGCAGACGGTGGCCATGGGAATGGCGGACTGCACCCGCGTCGGCTGGCCCCGGCTTTCCAGCGCTGCCTGGAGCGCCAGCGCGTTGATGACCGTGGCCAGCATGCCCATATGGTCGCCGGTGGCGCGCTCCATGCCCCAGCCCTTGGCCCTGAGGCCGCGGAAAATGTTGCCGCCGCCGACGACGACGCAGACCTCGATCCCCAACCCCCGCACGCCGATAATGTCATCGGCGATGCGGGCGACGGTGTCGGGGTCGATGCCATAGGCCTGTTCGCCCATCAGGGCTTCGCCGGAGACTTTGAGCAGGACGCGGTGATAGCGCCGCGACGCGTCGGTTTTCGGTCCGTCGGTTTGCTCGCCGTCCATGGCAAAGAGGCCTTTCGGTACGGGGACCGGTTTCCGGTCCCGACGGTCAGTCTTTCTTGAGGGTGGCGGCGACTTCGGAGGCGAAATCGCTCTCCTCGCGCTCCACGCCTTCGCCCAGCGCCATGCGCACGAAGCCGGTGCAGGCCACGGCCGTGCCCAGTTCCTTCGCCAGTTCCTCGATCGCCTTGCCGACGCTCTTGTCCGGGTCGATGACGAAGGCCTGCTCCAGCAGCACGCTTTCCTCATAGAATTTGCGCATCCGGCCATCGACCATCTTCTCGATGATGTTTTCCGGACGGCCGGAGGCGCGGGCCTGCTCCACCAGCACCTGGCGCTCGCGCTCGACCACGGTCGGGTCGACGTCGTCGCGGTTCAGCGACAGCGGGTTGGAGGCGGCCACGTGCATGGCGACCTGACGGCCGACCTCGTTCAGGCGCGCGGCGTCGCCGGCGGACTCCATGGCCACCAGCACGCCGATCTTGCCGAGGCCCGGCGCGGTCGTGTTGTGCACATAGGTGGCGATCACGCCCTGGCCGACGGAGAGCTGCGCGACGCGGCGCAGATTCATGTTCTCGCCGATGGTGGCGATGGCGTCGGTGATCGATTCGGCGACGGTCTTGCCGTTGGCCATCTTGGCGCCGGACAGGGCTTCGACCGAAGCGCCGTTGTCGAGGGCCAGTGTGGCGATATCCGCCACCAGCGCCTGGAACTGGTCGTTGCGGGCGACGAAGTCGGTTTCGGCGTTCAACTCGACCACCGCGGCACGGACGCCATCGGCGGCGATGCCGACCAGGCCCTCGGCGGCAACGCGGCTGGCCTTTTTCGCGGCGGCCGCCAGGCCCTTGGTGCGCAGCCAGTCGACCGCGGCTTCCATGTCGCCGTCATTTTCCTGGAGCGCCTTCTTGCAGTCCATCATACCGGCGCCGGTCTTCTCCCGGAGCGCCTTCACGTCGCTAGCGGTGAATGCCATTACGAGTGAGTCCCTATTTCAATTTAGAGAGCGCGCGATTGCTGCCCCGGTTTTTGCCGGGGCAGAATGCGTGTTGGTGTCGCGCCGCGGTCTGCCGCGGCGATGCGGAGGCCGCCGGCCGAACCGGGCCGGCGCCGGACGGTCAGGCCGCCGGAGGGGTTTCGCCCTCGCCCTCGGACGCTGCGGCCGCGGCTTCGTCTTCCGGCGCCAGGGCGACGGGGGCTTCCTCGCCGCTGCCGTCCAGATCCTCGCTCAGGCCTTCCTCGGATTCGCCGAGGTCGATGCCGGAGGCGGCCATTTCGGCCTCCAGGCCGTCCAGGACGGCGGCGGACATCAGCTCGCAATAGAGGCTGATCGCGCGAATGGCGTCGTCATTGCCTGGGATCGGGAAGGTGACGCCGTCCGGATCGGAATTGCTGTCCAGCACGCCGACCACCGGGATGTTCAGCACCCGCGCCTCGGCCACCGCGAGGTGTTCCTTGTTGGTGTCCAGGATGAAGATCAGGTCGGGCAGGCCGGCCATTTCCTTGATGCCGCCCAGCGTCCGCTCCAGCTTTTCCTGCTCGCGGGTGAGGTTCAGCATTTCCTTCTTGGTCAGGCCCAGATTGTCCTGCGCCAGCTGCTCTTCCAGGTCGCGCAGGCGACGGATCGAGTTCGACACCGTGCGCCAGTTGGTGAGCATGCCGCCGAGCCAGCGGTGGTTCACATAGTACATGCCGCAGCGCTTGGCGTGCTCGGCAATGATGTCCTGCGCCTGGCGCTTGGTGCCGACGAACAGGACGCGGCCGCCGCCGGCCACGACTTCGCGCACCGCCAGCAGGGAGCGGTGCAGCAGCGGCACGCTCTGTTGCAGGTCGATGATGTGCACGCCGTTGCGCGCGCCGAAGATGAACGGCTTCATCTTCGGGTTCCAGCGCCGCGTGTGGTGGCCGAAATGCACGCCGGCTTCCAGCAGCTGACGCATGGTAAACGTGGGCATCGCCATGGGCCCGTATCTCCGTTTTCCGGTTGATCCTCCGCAGGCCGAGAGCCGAAGCACCGGAGCGACCGTCCACGCCGTGAGGGCGCAGTGCCGCAAGGCCCGCGTGTGAAGTGAGGCGGTGGATAGCGCGGCGGCGCTGCGATTGCAAGCGCGAATACCCGGCTGTCGCCCGAGCCCCGCGTGCCGTGCAGGGCTGGCATGTTGCCGTGCCAAACTGTTAGCCTGCTAAAGAAATCCGGTTATGCTGCGACGCCATGACGACAGCCACACTCTCGGCCAAGCGGGAAATTCGCCCGGTTGCCGCCGCCCTTTTCATGCTGGCCGCCTGTGGCTGCTTTGCGTTCAACAGCGTGTTCGTGCGCCTGGCGGCGGAGCAGGGCACGCACCCGTTCGTCGTCGCCTTCTTCCGCAACCTGTTCTCGTTCCTGATCCTGCTGCCGATGACCGTCGGCCGGTCCGGCTGGGGGGTGCTGATTCCGCGGCGGCTCGACCTGCTGACGCTGCGGGGCACGCTGAACGGCTCCAGCATGCTGGCCTGGTTCTATGCCGTGCCGCTGCTGCCGCTGGCCGACCTGACGGCGCTGGGCTTCACCGCGCCGCTCTGGGCGACGGTGCTGGCGGCACTGCTGCTGGGCGAGGCGGTGGGATGGCGGCGCTGGTCGGCGACGCTGATCGGCTTTGCCGGCGTCGTCGTCATCGTGCAGCCGGGCTTTGCCGACGTGCACTGGGCGACGGGCCTGGTGCTGTTCTCTTCCGCCATGTGGGCGGTGACGATCATCGTCGTGCGCCGGCTGACCTTCATCGAGCGGCCGGAGACGATTCTGCTCTATCAGGCGCTGATGATGGCGGGCATCGCGCTGGTACCGTCGCTGTTTTTCTGGACCACGCCGACGGGCGAGGTCTGGATCTGGCTGGTCGCGCTCGGCGTGCTGGCGGCGACGGCCCATACCTTCCACGTCCGCGCCTATTCCTTGCAGGAAGTGGCGGCGTTGCAACCGTTGGATTTCTCGCGCCTGCCCATCATCGCGGTGGCGGCCTGGGCGATTTTCGACGAGGTGCCGGCGCCGGCGGTCTGGATCGGCGCGCTGATCGTGTTTGCCGCCGGCACCTATATCAGCCATCGCGAGGCGAGGCTGGCCCGGCGCGGGCGGGCATGATCGCATGAACCCGCTGTTGCGCGCCGCCGTATTCGCCACCACGGCCACCTTGTTCTTCAGTTGCATGTCGATCCTGATCCGGCATGCTTCGACGGAATTGCATGCGCTCGAGATTGTGTTCTTCCGCAACCTGCTGGCGCTGGCCTGGATGACGCCCTGGCTGATCAAGACCCGGCTTTCGGGCATGCGCACCAAGCGCATCGGCCTGTTCGGCATCCGCGCCTGCATCAGCGTCGTCGGCATGACCAGCGGCTTCTGGGCCATCACCCTGATCCCGATTTCGGAGGCGACGGCCCTCAGCTTTTTGTCGCCGATCTTCGCCACCGTCGGCGCCGCCCTGTTCCTGGGCGAGGACGTGCGCCTGCGCCGCTGGGCCGCCGTTCTGATCGGCTTTGCCGGCGCGATGCTGGTGCTGCGGCCGGGCGCGGAGATCATCCAGTTCGGCTCGATCCTGGCCCTGATCAACTGCGTCGGCATGGCCGCCAACAAGCTGGTGCTGAAATCCCTGACCCGGACCGAGCGGGCCGAGACGATCATCACCTATATGGTATTGCTGCTGACCCCGCTCACCTTCGTGCCCGCCCTGTTCGTCTGGCAGTGGCCGTCGTGGGAGATGCTGGGCTGGCTGGTGCTGCTGGCCGGCTGCGGCACCATGGGGCACTGGTGCATGACCAAGGCGTTTGGCTATGCCGACCTGACCGTGGTGATGCCGTTCGATTTCACCCGCCTGCCGCTCTCGGCCCTGCTGGCCTTCCTGCTGTTCGCGGAGGTGCCGACGGTCTGGACCTGGATCGGTGGCGCGGTGATCTTTGCCTCCACCTTCTACATCGCCCGGCGCGAGGCCATGTTGGCCCGAGCCCGCGCCGCGGAGGCCCCGCCGGTGGCGGTGGCCTGACCGGTTGCGCCTTGCCCCTTGAGGTGCGGGCCGATTCGTGGGAAACCGCGCCCTCTCGATTGTCCACTCTCTCAGCACTGTGAAGCGAAGCCATGCCCGCCAACAAGAAAGTCTTTGTCCTGCCCGGCGACGGGATCGGTCCGGAAGTCGTGCATGAGGTGCGCCGCATCATCGACTGGATGGACCAGCGCCGCCATGTCTCCTTCGATCTGGCCGAGGGCAAGGTCGGCGGCGCGGCCATCGACGCCTCCGGCGTGCCGCTGACGGACGAAACCCTGGCCGATGCCATGGCCGCCGACGCGGTGCTGTTCGGCTCCGTCGGCGGGCCGAAATGGGAGACGCTGCCGTTCGAGGTCCAGCCGGAGCGCGGCCTGCTGCGCCTGCGCAAGGAAATGGACCTGTTCGCCAACCTGCGCCCGGCCCTGGTGTTCGACGCGCTCGCCGATGCCTCCAGCCTGAAAAAGGACCTGGTCGCCGGCCTCAATATCATGATCCTGCGCGAACTGACCGGCGGCGTCTATTTCGGCGAGCCGCGCGGCATCGAGGAGCTGCCGGACGGCCGTCGCCGGGGCATCAACACCCAGGTCTACACCTCGGACGAGGTGCAGCGCGTCGCCCGCGTCGGCTTCGAGCTGGCGCAGAAGCGCGACAACCGGGTGACCTCGGTCGAGAAGGCCAATGTCATGGAATCCGGCCTGATGTGGCGCCAGGAAGTCCAGAAAATCCACGACGCGGAATATCCGGACGTCCAGCTCAGCCACATGTATGCCGACAACTGCGCCATGCAGCTGGTGCGCGCGCCGAAGCAGTTCGACGTGATCGTCACCGACAACCTGTTCGGCGATATTCTCAGCGACTGCGCGGCGATGCTGACCGGCTCGCTCGGCATGCTGCCGTCCGCCTCGCTGGGCGGCGAGGATCCGACCACCGGCACGCGCAAGGCGCTGTATGAGCCGGTGCACGGCTCCGCGCCGGACATTGCCGGCCAGGGCAAGGCCAACCCGCTGGCGGAGGTGCTGTCGTTCGCCATGCTGCTGCGCTACTCGTTCGACATGGGCGAGGATGCGGACATGGTCGAGAAGGCGGTCGACAACGTGCTGAACGCGGGCTATCGCACCGGCGATATCATGACCCCCGGCGGCACTCTGGTTTCGACCGAGGGCATGGGCTCGGCGATCCTGGCCGAGTTGGACAAGCTGGGGGCCTGATCGGCGGACCGTCGGTTCCCGCTGCCGAAAAATTGGGCGGCGGGCGCAGGATTTTCGGCCAAACGGACCAGCAAGGCGTCCGTTTGGCCCGAAGTTCGCGCGCGCCCGCCGTTTCGCCTTGGGGGGCAGCCGCAGCCTCGATTAGGGTGTGGTGCAGCGCACAATCCCTCCAGAAAGCCTGACCATGCCCAAAGTCGCGATCATCGGAACCGGCGGTACCATTTCCTCCATCGGAAACGGCCCGCTCGACCTGTTGGAATACAGTCTGACGGGCCAGAAAATGACCGTGGACCAGTTGGTCGAGCGGTTTCCGGTGGTGCGCCAGGCGGCCGACCTGACGCTGATCCCCTACAAGGCCGTCGGCTCGCCGGAAATCGGGCCGCCGCACTGGCTGGAACTCACCCGCATGGTGCACGCGGCCGTGGCGGCCGATCCCGAACTCGACGGGGTGGTCATCACCCACGGCACCGCCACCACGGAGGAAACCGCCTATTTCCTCAACCTGTCGCTGAAGGTGAAACAGACGGTCGTGGTGGTCGGCGCCCAGCGCCCGTCCAGCGCCGAGAGCACGGATGCGACGCTGAATCTCTACAACGCCATCCGCACCGCGGCCGCGCCGGAATCGCGCGGCATGGGCGTGCTGGTGCTGCTGAACGACGAAATCCAGGCGGCGCGTGAGGTCACCAAGACCTCGACCCTGCGCCTCCAGACGTTCCGCACCGCCGATTTCGGCGTGCTGGGCCATGCGGACGGAGACCGGATCGCCTATTACCGCCAGCCGCTGCGCCGCCGGGCGCCGGAGACGGAGTTCGAGGTGAGCGGCCTCTCTGGCCTGCCGCGGGTGGACATCTCCTATTCCTATGGTGGCGTCGACGGCACCGCGGTCCGGGCCTTCCTGGCGGCGGGGGCCAAGGGAATCGTCGCCGCCAGTTTCGCCCCCGGCATGAGCCACCCGGCCGAGGTGGCGGCGCTGGAGGAGGCGGTGCAGCAGGGCGTTCCGGTCGTCGTTTCGACCCGCGCCGGCAGCGGTCGCGTCGCCCAAGGCCGGGTGATGGACAGCCGCGGTTTCATCGCCGCCGACAACCTGATTCCCCAGAAGGCCCGCATCCTGCTGATGCTGGCGCTGACCCGGACCAGCGACCGGGATGAGATCATCCGCATGTTTGCCGAGTACTGACGCCATGCCCGCCCCCGCGCAACCGCCGGCGCCGGAGCGCGCCCTGGTCCTGTTTTCCGGCGGTCAGGATTCCGCCACCTGCCTCGCCTGGGCGCTCGACCGGTTCGAGCGGGTGGAGACGCTGGGGTTCGACTACGGCCAGCGCCACCGGGTGGAACTCGATTGCCGGGCCAAACTCGCAGACGGCCTGCGCGGCCTGAAACCTGAATGGCGCGAGCGGCTGGGCGAGGATCACATGATTGACCTCGCCGTGCTGGGGCAGATTTCGGAAACCTCGCTGACCCGCGACGCGGCCATCGCCATGCAGGGGTCCGGCCTGCCCAACACCTTCGTGCCGGGGCGGAATTTGCTGTTTCTCACCTTCGCCGCCGCCATTGCCTATCGCCGCGGCCTCCGCCGCATCGTCGCCGGCGTGTGCGAGACCGATTATTCCGGCTATCCGGATTGCCGCGACGACACCATCAAGGCGTTGCAGGTGGCGCTCAATCTGGGGATGGACCACCGGTTCGTGCTGGAAACGCCGCTGATGTGGATCGACAAGCCGGCCACCTGGCGCCTGGCCGAGGCCATTGGCGGGCCGAGGCTGGTCGATCTGATCCTGGAAGAGAGCCATAGCTGCTATCTGGGCGACCGGTCGAAGCGCCATGCCTGGGGCTATGGCTGCGGCGCGTGCCCGGCCTGCGACCTGCGCCGCAAGGGCTGGGAAGGCTATCGGGCCGGGACAGGCTGACAGTCCCGCCAAGGGCATGGCCCTTGCCGGCCGCGGGATGGTATGAGGGCAGAGAGACCTTTCGGCCCATCCAAGCCAGCCCGTCCCAGAAGCCTCATGGACTATTTTCTTTCCCTCGCGGTCAGCGGCCTGCTGTCCGGTGCGGTGTATGCGCTGGTCGGCGTGGCGTTCGTCGTGGTCTACCGCGCCTCCACCGTCCTCAACTTCTCGCTGGGCGAGTGGGTGAGCATCGGTGCGCGCGGCACGGCCGCCGGCATTCACGGCCTGGGCCTGCCGCTGCTGGGGGCGATGGCCGGGGCGGTGGTCGCCATGGCGCTGCTGGCGACGGCCTTCAACCGCGCCGTGCTGAGGCCGCTGGTCGGCCGGCCGGCGGTGGCGGTGGTGATGGCGACCCTGGCCCTGGGTGTGTTCATGCACGGGGCCGCCCTGCTGGCGCTCAGCGACCTGCCGGGGGACATCCCGTTTCCGCTGGCCCACCGTCTGTGGTGGTGGGGCGACGTGGCGATCCCGCCGGCGCGGGTGGTGTCGAGCGGTGTCGCGCTCGCCCTGGTGCTGGCCGTCATGGGGTTTTTCCGCTACAGCCGCGCCGGCATCGCCATCCGCGCCATCGCCGACGACCCGCAGGCGGCGACCGTCGTCGGCATGAGCGTCACCCGCTATCTCACGCTCGCCTGGATCCTGTCCGCCGGCCTGTGCGTCGCCGGCGGCGTGCTCTGGTCCATCGACGGCCTGGGCGGGTTCGGCATGGGGCTGGTGCTGGCCAAGGTGCTGCCGGTGGTGGTGATCGGCGGCCTGACCAGCTTTGGCGGCGCGCTGGTGGGCGCCATCCTCATCGGCCTCTGCGAGTCGCTGGTCGGCGGCTATGTCGACCCCTGGCTGGGGGTGAGCTTCGCCAGCATCGTCACCGTCGTTCTGGTGCTGGTGACCCTGGCCCTGCGCCCGACCGGCCTGTTCGGCGACCGGACGGTGCGGCGGGTTTAGGGCGAGTTCTTTTCCCGCTGGCTCACCACCCGATCTTCCCTGTCCTCGCGGAAGCGGGGACCCATGCCTGAGAAACCACTACAGAGTCCGTGTCCTGTGAGAAGCTCTCAGGCATGGGCTCCCGCTTGCGCGGGAGATGGGGCGGGAGAGTGGGTCAGCCAGTGCCGAAAGCGCTCTGGGGCCTCAGAACGCGCCTGCGGCGCGCAGGCGTTCGATCTCGTCCTCCGACAGGCCGAGTTCCGCCAGCACTTGCGCCTGGTCGGCGGCCAGCGGCGGCGCCGGGCGGGCGAGCGGCGCCTGGCCCGGCACGCGGATGGCCGAGCCGGTGGAGCCGACCGGGGTGCCGTCCGGCGCCGTGTAGCGGATCAACTGTCCGGTGGCTTGCGCGAACGGATTGTCCAGCGCCTGGCCGATATCGTTGACCGGTGCGGCCGGCACCGCGCCGCCGAACACCGCCATCCACTCCGCCGTGGTCCTGGCGCTCAGGGCCTCGTCGAGCAATTCGGTCAGCCGGTCGCGGTGCGTCAGGCGCGTCGCAAAATCCGGATAGATCTCGGCCCAGGAGGGCTGGCCGATGGCGTTGCAGAGCGCCGGCCAGAATTTCTCCTTGTTGCACATGATGAAGATCCAGCCGTCCTGGGTTTTGTAGAGCTGGCTGGGGGTGAGGTTCGGATGGGCCGAGCGCGGCTCGCGCGTCACCTTCTCGCCCATGGTCAGATACCAGGCCGCGACATAGGCGACATTGGCCATGGCCGCGTCGAACAGCGAGACGTCATAGTCGCCGCCCTGGCCGCTGGCCCGGGCGCCGATAATGCCGGAGGCGAGCGCGATGGCCGCCTGCAGGCCGGTGGAAAGGTCGACCAGTGACAGCCCCATGCGCGACGGCGGCCCGCCCGGCTCGCCGGTCACCGAGAGATAGCCGCATTCCGCCTGCATCAGATAGTCATAGCCAGGCCAGGCCGCCCGTTCGCCGGTGCGGCCATAGGCGGAGAGGTGGACGCAGACAAGCTTGGCGTTCACGTCCTTCAGTTGGTCGTAGGTCAGGCCGAGCTTGCCCGGCAGGTCGCCGCGCAGGTTGTTGAACACCGCATCGGCGCCGGCGGCCAGTTGGCGGAAGATCGCCTGGCCCTCGGCGCTTTTCAGGTTCAGCGTGATCGAGCGCTTGTTGCGGTTGAACGCCTGGAAGAACAGGGAGTCGCCCTTGGGCAGCGGGTCGTTCGGGTGGCGCACATGCCGGCCGACATCGCCGCCCTCGCCGGCATTCTCGATCTTCACGATCTCCGCACCCAGATCGGCCAGGTGCATGGTGCCGAACGGCCCGGCGCCGTACTGCTCGACGGCCAGGATGCGCACGCCCTTCAACGGCAGCATGACGGGTCCTCCGAATGCGCAGGAGCGTGCGGCGTTCGCCTTTGCATGGACGGGCAATCCTCGTGCTAAGAAAGAGGGGCCATCGAAGCCCAATCGGAATATCGGGCCGCACCATGACACAAAGGGCACGTCCATGACCATCACCATCACCGGCGCAGGCGGCTTTCTCGGCCAGCGGGTGACCCGGCTTCTGGCCGACCGGGGCGAGGCCCTGGTGCTGGCCGACCTGGTGCCGCCGCCGAACCCGCCCGCCGGCGCCAGGGTCCTGGTCGGCAATCTGGCGGACACGCTCAGCCAGGCCATCACCGCCGACACCACCGCCGTCGTGCATCTGGCCGCCGTGGTCTCGGCCGGGGCGGAGGCGGACTTCGCCCATGGCTATGACGTGAACCTGACCGGCCTGCGACAGGTGCTGGAGCGCTGCCGCACGCTGGGGCGCTGCCCGAAATTCGTCTTTACCAGCTCGCTCGCCGTGTTCGGCGCGGTCGAGCGCGTGGACGATGCCACGGCGACCATGCCCCAAAGCTCCTATGGCACCCAGAAGGCGCTGGGCGAACTGCTGGTCAACGACTATGCGCGCAAGGGCTATATCGACGGCCGCACGCTGCGCCTGCCGACCGTGGTGATCCGCCCCGGCAAGCCGAACGCCGCCGCCTCCAGCTTTGCGAGCGGCATCCTGCGCGAGCCGCTTGCGGGCGAGGAATCGGTCTGCCCGGTCAGCCCCGACCTCGGCCTCTGGATCGCATCGCCCGCCAGCGTCACCCGGGCGCTGGTGCACGGCCTCGACCTGCCCGGCGACGCGCTGGCGCCCTGGCGGGTGCTGAACGTTCCCGGCATCACCGTGACCGTGCGCGAGATGGTCGAGGCGTTGGGCCGGGCGGGCGGCGACCCGTCCCTGGTGACGTTCCGGCACGACCCGGCCATCGACGCCATTGTCGGCTCCTGGCCGGCCCGGTTCGAGACGCCGCGGGCGCTCGCCTTGGGCTTCCCGCCGGCGGACGATCTGGATACGGTGATCCAGAGCCATATCCACGGCCTCTGATCCCTTTCGCAAGCCCCTTTAAGGAAACGCCTCTTATGAGCGGTCTCTATTTCGAAGAGTTTGAAATCGGTCAGGTGTTCGACCATGCGCTGACGCGCACGGTGACCGAGATGGACAATGTGATGTTCTGCGCGCTGACCCACAATCCGCAGCCGCTGCACCTGGACGAGGAGTTCGGCAAGAACACCGAATTCGGCGCCCGCATCGTCAACTCGCTGTTCACGCTGGGCCTGGTGATCGGCGTGTCGGTCAACGACACCACGCTGGGGACCACGGTCGCCAATCTGGGCATGACCGACGTTGCCTTCCGCAAGCCGGTGCTGCATGGCGACACGATCCGCAGCCAGACCACCGTGCTGGAAAAGCGCGAGAGCAAGTCGCGGCCCAATGCCGGCATCGTCGTGTTCGAACACCGCGGCTTCAACCAGCGCGGCGAGGAAGTGGCCTACTGCAAGCGCTCCGGCCTGATGCACAAGCGCCCGAAGGCCTGACTGCGAGCGCCGGAGACGGCGCTTTTGCATCCCGGAAGTGGCGCTCTGGCGCTTCTGCAATCCGAAGGTGGCGTAGCGCCGCTTCTGTACCCCGGACGGTGCGGAGCGCCGATCCGGGGCCGGTGTCGGCGTGCGAACATCGCCGCCGCCCGTGTTCGCGAGAGCGACCGGTCCCGGATGCCCGCTCCGCAGGCTCCGGGATACATAGGACCCGAACGGGCAGGGTCCCGAAGGCGGCGGAGCGCCGCTTCTGTTCCCCGGACGGTGCGGAGCGCCGATCCGGGGCCGGTATCGGCGTGCGAACACCGCCGCCGCCCGTGTTCGCGAGCGCGACCGGTCCCGGATGCCCGCTCCGCAGGCTCCGGGATACACGCACTTTCCAAGTGGAGCGGGCGGCTTCGGCCTACCCCTCGAACGCTTTCTTCAGGGCTGCGGCCACGTCCTGCTGCGCTTCGACGGCGAGGTCCACGTCCGGGGCCATGCCGAAAAAGGCGTGGATCATGCCCGGATAGCATTTGTACTGCACCGGCACGCCTGCCGCCTGCAACGCATCGCGATAGCGCACGCCGTCGTCGAACAGCACGTCGCACTCGGCCGCGGTGATGACCGCGGGCGCGGTGCCGGCCAGGCTTTCCGCCAACAGGGGCGAGGCGCGCCAGTCGTTGGCGTCGTTCAGGCTGTTCAAGTAATGGCCCTGGAACCAGGTCATGGCCTTGTCGGTCAGGATGCCATAGCCCTCGGCATAGGTCTTGTAGCTCTCGCCGGTCAGGCGATAGTCGCCGACCGGATAGACCAGCGACTGCAACACCAGCTTCGGCGCGCCCGCGTCGCGGGCCATCAGCGCCATGACGCCGGCGAGGTTGCCGCCGGCGCTGTCGCCGCCGACCGCCAGCTTGGCCGGGTCGACGCCCAGGCTCGCCGCGTTGTCGGCGGTCCAGAGCAGCGCCGTCCAGCTATCCTCGACCGCTTTCGGAAATTTGTGCTCGGGCCCCATGCGGTAGTCGACCGAGACGACGACGCAGCCGGCGCCCTCGCACAGATTGCGCGCGACCTTGTCGTGAGTCTCCAGGCTGCCGATGACGTGGCCGCCGCCGTGGTAATAGACCAGGGCGCCGCGCGTGCCCTCGGCATGCGGCCAGTAGATGCGAATCGGCAGGTCATAGCCGTCCGGCGTCGGAATGGTGCGGTCCTCGACCTTGCGCACCGGCGTCGGCTCGCCGCCGCGGGCGGCGTTCATGGCGGCCATCTGCTCGCGCGCGGCCGGCGGTTCCAGGGTGTGCAGGGCGGGCAGGTTGGCCTTGGCCAGGGCTTCCAGCCCTTTGACGATTTGGGGATGCAATGCCATCGCGCGGCGGTTTCCTTCGCAAGTGCTACAGACCGGCCGAAATCCTGCGGCCGGGGTCGATGGCCCGACTGTCGAAGGCGGGGGCGGGCTTGTCAATAAGGCGGGGTCAATAAGGCGGTGCCTTCGGACCGCTGTCACAGGCCGGGCAGGTCGATCACCACCGCCGCATGGTCCGAGGCGTGCGGCCGGTGCGCACCGACGCCCGGCAGGCGGGGGCCGGCATAACGGCTCGCCTCGCGGTCGAGGCCGGCACGCAGGATGATCGGCACCGCATCGGCAAAGCGGGCCGCCAGCGCCGGCGAGGCGATGATCGCGTCCGGCTTCGAGTACACCCCCGTGTGCGGCAGGTGAAACGACCAGCGTTCTTCCGGCGGCAGGCGCTGGGTCAGGTCGATGCCGAAGCCCTCCAGCAGCGGCATCACCGCCCGGCCGAGCCGCCTGTCCTCGCGCGCCGGCTCGTTCAGGTCGCCGATCACCAGCCAGAGGCCCGCGGCGGGGTCGGGGAAGCGCCGTTCGATCAGGCGGGCCACCGCCCGCGCCTCCAGATGGCGCACCGGCCAGGCGGCGGCCGGGTCGGGGTAGGGGGCCTTGAAATGGCAGACGAACAGGGTGAGCGCGCCCAGGTCAACCTCCAGGCAGTCGCGCCGGAACACCCGGTCGTGCAGGCCGCAGCCGCGCACCGGCGGCAGGCCGAGGGTTTCCGGCGTTTCGGCGGCGTGGCTGACGGCCGAGACCGGCGCGGGCCGGCTCATCACCGCCACGTCCAGGCCGCGGCCGTCATTGCCGGGCGGGCAGAAGCGGTGCGGGTAGGGGCTCGCACCGGCCGGCACCAGCACCCGGTCGTGGAAATAGTCGAGCGTGGCGGCGTCGAACACCTCCTGCAGCGCCACCACGTCCGCGTTCGCCAGCTTCAGCACTGCGGCGGTCAGTTCCCGGTCGATCGGGTCGAGCGCCGCCGCCGCGTCGGTGGCGTCTTCCGGCATGTCGCCATCGCGGGCGCCGTCGAGACGGTCGCCGCCGCCGGGGTGGCGCAGGCGCAGGTTCTGGACGTTGAAGGTGGCGATGCGCATGGACGGGTCAGCCGGCCAGGGCCTTGGCAAACGGGTATTCGCGGGATTGCGAGCGGTCGTGCAACTCCCGTTCCGCGCCGCTCCGGGTATAGCCGAGGGCCTGATAGAAGGCGTGGGCCTCCCCAAAACGGGTGTCGCTCCAGAGTTCGATCCTTGCGCAGGACCAGGCCCGCGCCTCGTCCTCGGCCAGCGCGACCAGGCGGCGGGCGAGGCCCTGGCGGCGCAGGCGCGGGTGGACGTAGAGCTTGATCAGTTCCGCCGTGTCCGCCGCCGCGCCCGGCACCAGGCCGCCGCAGCCCACCACCCAGGCGCCATGGCAGGCGACCCAGAAACGGCCGCGCCGGGTGGCGATGCCACTGGCGATGGCGCGCAACAGCGGCTCCTCGCCCCGGATGTCGAGCACGCAGCCGGGGTAGGCGATCCAGCAGGCGGCGATCAGGCTGGCGACCTGTCCGGAGTCGGCGTCGGTGGCGGATCGGATCGACAAGGGCTTTTGCATTCGGGGTCCGGGACCTTGGCAGGGCAGGGGGCGGGGTTGCGCCGGGCGTCGTCATGGCAAATATGCGGAATGCCGCCGGCCAGGGAAAGGGATGCCGTCCGATGCAGGACAACAGCAAAATCAATGCCGATTTCGACCAGCGCGTCGTCGTGCACGGCGATGCCGTGGACTGGCTGCACTCGCCCGCCGCCGGCGTCGACCGGCGGCCGTTGGACCGGATCGGCGGCGAGGTGGCCCGGGCGACCACCATTGTCCGCTTCGCGCCCGGCAGTCGCTTCGCCGCCCACGTCCATGGCGGCGGCGAGGAATTTCTGGTGCTCGACGGCGTGTTCGAGGACGAACACGGCGCCTTTCCGGCGGGCTCCTATATCCGCAACCCGCCCACCTCCCGCCACGCACCGGCGAGCGGGCCGGGCTGCACCATCCTGGTGAAGCTCTGGCAGATGCAGCCGGAGGACCGCACCCATGTGCGCCTCGATACCGCCAAGGCCGGTGCAGTCGCGCCGGAGGGGCGGCCCGGTGTGCGGGTGACTCCGCTCTACGACGACGGCCACGAATGGGTGCGGATGGAGCAATGGGCGCCCGGCACCGAGGGCCGCATCGCGGCGGACGGTGGCGGCGAACTGTTCGTGGTCGAGGGCTCGGCCCGCGAATCCGGCACGGCGCTGCGCCCCTGGTCGTGGGTGCGGATTCCGGTCGGGGGTGGGTTCGTCATCGCCGCCGGCCCGGACGGCGCCCGCTTCTGGATCAAGACCGGGCATCTGCGCGACGTGCGCGCGCCCGAATAGTCAGAGCAACAGCCAGGCGGCCAGGCCGAGGAAGGCGAAGAAGCCGACCACGTCGGTCACGGTGGTCAGCAACACGGAGGAGGCCACCGCCGGGTCGATCTTCAGCGCGTCGAGGCCGACCGGGATGGCGACGCCAAAAAAGCCGGCGACGATCAGGTTGACCACCATGGCAATGGCGATCACCGCGCCCAGCAACGGACTGTCGAACCACAGGCCGCTGAGCACGCCGGCGATCACGGCAAAGGCCATACCGTTGATGCAGCCCACCATCACCTCCTTGCCAACGACCCGCAAGGCGTTGCGGCGGGTGAGCTGGCGCATGGCCAGCGCCCGCACGGCGACGGTCAGGGTCTGGGTGCCGGCATTGCCGCCCATGCTGGCAACGATCGGCATCAGCACCGCCAGCGCCACCACCTGCTCGATGGTCGCTTCGAACAGCGAGATCACCGCCGAGGCCATGACCGCCGTGCCCAGATTGACGAACAGCCACTGGAACCGCGCCTTGGTGGTGTCGAACGTGGCCTCATAGAGGTCGTCCTCGCTGACGCCGCCCATGCGCAACAGGTCGTCCTCGTGCTCCTCGTCGATGACGTCGACGATGTCGTCGATGGTGACCACGCCCAGCAGCCGCCCGTCCTCGCCGACAATGGGGGCGGATGTCAGGTTCTGCTGGCGGAATTGGTGCGCCAGGTCTTCCTGGTCCATGGTGACGACGAACGGGTCGGTCACCGCCTCCATAATGTTGGCGATCAGCACCTGCCGGCGGTTGCGCAGGATGCGGCTGAGCGCGAGCTGGCCGATGGGCCGGTGGCGCGGGTCGACCACGAAAATGTCGTAGAAATCGTCCGGCAGGTCGCTGGACGCGCGCAGGAAGTCGATGGTGTCGCCGACGGTCCAGAAGCCCGGCACCGCCAGCAGGTCGCGCTGCATCAGGCGGCCGGCGGTGTATTCCGGATAGGTCAGACCCTGGCGCAGCAGCACCTGGTCCGCCTCGGGCAAGCGGGCCAGCAATTCCTCGCGCTGTTCGGGCTCCAGGTCGGCCACGACCTCCAGCGCGTCGTCGGTCTCCAGGTCGGCGACGGCGGCGGCCACCTGTTCCGGGGCCAGCGCCTCCAGCACCTCGTCGCGGACGGTGCTGTCCAATTCCGGCAGCACCTCGGCGTCGAGGGCGTCGCCCAGCACCTGCACCAGCGTGACGCGGTCGTCGGGCGCCAGCGCCTCGACCAGGTCGGCGACGTCGGCGGGCGGCAGCGGCTCCACCAGTTCGCGCACTTCGTCGGCATTGCCGGCGTCCAGCAGCGCTTCGACCTGGTCGATCCATTCGATGCTGAGGGTCGGGGGCGTGGCAACGGCGTCGGCGGTCTGGGTGCCGGTCGGCTCAAGCTCTTGCGTATCTGCCATACACCATTCCTCCGAGCCGGCAGGCGGGAGCCTGCGCCGATCGTCTAGATGTGTTGCCTACGGTGGATACGCAACAGCTTACCCCATGCCAAGGGGGAGGGATCAAGCTGCCAACTCGAAGGGTGGTGCGGTCGAGAAGACTCGAACTTCCACGGGATTTCTCCCACAGCGACCTCAACGCTGCGCGTCTACCAATTCCGCCACGACCGCCTATGTTTCTGAGACCGGAAACCCAGTCCCAGGGGCGCGGCCACCCCGCCGCGCGATCAAGAGCATGTCCAATATCAGAGCGCCCTTCGCCGATCAAGCATCTCTGCCTGCGGTGGAATGGACCATTGGTACCGGCCTCCAACCCTATGCGGAGGCCGTTGCCGCCATGGAAGAGCGGGTGGCCGCGATCCGCGAGGGCCAGGCGCCGGAATGGGTCTGGCTGGTGGAGCACCCGCCGCTCTACACCGCCGGCACCAGCGCCAAGCCGGCCGACCTGCTGGCGCCGGATCGGTTCCCGGTGTTCGCGACCGGTCGGGGCGGGCAGTACACCTATCACGGGCCGGGCCAGCGCGTCGCCTATGTGATGCTGGACCTGCGCGCGCGCCGGCTGGGGGTGAAGGACTATGTCTGCCGGCTGGAGGACTGGATCATCGCGACGCTGGCCCGCTTCGGCCTGAAAGGTGAGCGCCGCGACGGCCGGATCGGCATCTGGGTCGACCGCGGGCCGGACGGGATGGGCGGGCGGCGGGAGGACAAGATCGCCGCCATTGGCGTGCGCGTCCGCCGCTGGGTCAGCTTTCACGGCATCGCCATCAACGTGGAGCCGGACCTGTCGCATTTCGGCGGCATCGTGCCCTGCGGCATTGCCGAGCACGGTGTCACCTCGCTGGTCGACCTCGGCTATCCGGTGACCATGGACGATCTAGACGTGGCGCTGCGGCAGAGCTTCGAGGCCGTGTTCGGCGAGGGGGCAGGGCAGCGCTGCGCCGTCTGATTGGCCCCCTCGGCGTCATTGCGAGTCCGCGAAGCGGGCGAAGCAATCCAGGGGTAGCGAGACAGGTTTGAGGGTTGGTCTGGATGGCTTCGTTGCCCTGCGGGCGCCTCGCAATGACGCCGGAAGGGGGAGAGCGGGACGCTTCCTGCCAGCGACGAGAACAGCCGCCGCTCCACTCCTCTCCCCCCGCTTCTCCCGCGAAGGCGGTTCGATTGCGCATTCGATGCGCCCGGCCGCATATCGGGCAGGTCATGTGGCACGGCCGGGATCGGCGTCATGCTTCGAACACCGTCGCCGCCGGTGTTCGCTCGCCGTGGCCGGCCCCGGATCGGCGCTCCGCACCGTCCGGGGAACATCGGCGCCCTTCTCCATCCGCGCCGCTAAATGCTCATGTCCAGCAGGTTGTAGTCGTGCATGGTGGCGCGGGCGGCGTCGTCCCAGCGGTGGGCGAGGCCCTGCTCGGCGAAGGGCTTGTAGACGAAGGGCGTTTCGTGCGGATAGCGCTGACGGCGGGCGTCGATGGCATAGCCGATGACGCGGCTGCGCTCGCGGATATGGGCCTCGTCATAGATGCGCGGCGCTGCGTGCAGGCCGCCGCCATGGACGCCCAGCACCGACTTCAGCCGATGGAAGCCCATATTGACCGTCACGCGCCAGTCCTTCGACGTGTTGGCGAAGGAGCCGTGCAGCGCCTGTCGGTTCGTCACGGCGACGTCGCCGGGGGCGGCGATGATCGGCACGGCGTCCGGCAGGCGCTCGCTGCCGGCCGTCTCGACCAGCGCCTTGATGTCAACCTTGCCCTGTTTGTGCGTGCCCGGCACCACCCAGACGCCGTTGGCGGCAGTGCAGCCATAGAGCTGCGCCATCATGTTGAAGCCGTGCGTGCCCTCGTCCCAGTCGGGCGAATCCCAGTGGGTGACGCCGTCCTGGTGCCAGGCGACCGAGGCGCCCTTGCCCGGTTCCTTGATGAACAGGGCGTCGGTGAAGGGCACGAAGTCGTCGCCATTGATGGAGGCGGCGATGCCCAGCACGTCCGGATGGCCGTAGGTGCGCAGCAACGCGTCCGAGAACTGGAGCGAGCCGAGCATCAGATAGACCACTTCCTTCGGCGCGTCGGCGGCGGCCTGGGGTTCGTACATCTTGACCGGGTGGCGGCCGTTGGCGAGGTCGGTGCCGCCGAACGGGTCGGCCAGCGGCTTCGACCAGAACAGGGTCGGTGCCGTGCAGTCATGGGCCAGGGCCGGGCGGCCGTGCCGGTCGACCGGCGCGCCCTGTTCGGTTGGCAGCCGGTCGAGAATGGCCTTGAAGTCCGCCTCGATGTCGGCGAGTTCGTCCGTGCCCAGCACGCCCTCGAACACGTAGAAGCCGTTCTGCCAATAGGAATCGAGGATATCCTTGTGCAACTTGCCGTCGGCGCCGTACCGGACCGGCCCGCGATTGCCGAGGGCCATGGCTCGCGCCTCGCCCTCGCGCAGGTAGCGCTGCATGGCGGCGTCCTGGTCGCCGTAACGGAGTGCGGTGACATCGTTCATGGCGGTTTCCTCCGGCTATAGGCCTTTGGTCGCAGTCTAGGCGCCTATGCGCCCTCCCTCAAGAAGCGGATCAGGCGGCGGGCGACATAGTCCGGCTGGTCCTCCACCAGGAAATGGCCGGCGTCGGCGACGACCTCGCCGGTGATGGTCGTGCAGATCGGCTTCAGGCACTCGTAAGGCTCCAGACCGCGGCCGCGGGCCTCGTGCTTCTCGCCGCCAAGGGCGAGCACCGGCATGGAAAGGCGCAGGCCGCCCGCGAACAGGGCCGCATTGTCCCGCGCATCCTGGGCCGCGGCGCGGTAATAGGCGAAGCCGGCGCGCATGCCGCCGGGTGCGCTGTAGCAGCGGGCGAACTCGTCGATGGCGGCGTCTGGGATGGCGTCGGCGCGCCAGGCGAAGTTGCGGAAGAACCATTTCAGGTATTCGCGCTCGCGCCCCGCCGTCAGGAATTCCGGCAGGTCCGCGGTGTGGTGGAAGGCGTGGTGCCAGCGCCGCCCGTCCTGGGCGATGTCCACCGGGCCGCCGGGGATGACCACGTCCAGCAGGGCGAAATGCGAGACGGCCTCCGGCGCGGACGCCACCAGGGCGAAGCCGGTCGGCCCACCCCAGTCATGGCCGATGACGGCATAGCGGGAAAGGCCGAGCGGGCCGGTCAGCAATTCGCGGATGTCGGCGGCCACCGTCTTCTTATCATAACCCGAAAGCGGCTTGGAACTGTCGCCGAGTCCGCGCATGTCGGGCGCGATGGCGAAGAAGCCGGCCTCGGCCAGGGCCGGGAGGATGTCGCGCCACTCGTACCAGGTCTGCGGGTAGCCGTGGATCAGCACGACGGCGGGGTTTGCGGGCTCGCCGCAGGTGACGTGGTGCAGCGTGACCTGGGAGAGGCGGGTGAAATGGTGGGTGAGGGCGGTCATGGGCGGCTTTGCTCCGGTGGCGATCCGGCTATGCTAGGCGGCCACGCAACGAAGGAACAGGCCATGGCCGCAAACCGCATGAAAGACAAAGTCGCCATCGTCACCGGCGCAGCACCCCGGGGCGACGGGCTCGGCAACGGCATGGCGTGCGCGCTGATGTTCGCGGCCGAGGGCGCGAAGGTGGTGCTCGTCAACCGCAAGCGCGAAAAGGCCGAGGCCCTGGCCGAGCGCATCAAGGCCGAGGGCGGCGAGGCGCATGTCATCGCCTGCGACGTGACGCAGGAAGCCCAGGTCCAGGCCATGGTGGCCGAGACCATGGACCGTTATGGCCGGGTCGACGTGCTGCACAACAATGCCGGCATCGGCGGTGGCGGGCCGCTGGAAAAGACCGACCTGGCCGGCTGGCACAAGGTGATCGGCCTGAACATGACCGGCGTCATGCTCTGCTGCCAGGCGGCGGTGCCGGCGATGCGGGCCGGCGGGCGCGGCGGCTCGATCATCAACGTCTCGTCGATTGCCGGCGCGACCGGGCTGCTGCGGGAGTCGGGCGGGGCGCTCTCCTACACCGCCACCAAGGCCGGGCTGCACGGCATCACCATGTCGATCGCCGCGGACTACGCCAAGGAGCAGATCCGCTGCAACACGCTGGTGGTGGGCTCGGTCTACACGCCGATGGTGGCGCACCAGGGCGAGGAGGCACGGCAGCGCCGGGCGAAAATGGTGCCGCTGATGACCGAGGGCACCGCCTGGGATGTCGCCTATGCCGCCACCTTCCTCGCCAGCGAGGAGTCGCGCTGGGTCACCGGCATCGAACTGCCGGTGGACGGCGGCCTGCTCGCGACGCGGCAGTGGCCGGCCTAGATCCGGTTTTGCATCCCGAATGGGCGCGGACGCCATCCGCGCCCATTCGGAGCGGTCGTGACGCGGTACACTATATTAGAGAACATAACGGAAACATTGGGCGCGATCAATCGGGGGCTGCCGTTGCGGCGCGGGGCTGGCGGCCGGTCCGGTCTTGCTTGATCAGTGCGGCTGTAAAATAGTATTCGAAGGGTTGGGTGCTTGGAAATTCCCAAAAATTGACACAATTCGATTGATACAGATCAAGCAAATCCGAGTGTGTTGGGCGTATCCGCATTGGTTGAAGGTGGTAGTGTTTTGCAATACGTTATCGTCGTTTTAGGGCAGACTTGGAGTAACAGACATGAAGCCCATGATGTTATCGGCCCGGTCGATGATTTTCGGCGCGGTCGGGCTCGCCGTTGTGCTGTCGGTGGCGCCGGTGGGGTTCTCCGGCGATGGCGCACTTCTCGTCGGAGCCTATGCGGCGGACAAGGAGCGGGACCGTGATCGCGACCGTGACCAGGTTCGGGACTGCGACCGCAACAAGGACGGCAAGCGCGACGCCGACTGCCTGCAACAGGATCGTCTGCGCGAGCAGAACCGGGGTCGAGACCGCGAGCGCGACATGGACCGTGATCGCGATAGGGACCAGATGCACGATCGCGACCGTGACCGCAACGGGCCGGGCGGCGGGTCCGGCGGTGGCTCGGGCTCCGGCGGGTCCGGCGGGCGCGGCTAGGGCGCATTCTGTTCCCGCTGGCTCACCAGCCCCGCTTCCCTGTCCCCGCTTGCGCGGGAGATGGGGCAGGAGAGTGGGGCAACCAGTACCGAAAACGCGCTGGCGAATCGCGGGGCGGCTTGGGAAGGCCGTGTGTCCCGGAGCGCGCGGAGCGGGCATCCGGGACCGCTATCGGCCTCCCGAACACCGGCATTACCGCTGTCCGGGAGAGGCCCGTGTTCGGGAGAGCCAGCCGGCCCCGGCTCGCCGCTCCGCGCCGGCCGGGGAACACCGGCCCGGATCCCGGTGGCGATGGGCTCAGGCGGCGGCGCGGGCGCCGGCCTCGGCGTCCGCCAGCACCAGTTCCGCGCATTTCTCGCCGATCATGATGCTGGGGGCGTTGGTGTTGCCGCTGGTCAGCGTCGGCATGATCGAGGCGTCGGCGACCCGCAGCCCTTCCAGGCCGTGGACGCGCAACCGGTCGTCCACCACCGCCATCGGGTCCGAGCCCATCTTGCAGGTGCCGACCGGGTGGTAGGTGGTCTCGGCGTAGTTGCAGATCCAGTTGACCAGATCCTCGTCCGACTCGACGTGCGCGCCGGGCGCCAGTTCCTCGCCGACCACGTCGGCCAGCGGTGAGGTGGCGAACAACTCGCGTGCCTTGCGGATGGCCGCGACCGTGCCGCGGCGGTCATAGTCGGTGGACATGAAGTTGAACTTGATCGCCGGCGGCTCGAACGGATCGGCGGACTTGACGTGGATCGAGCCGACGCTTTCCGAGCGCAGCACGTTGATGTTCAGCGTCACGCCGCGCTGCCTGGCCATGATCAGGTGGCCGTCCTTGTCCAGCTCGTAGAGGAAGGGGGTCATGGCAATGGCGGCGTCGGGGCTTTCCAGCCCCTCGCGCGTCTTGAAATACATGCGGATCGGCGCGGCGGTCATGGCGAAGAAGCCCTGGCCGGTGACGGCGTATTTCGCCGCCTCCATCCAGAGCCGCCAGCCGCGGCCGTTGTCGTTGAAGGTGGCGCCTCTCTCGGTGATCGCAAAGCGCACGCGCGGGCTGTAATGGTCGCGCAGATTCTCGCCGACGCCGCGCAGGTCGTGCACCGGGGCGATGCCCAGTTCGCGCAGGAAATCCGCCTGGCCGATGCCGGAAAGCTCCAGCAGTTTGGGCGAGTTGATCGAGCCGGTGGAGACGATGACCTCGCGCGTCGCGCGGGCCTCGCGGGCCTGGCCGCCGACATGATAGCGCACGCCGACGCAGCGCTTGCCCTCCAGCAGCAGGCGTTCGGCCATGGCGCCGGATTCGATGGTGAGGTTGGAGCGGCCCCGCGCCGGGTCCAGATAGCAATAGGCGGTGGACTGGCGCCGGCCCTTGTTGATCGTCACCTGGGTGATGCCGATGCCTTCCTGGTCGCCGCCATTGTAGTCGGGCGAATGGGGAATGCCGATCGCCTCGGCCGCCCGGATCATGCGGCGGTGCAGGGACGAGATGTCGGTGGGCGTGTCCGTGACCTGCAACGGGCCGGAGCGGCCGCGGAATTCGTCGGAGCCGCCGCGATAGGTCTCCATCTTCTTGAAGATCGGCAGCACGTCGCGATAGCTCCAGCCGCGATTGCCGAGCTGGGCCCAGTGGTCGTAATCCTGCGGCTGGCCGCGCACGAACACCATGCCGTTGATCGACGACGAGCCGCCCAGCATCTTGCCCCGCGGCACGGGAATGCGCCGGCCGCCGGAGCCGGCGTCGGGCTCGGAGGAATAGACCCAGTTCACCGCCGGATTGTCGATCAGCTTGGCCATGCCGATGGGCACGCGCGACCAGAAATAGTTCGACCCCTCCGTGCCGGCCTCCAGGCACAGGACCTTGTACCGGCCGCTGGCGGACAGCCGGTTGGCCAGCACGGACCCGGCCGAGCCGGAGCCGACGACGATGTAGTCATAAGTGGCGGACATGCGCGCTTCCTCGTTGCGTTTGCTTGGCCGCCAGTGAGCCAGCGAACCCTGCCGGGGGCAAGCCCGGAGTGCGGCGGGCGGTGCCGGCAGGCGGCCGCGCACCGCGTCGCGGTCGGGGACGGCGCGTCAGGATTTCTGATAGTTGGACGGGAACATGTTCTTGCGCGACGCCTCGTCCATGTCGGCCTTGAAGGCGTGACGCTCCTTGATCGCCTCGGCGCGGGCGGCGGCGGGGCGGGCGTTGATCCAGTCCATCAGGCGCTTCAGGTTCGGCATGGCGGGCAGGGCGTCGTCGCCGAGCACCACCGGCAGCAGCCGCGCCCAGCCCCAGACCGCCATGTCGACAAGGCTGTAGTCGTCGCCCAGCATGAAGGCCTTGTCGGCCAGGTGCGTGTCGAGAATGCCGTAATGGCGCCGCGCCTCGAACATGTAGCGGTTGATGGCGTAGTCCAGCTTTTCCGGCGCGTGGTGGCGGAAATGGACGGACTGGCCGCTATAGGGGCCGATGCCGGTGGCGACGAACATCAGCCAGGACAGCATTTCCGGCTCCTGCGCTGCCGGTCCCGTGAACTGGCCGGTCTTTTTGGCGAGATAAAGCAGGATGGCGTTGGAATCGAACACGCGGACGCCGTCGTCGACGATGGCCGGGGCCTTGGAATTCGGGTTGATGGCCTTGTATTCGGGCGTGTGCTGGTCGCCCTTGCGGCCGTCGATGGGGATGGCCTCGTAGGGCAGGCCGGATTCTTCCAGGAACAGCGTGACCTTCATCGGGTTCGGGCCGAGATTGTAATAGTATTTCAGCATGGCGGGGAGCCTCCCTCGGTTGCGATGGCAGAGCGGAGCTTACACGAGGTTGCGCGGAGCAGAACCGGCTTTTGCCCGGCCGCCTCCGCCCGGCCCTGTCTTGAGCGGCCCTGTCTTGAGCGGCGGCGGGAAGGCGCTAGGATGCTGCCCGAGAGGATTCCCGCCTAGGAAAGAGAGAAAAGCGCATGCGCGCCTTGATTTGCCGCGAATGGGGGCCGGTGGAAAGCCTGGAGCTTGCCGACGTGCCCGCGCCCGTGCCCGGCCCGGAGCAGGTTTTGCTGACGGTTGCCGCGTCCTCTGCCAATTTCGCCGACAGCATCATGGTCGCCGGCAACTACCAGACCAAGCCGGCCTTCCCGTTCGCGCCGGGGCTGGAGGCTTCCGGCACGGTCGCGGCGGTGGGCGAGCGCGTGACCAGGTTCAAGCCGGGCGACAGGGTGATGGCGATTCTGGCCCATGGCGGCTTTGCCGAGCAGGTGCTGGCGGACGAGGTCGAGACCTACCCGCTGTTCGACGGCATGGACTTCGCCCAGGGCGCGATCTTCCCGGTCGCCTACATCTCCGCCGACGTGGCGTTGCGCTGGCAGGGCCGGGTCGAGGCCGGGGAGACGGTGATCGTGCTGGGCGCGGCCGGCGGCTCCGGCCTGGCGGCGGTGGAGATCGCCAAGGCCATGGGCGCGCGCGTCATCGCCTGCGCCTCCTCCGATGAGCGCCTGGAAATCTGCCGGACGCACGGGGCGGATCATACGGTGAACTACGCCACCGGCTCGCTGAAAGAGGGCGTGATGGCGGCGACGGGCGGCCGCGGCGCGGATGTCTGCTTCGACCCCGTGGGCGGCAAGCTCTTCGACGAGGCGCTGTCGTCGCTCGACTGGGGCGGGCGCTTCGTGCATTTCGGCTTTGTCGGCGGCGTGCCGAAAATCCCGGCGAACCGGCTGCTGGTGAAGCACCGCACGGCGGCGGGGTCCAGCCTGCGCTATTTCCGCTGGCACAAGCCGGAACTGCTGGCGCGCAGCGTCAGGGCGCTGGAGGCGTACTGGCTCGACGGCCGGCTGAAGCCCATCGTCACCCACACCCTGCCGCTGGAACGCGGCGTGGAGGCGCTGCAATTGCTGACCGGGCGCAAGGCCGCCGGCAAGGTGGTGGTCGAAGTGCAGAAGCCGGGAGCCTGAGACCATGGCCATTCATCTGGACCGCCGCGGCGCACACGTCGCCCTCATCACCCTGGACAACCAGCCGAAGCGCAACGCCGCCAGCCGGGCGGACTTTGCCGAGCTCGGCCGCATCTGGGACGAACTGGCGGCGGACGACACCTGCCGCGCCATCGTGCTGACCGGGGCGGGCGACAAGGCGTTCTGCGCCGGCGCCGACCTCTCCGGCGACCTGACGGCGGGCGAGGAGATGTCCCGCCTCGTGCACAAGGGGCTGCAGAAATACACGATCTACCGCAAGCCGGTGATCGCGGCGGTGAACGGCGACTGCATCGCCGGCGGCATCGAACTGATGCTGGCGAGCGACATCCGCCTGGCGGCACCGCACGCCCGTTTCGGCGTGACCGAGGTGAAATGGGGCGTCTATCCCTTCGGCGGGGCGACGACGAAATTGCAGGCGCAGATCGGCTATGTGCACGCCATGGAACTGCTGATGACCGGCAAGCTGATCCCGGCGGAGGAAGCGGCGCGCATCAACCTGATCAACCGGGTGGTGCCGGCGGACAGCCTGCTGGACGAGTGTCTGGCGCTGGCCGAGACCATTGCCGGCAACTCGCCGGCGGCGGTGCAGGCGGTTAAGGAGCAGTATTCCACCAGCGCCTATCTGCGTGACATCGGCAAGGAGCCGCTGGAACAGTCGCTCGGCGACCGGGTGCGGCAGAGCCCGGATTTCACCGAGGGGGTGGCGGCGTTCCTCGGCAAGCGCAAGCCGAATTACTGAGCCGGCGGATAAGGGCACTGTTCCCCGGAGCCTCGCGGAGCGGGCGTCCGGGGCCGGTGTGTCTCGGCGAACACCGCCGCCGCCGGTGTTCTGCGAGGCGTGAGCGATCCCGGACCGGCGCGCCGCACGTCCGGGAAACAGCGGGGGTGAACCGGGGGCGTCGGCGCGCGGCGGCGAAGACGGCGGCTACGCCGGCGCCAGGTCCGGCGTGCGCCGGGCGTGCGTCTTGCCCTCCAACCCCGCCGCCAACTGCGCCGCCGTCCAGCCGAGGCGGCCGTGGCGGATGATGCCGTTGCGGACGATGGCCTCGTCGGCAAAGGGGCGGAAATCCTCGATATTGGTCCAGATGCGCATGAGCAGCCGCGTCGTGTCCTCGGACTGCGCCGGGGCGTGCGGGGCGCGGCCGTGCAGGGTGGTGTAGTTGTTGGCGAACTGGATGTCGCCGGGGTTAAACGGAAACTCGAACATGCACTCCGCCGCCAGTGCGTCGAACAGGTCGAGCAGTTCCGTCTCCTCCGCGCTGAAACCGCCGGCGCGGTCGGCGGCCTTGGTCATCCAGTTGCGGTTGTAGCGGCAGGAGACCGTGCCGTCCGCCGTGCTGAACACCGGCACGCGATAGCCGGTGGTCGGCGTTTCGGCGGGGTCGTGCTCGTTCTGGCGGTCCCAGGGAAAGCCCGCATAGAGGCGGGGCAGCAGGTGCGGCGCGCGCTCGCGCACGAGGTTGTGCACGGTGAGCGAACTGGCGAGGCGGCTGGGCGGCGAGTCCTCCGGCTGGCGCACGCACAGCAGCGAGACCACGTCGGCCAGGTCCACGTGCAGCGAGACCTTGCCGGGATTGCCGACGCCGCGGGTGCCCTGGTTCGGGCGCAACCGGCCCTCGGTCACATAGTGGATCAGGTTGCCGTCGCCGTTCTGGGTCAGCCCGGTGCCGAGATGGGCGCAGAAGCCCCAGTACATGCGCTCGATATCGCCGAGGTCCCGGCCCTCGACCGGAAAGCCGTGCAGCAGCGCGATGCCGCGGCCGCTGCGCAATTCCTCGCGAATGCGGGCAATGGTGCGCTGGCAATGGGGCAGGGGAAAGTTCGCGGTGGTGATCCGTTCCAGCGGCAGGGCCCTGGCGCCGGTGCAGGCCTGTTCAAGGTCGGAGACTTCGGCCGCGGCCAGGGTGATCTCCCAACGCCGGTTGGCCGCCAGGTCCGCGGCGGTCCAGGCGGCGGGCTCGATGATGGGGTGGTCGAACGGGGCAGGCATGGCATTTTCCTCCGCCGAAGGCGATTGTTTGCCGCAATGGTGACGCCTACGGGCGCGGAATCAAGGGTGAACCGCCGGCAGCCGGACCCGGCGCGGCTGCTTCTTTGGAGGCAGCCGGGGCGGAATTCGAGCGATTTCCCTTGAAAAAACTCTACCATGGCTTATCTAAACACCGTCTCACAATCGAATCTTCTGTGTGCGGCGCTTACGGTAACTACCTTCGGCCTCTATACATTACGACGACCTGCTGAGATGAAGAAGCAGTCAGGTGTTTCTGACTGCGAGTAAACTACCGAAAGATTTGTTACATGACCCAAGGTACCGTGAAGTGGTTCGATTCCGTCAAAGGTTATGGCTTTATCCAGCCCGATGATGGTTCGAAGGACGCTTTCGTGCACATCTCCGCCGTTGAGCGCGCCGGTCTTTCCGGCCTGAGCGAAGGCCAGGTCGTGAAGTACGAGCTGCAACCGGGCAAGAACGGCAAGTCCTCTGCCGAGAATCTGACCCTGGTGAAGTAAGCTCGCTCGCGGGCGGCCGGCTTTTCGAAGCCGGCGAACCATAATGCCGGCGGGAGGCGATCTAGCATCGCGTCCCGCCGGTATTTTTTTGAGGCCGGTACGCCCCCGGCGGCTCTCGTGAACACGGGCGCCGGCGGTGTTCGGGGGGATGAGGCCGGTCCCGGCCCGCCGCTTTGCGGCAGCCGGGAGACAGGGGGGGGGCGATCGCGATGGGGGGCTACAGGTCCAGGTCGCCCTTGAACAGGCGCTGGGCGATGGTGCGGGCCAGGATTTCGTTGGTGCCGTCGGCGACATTGGCCTGGCGCACGCGCGCATAGGCCTCGTGCAGGCCCAACTCGTTGGTGAAGCCCATGGCGCCGTGCGTCTGGATCGCCTGGTCGATGGCCCGGGCGGCCACCTGCACCGAATAGGCCTTGGCCATGGAAAGCTCCTTGATCGCGCGCTCGCCGCGGTCCAGCAGCAGGGCGACGTTCAGGCCCATCAGGTGGGCGGCGTGCACCTCGGTCGCCGCATTGGCGAGCGGGAAGCTGACGCCCTGGTATTCGGCGATGGCGTGGCCGAACGCCTGGCGCTGCTGCGCGTAGTCGATGGCCATTTCCAGCGCCCAGCGGGCGAGGCCGACGGCGCGGGCGGCGTTGTAGATGCGACCCATGGAAACGCCGAGCAGGCCGATCCTGAAACCGTCGTGCAGCGTGCCGACCAGCTGCCACGGCTCCACCTCGACCTCGTCGAACACGGTGATGCCCTCATAGCCGCCGATATGGCCGTGCATGCGGATGATGCTTTCCACCTGGATGCCGGGGGCCGAGGTCGGCACGAGAAAGGCGCTGATGCCGCCTTGCTTCTTCGCCGCCCGCTCCGGGTCGGTCTGGGCGAAGACGATGACATAGTCGGCAATCGGGATGTGCGTGGTCCAGATCTTGCGGCCGGTGATCTTCCAGCCCTTGTCGGTCGGCACGGCGCGGGTCTGGAGCATGGCGGCGTCGGATCCGGCGCCGGGCTCGGACATGCCGAAGCAGAGCATGGTGCGGCCGGCCATCATGTCCGGCAGCACGCGCTCGCGCGCTGCGTCGGTGATGGCGGTGAGCACGGCGCTGGGGCCGAACGCCCAGTGCGAGATCACGAAATCGCAGAGCCAGTGGTGCGGGCCGCAAAGGCGGTAGACCTGCTCGATCAGCGTGTAATAGGCGATCATGCCGAGGCCGGCGCCGCCCAGCGACTCCGGCACGGAGACGTTGAAAAACCCGGCCTTGGCGGACGCCTGGCGCACGGCGCGGATCTGGGCGATGGCCTCGTCGCTGAGGCGGCCATCGGCGCGGAAGGTGTTGCGCGGGTCGTTCAGCACGTCGTGGTGCTTCTCGTGCCGGCCGATCACCTCGGCGCGGCAGAAGGCTTCGACGGAGCGGGCAACCTGTTGCAGGTCGTCGGGAATGGCAAAGGCGATGGCGGTCATGGCGTGGGGTCCTGCCCTGGTGGGATCGGTGTGGTTGGCACCGATGCTAGCCGTTTGGCCGCGAATTGCGATGGCCGCGTTTGTGGGGCGCGCGATGCGGTTTGGGCGCGGGGAATGCAGCCCGGCGCGCGATGGCGGCCAAGCCTGCGGCAGTCTGCCCCGCCGGGCTTGGGCGGGAAATGTTACGCGCTGTCACAAAACCGCAACGCGGCCTTTCTAGAAGGGCCTCGCGCAGACGGAAACCTGCCTGCGCCGGACGCGAGCCCCGGCGGACGACGTGTCGTCCCGGGCTCCGCACATGACACCAAGACGAGTTGGTCGTTCACACCAGCACGGAGTAAGTCTCTTGAAGTTCTCGAACCTGAAAGGCGCGATTGCGGCAGCCGGCTTTGCCCTGGTCGCTTCGCTTTCCACCGCAAGCGCGGCCGACATTTCCGGCGCCGGTGCGACATTCCCGTATCCGATCTATGCCAAGTGGGCCGACGCCTACAAGAAAGCGACCGGCATCGGCCTGAACTATCAGTCGATCGGCTCCGGCGGCGGCATCAAGCAGATCAAGGCCAAGACCGTCACCTTCGGCGCCTCGGACGCGCCGCTGTCGGGCAAGGACCTGGAAAAATACGGCCTGGTCCAGTTTCCCATGGTGATGGGCGGCATCGTGCCGGTCATCAATGTCGACGGCATCGCCGCCGGCGCGCTGACGCTGGACGGCAAGACCCTGGCCGACATCTTCCTCGGCAAGATCGGCAAGTGGAACGATGCGGCGATCCAGGCGCTGAACCCCGACGCGAAGCTGCCGAACCAGGCCATCGCCGTCGTGCACCGCTCCGACGGATCGGGCACCACCTTCAACTTCACCTACTATCTGTCGGACGTCAGCGCCGACTGGAAGAGCGAAGTCGGCACCGAAAAGGCCGTGCAATGGCCGGTCGGCATCGGTGCCAAGGGGAATGAGGGCGTGGCCAACAACGTCGCCAACACCAAGGGCTCCATCGGCTATGTCGAGTATGCCTATGCCCTCCAGAATGGCCTTCCCTACGCCAAGATGATGAACAAGGCCGGCAAGGTCGTTGCCCCGACCGCCGAAGCGTTTGCGGCGGCCGCGGCGAGTGCCGACTGGGCCTCGAAGCCGGGCTATGGCGTCATCCTCGCCAACCAGCCGGGCGATGCGTCCTGGCCGATGACCGCCGGCACCTGGATCCTGGTCTATGCCCAGCCGAAGGACGCGGACGCGACCCGCGAGGCGCTGAAATTCTTCGACTGGTCGTACAAGAGCGGCGCGGGAATGGCCGACGAACTGCACTATGTGGCGATGCCCGAGAGCGTCGTGAAGCAGGTCGAGCAGACCTGGTCGAGCGAGATCAAGGACGCCAAGGGCATGTCCGTCTACCAAATGACGAACTAGCCTGTCATTCTGGCACCATGATTTGGGGCGGGTTGAACAGGCCCGCCCCTTTTGTCGATTGAACCGTCTCCAATGGCCCTTGTTGGCGCGCCCGCTGTCGCTTCCGGCAGATGCGATGGTCGCTGGGCGGTAGGCCGGTCGCGCTGGCGATGGAATGTGAGGGAGAGGCATCGGGTGGCTGATATTAGTCTGCGGCGAGAGAGAGTCGGCGGCCGAGCGGTCGTTGCGCGCCGGGATGTTCTCAAGCGGTTGCGCAGCCTCGACCGTTCGTTCCGGTGGGTGACCAAATCGGCCGCCATCAGCGTCCTGGTCATCCTGAGCGCCGTGATCCTGGCGCTGGTCGAGGGATCGCTGCCGGCCCTGAACCACATGGGCCTGGAGTTTTTCTACACCGAGAGCTGGAACCCGGTGACCGAGAAATTCGGCGCGCTGGCGGCGGTGTACGGCACCGTGATGACCACGATCATCGCCATGCTGATCGCCGTGCCGATCGGCCTGATGGTCGCGCTGTTCCTGACCGAGCTTTGTCCGATGAAGCTGCGCCGGCCGATCGGCATCGCCATCGAACTGCTGGCCGGCATTCCCAGCATCATTTATGGCATTTGGGGCCTGTTCGTGCTGGCACCCTTCCTGCAGCAGACAGTGCAGCCGTTCCTGATCGAAGTGTTCGGGCCGTTCCCGGTGCTCTCGTCCGTCTTTGCCGGGCCGCCCTATGGCATCGGCATCCTGACCGCCGGCCTGATCCTGGCCATCATGGTGCTGCCGTTCGTCACCTCGATATCCCGCGACGTGTTCGAAACCGTGCCGCCGGTGCTCAAGGAGGCCGCCTACGGCATCGGTTGCACCACCTGGGAGACCTTCCGCTATGTGGTTCTGCCCTACACGCGCGTCGGCGTGGTCGGCGGCGTCATGCTGGGACTGGGCCGGGCGCTCGGCGAGACCATGGCGGTGACCTTCGTCATCGGCAATGCCCACCGCATTTCCACCTCGATCCTGGCGCCCGGAACCACGATTTCCGCAACCATCGCCAACGAGTTCACCGAGGCGGACGGCGACATCTACACCTCCTCGCTGGTCGCGCTGGGCCTGCTTCTGTTCGCCATCACATTCGTCGTCCTGGGCGGCGCGCGCTATCTGTTGCAGCGCGCCGAGAAGAAGGGGAGGTGAGCGCCATGAATCCGGTTTACCGCCGCCGTCGCCGCCGCAACACGGCCGCCGTCGTGTTTTCGCTCGGCGCCACCCTGCTGGGCCTCACGGTGCTGGCCCTGGTGCTGGGCGTCCTGCTCTGGAACGGTTTCGGCGGCCTGTCCGTCGCGGTATTCACCGAGATGACGCCGCCGCCGGGATCGGACGGCGGCCTGCTCAACCCCATCGTCGGCAGCCTGATGCTGACCTTGGTGGCCATCCTGATCGGCACGCCGATCGGAATTCTGGCGGGCACCTACATGGCCGAATACGGCCGCAACGACACGCTGACCTCGGTGATCCGCTTCATCAACGACATCCTGCTGTCGGCGCCGTCCATCGTCATCGGCCTGTTCGTCTACGAGATCATGGTCTATCCGATGGGCCATTTCTCGGGCTGGGCCGGTGCGGTCGCCCTGGCGCTGATCGTCGTTCCGGTGGTGGTGCGCACCACCGAGGACATGCTGTCGCTGGTGCCGAACCATCTGCGCGAGGCGGCATCCGCCCTGGGAATGCCACGCGCCTATGTCATCCGGCATGTCTGCTATCGCGCTGCCGGTGCCGGCATGCTGACCGGCGTGTTGCTGGCGGTCGCCCGCATCAGCGGCGAGACCGCGCCATTGCTGTTCACCGCGCTCAACAACCAGTTCTGGAGCACCGATCTCAACGCGCCGATCGCCAGCCTGCCGACGGTGATCTTCCAGTTTGCGCTCAGCCCGTACGAAGAGTGGCAGAAACTCGCCTGGACGGGCGCGCTGATCATCACGTTTGCGGTGCTGGCCCTCAGCATCGGCGCCCGCACGCTTGTCGGTTCGAGGAAACCCTGATGGACGCCATTCACACCCAGACCCCGCCCTTCGAGGCATTGCCCGCCGGCGACCTCGATCCGATGCTCACCATCCGCGACCTGAACTTCTATTACGGTTCCACCCGCGCGCTGAAAGACATCAACCTGTCGCTCTACCGCAAGCGGGTGACCGCGTTCATCGGCCCTTCGGGATGCGGAAAGTCGACCCTGCTGCGGGTTCTCAACCGCATCTACGATCTGTATCCGGGCCAGCGCGCAACCGGCGAGGTGCTGCTCGACGGCGAGGACATCCTGTCGCCCCGGCAGGATGTGAACCTGCTGCGCTCGCGCATCGGCATGGTGTTCCAGAAGCCGACGCCATTTCCGATGACCATATACGAGAACATTGCCTTCGGCGTGCGGCTCTATGAAAGTCTCGACAAGACGGATCTCGACGAGCGCGTGGAGTCGGCCCTGCGCCGCGCCGCGCTGTGGGACGAGGTCAAGGACAAGCTGACCGCCAGCGGCCTCAGCCTTTCCGGCGGCCAGCAGCAGCGCCTGTGCATCGCCCGCACCGTCGCCATCAAGCCCGAGATCATCCTGCTCGACGAACCGGCGTCCGCCCTCGACCCGATCTCCACGGCCAAGATCGAGGAGCTGATCGACGAGCTGAAGGAGGAGTATATGATCGCCATCGTCACCCACAACATGCAACAGGCGGCCCGCGTCTCGGACTTCACCGCCTTCATGTATCTGGGCGAACTGGTCGAATATGCCGAGACCGACGAAGTCTTCACCGTGCCGAAGCAAAAGCGCACGCAGGACTATATCACCGGCCGCTTCGGCTGACCGGCAGGTCGCCGGCGGGAGTGTCCGGCGCTGCCGCCGGCGCACCGCTGGGTTGCGGGACTGCAACCGGGATGCTTGACGGGCCGGCGCCTTGGTGCGACTTTTTCAAAGTCGTGCGATAAAAACGCACGCAACATCATGAATTGGCTGCAATCGTTGATATCGGCACGCAGCCTGCCTCATGTCAGACAAGGAGATGCAAGGTCGTGGCCGGGAAATTCGAACTTTACAAGGACAAGGCGGGCGAGTTCCGCTTCCGCCTGAAGGCCGGCAACGGCCAGAACATTCTGGCGAGCGAGGGCTACAAGCAACGCGCCAGCGCCGAAAACGGCATTGCTTCGGTGAAAACCAACGCGCCCCACGATGCGCGCTACGAGCGCAAGGACACCAAGGCCGGCAAGTTCATGTTCAACCTCAAGGCCACGAACGGCCAGGTGATCGGCACGAGCGAAAGCTATGAGTCCGAGGCCGGTCGGGACAACGGCATCGAGTCGGTGAAGACCAACGCGCCGGACGCGCCGACCGAAGATTTGACCTGAGACGACACCGGCCCCGATCCCTCGGGGCCGCCCCGTTGCCGTCAGTGCCGGGAGCCGGCAATACTGCCCGCCGCGCGTCGAGCCCGGTGTGGCGATCGGCGCGGGCTCAGGTGCAGGTGTAGAGCCAGCCGATATAGGCGGCATAGCCGCCCAGAAACAGGCCGCCTTCGATCCGGTTGAGGCGACCGCCGGTCAGCATCAGCGGCAAGAGCAGGATCGACGATCCGAGCATGACCCAGATATCGACCTCCGTGAATTGCGGGTCGACCGGGATGGGAACCGCGGAGGACGTGAATCCCAGGATCGCCAGCACATTGAAAATATTGCTGCCGATGACATTGCCGAGGGCGACGTCGGCATGGCCGCGCCAGGCGGCCACGACGACGCTGGCCAGTTCCGGCAGCGACGTGCCGAGCGCCACCAGGCTGAGACCGATCACCGCCTCCGACACGCCCAGGCTTCGGGCGGTCTCCGTGGCGCCGTAGATCAGCAATTCCGCGCCAATCAGCAACGCCCCGAGGCCAAGCGCCAGCATGACCATGGCGCCCGCCACGCCGCCGGGCGGCGAGGGGACCTCTTCGGCCTCGCTCTCGTGGATTTCCGCCCCTCCGTTGCGCCCGCGCCGCTCCATCCGGAATGTCAGAAAGACGAAGCCAGCCAGAACCACCAGCATCAGGCCACCCTGCCAGCGCGCTATGATGCCGCTGAACGCCAGGGCCGCCAGGGCTGCCGCGCTCAGGGCCATCATGGTCCCGTCGCGGAACACCAGCGCGCGGGCGCAGGGCAGGGGGGTGATCACCGCGGCCACGCCGAGGATCAGCAGGATGTTGGCGATATTGCTGCCGATGACATTGCCGATTGCGATAGATGCCTTGCCTTCCAGCGCGGCGCCCAGGGACACGACCATTTCCGGCGCCGAGGTCGCCATGGCGACCACGGTGAGGCCGATGAGGAGCGGCGAAATATCGAGTGCGCGCGCCGTTCCGACCGCACCCCGTACCAGGGCTTCGCCGCCGACAAAGAGCAGAGTCAAACCGGCGACCAGACTTAATGTGACCATGGGGTGAGGCAACTCGGTCAGGGGAGCGATCGTTTGGATATAGGGTGTTAGTTGGCACGAAAAAGCGGTGCATGCCAGGATTGACAGGATCGGGCGAGGATCGTACACACGAGGCCCGTTGGCGCGGATCGCTGGGCAGGTGGGTGAGTGGCTTAAACCAGTGGATTGCTAATCCGCCGTACCCCTTATCGGGTACCGAGGGTTCGAATCCCTCCCTGTCCGCCATCTGTTCTCATGACAATGTTCTCCGCATCCGGCTTCGGCCGGATGTTTTCGTTGTATTCCAGGGTTATGGCGAATGGGCTTGTGACCTCGGTGGACGGTGTCGTGGCCGAATTCGTGCTCTCTCGGCCGTTATTCTCCGAAGCTTGTGACTCCGACGGTTCGGCACCTGTTTTGTAATGCATTGATTTGGTGATAGTTTCCCGGCCGAAGGTCTCCGGTTCGAAGCCGGGTGCGCTCGCGTCGAAGGGAACCGGGGTCGAAATATCCCCCTGATTTTTCTCTTGCCGACCGGATTGGGATCGAAACGGAAACAATCTGGGTTGGCATGCAGCGTCATGCATTTTGCGCAATGGTTTGAGCCGGCGCGCGGAGGCCCGCTTCCTCTGCCCTGTCCAACAAGTCCAGAAGGCGCTTTGCCTGAACTTCGTTTGGCGGACGGCCAGCTTCGCCACAGGCGGCGTGAAGTGCGGCGTCGTCAGGCCCTAGCACCAATCGGCGGCGGCGCAATTCCTCCCGCAAACGAATCCACTCGCGGCTTGGGATTGCCAGCACGGTTTGCATGGCCCGCAGATCATCATCGACCACGCCTTTCGCCTGCCGTTCGCGGCGCTCGCTCCGGTCGACATCTTTTCCGACCAGCCAAGCATTGAAGCCAGCCGCGATTGGCACGGCCGTTTTCATCGCGACCTCGCGACACGCCTGCTGTTTTGCCCACTCGGTGATGTTCTGGCCCTCCCGTGGTGGCGAGCGCAGCACCTGCATCATTGCCTCGCCAATGGCGTCCAACTGTCGGTGGAAGACTTCGTCAAGGCCTTGAGCGCCCCAGATGCGGCGGTAGTCCAGTCGGCCTCCGTTTGTCTGCTCAGCCGCGAGGCGCGCGAGGCGGGCACAGATATAGGCAACGACCTGGGCCCGATAGCCGCCCTCGTACCAATGTGCCGCGGATACTATCTTTTCGGAGGCCCGGAAAATTATGGCCCTGGCCACGGCGTCCCGGAACCAGTCATCGGTGTATTCAGCTCTTTTCCGCTCTGCCTTCCAATCGTCGGTCACGGCCTTTGCGAACAGTATGAAGGCCTTTTCGGCGCCGCGGCACGAGGTGTCGGGTTCGCCGGCGAAGCACGTCTCGACTTTGGCAAGGTCGGTCTTGGTTATAACCTGGGACTTTGGATGGATGCGCTGGAAATGCGACTTCTGGGCTGCCGTCAGCGCGGCTTGGTCATTCAGATACTGGCCTCGCGCCCGCTCGTAATACCAGTGGGTCTGGACCTGCGATCCGTCGGTCGCGGGCGCCAGGATCCGCCGCGAGATCTCTTCGATCCGTCGGTGGAAGGCGTGGTTGGCAAAGAAATCGCTGGCGCGCACCGCATTCTGGCTGTTCGCGTAGCGTGAGATCAGGGGGATCAGCTGCTCTCCGACAGTGGGTGCGACCACCGACAGTTTGACGGGCACAAACACCCTGCCGGCAGGGAGTTTTCGGTCCCGGAGTGCCGTCGCCAGCGAGGCCGTGGTCCGGGCGCCGTTTACGATCTGCAGGTCTGTCAGGCTGGTGATCAGCGCGCCACCCGGCCCGTCCTCGCCAACCTCCATCGCCGATGCGGTGGCCGCTATGCCATTGTTGTAGGCGAAAAACCGTCCGGGCTCCTCGGCCAGCGTCTTCTGGATGCCACGGTTGACATTGCCCCGGCGGCCCAGAAACGTGCGGACATTGCCCTCAAGCAGCCGGCTGCCGTGGCGGATATAGATTTCTGCCAAGGCCTCCCCCGGCATGATGGCTAGAGCGGAGTCTTTTCCAGCGGGCTCACCCGCCCAGTCTCCCTGTCCTCGCGGCAGCGGCAGATGGGGCGGAAGGGTGGGTCAACCAGGACCGAAACCGCTCTAGGAAGGCCACGTAGTCTCCGTCCGCGCCGGTTGCGCGCAATGCCCAGCGCCCATCCTGCTGGCGGCCGGTCTGGAGGGTGACGGACTTCGCCGGGCGCGCTACAGGAGGACGTTTGGTGGTCAAGAGCAGCAGGCTAGGCCGGTCGGGCGGCTCGAAATCGGCGTAAAGGTCCAATGGATGCGTTGCATCGACCCTTTGCTGCACTGCGGTCGTGGACCGACGCAGTGATTCCCAAAGCCGCTCAATCATCGATGTCCTCGTCGACTGCAGGCTCGTCATCGAACAACCCGAATGCTTCCTCCTGCTGGGCGATGCGGTTGAGCCGGTAGCGGACATAGCGCTTGCGGGCGTTCGGATCGCGTTCGCCGGGGAAATGGAGGGCCAGGGCCGGCAGGATCAGGCTATCGTCCAGGAAGGTCTTGTCTCCAAGCTGCCCCCGCACGAGGTAGAGAAGCAGCAGCGGCGACGACATCACGAAGCGGGCGTCGTCCTCGGGAATGCGTTTGGTGTCAAGCGTGCGCTCCCGCGCCTCGTCGATTTGCTCCCTGGTCAGACCACAGAGAACGTCGCGACTGCCACCCACCCGCGCCCGAGACCCGGAAATCAGAACCGAGGCAACTGTGTTTGTCAGGCTATCCTGATTGGGGTCTGTTTTCGGATCATTGCGTTGATGATGACGAGGAACTGGCGTGCGATTGCAATGAGGATCGTCTTGGGAGCCTTACCCTTGAGCCGCAGTCTGTCACGCATGGCGGTGAGGGCTGGAATGCAGCGGGAAGCAGAGAGGGCCGCGATGGAGAGAGCCTCACGGACCTTTCGCCGACCACCCCAGATGCGTCGTGCCCCGCGCCATGTTCCGCTTTCTCTGGCATGAGGTGCCAGGCCCGCGAGGGAAGCGATGCGGCGCCTGCAAAGTGTGCCGAGTTCGGGCAGTTCGCCCCGGATCGTGGCGAGAACGGTCGGGCCAATGCCTGGTACATCGGTCAGGAGTTTCGCCTGTTGGGCCAGAGTGGGATCGTCCTTGATGAGGCGGGCGATGCGCTGATCGAGTTCGGCGATCTGACCGTTGAGAAGATTGATCATCGCTTCGATCGCGGCGGCGATCTCCGGTTATCCTGCGCTGTGGCGGCGCAGTTTTTCGGCCTTTCGCATCTCGACCAACTGCCTGCGCCGTCTCAGGAAATCGGACAAACGGGTGCGCGCCGGGCTGAGCGGGATTGTGACGGGCAAATCGAGCACGGCGCCCATGCGCGCAAGCAGATGGGCATCGACCCGGTCAGTCTTGGCGAGCACGCCGGTGGCGCGGGCGAACTCGCGGGCCTGGCGCGGGTTGACGCGGCAATAGGGATGGCCTTGCCCTGCGAGCACGCGGATCAGTTCGCCATCGCATTCGCTGGTTGCTTCGAAGACGACAAGGGCATCGCGTTCGAGCGTCTCGAGAAAGGCCGCGATGGCCGAGGGTGTGTTTGGGATTTGATCGACTGTCCCGTCGGGCAGATGGAACAGATCGATGAAGGCGCGCGAGAGATCGCAGCCAACGACGGCTTGTGGCATGGTAAGAACTCCTGTCCATGTCGTGCGGGATCGCTGGTCCCAAGCAACTGTTCAGGGTTCAAGGAACGCGGAAGGGGCCCATGCTCCCGCACGGGCTCTACACCCTCGGGGGGGACGGGCTCCCTTCCGCACCCTCACTCTCGCACAGTTCAGACAGACAGGGGGGGAGGTCGAATCTCTACAGGGCTTCGATCACGGACCGGCGCGGGTCCTTCACACAGAGAACCGCGAAATTCCCGACCGGGTATCCCCATGACCAATCTACCGACAAAGCCCGCATTCCTGCGGGTTTTTGCCTTGAGGAGCCATTCCTAATGACCCGCAGGAGTCGACAAACTCGGGGGGTGCAAGGGGACAACTTCCCGATCGAACCGATCATGGCGCAGCGATGAGGGGCCGGAAACCGAAACCGACGGCGCTGAAGCTGATCGAGGGCAATCGCGGCAAGCGGCGGGTCAACGGGCGCGAACCGAAGCCGCCGACGACCCAGCCGACCTGTCCTGTGCACCTGTCGGCGACGGCGAAGACGGAGTGGCGGCGGGTCGCCGGCACGCTGAACGAGATCGGGATTCTGACGCAGGTCGACCGGGCGGTGCTGGCGGCCTACTGCCAGGCCTATGGCCGCTGGGTCGAGGCGGAGCGCAAGCTGGCAGAGACGCCGCTCTTGCTGAAGATGCCCGCCGGCTATGTCCAGGTCTCGCCCTGGCTGACGATCTCGAACAAGCAGGTGGAATTGATGCTGCGATTGATGGCGGAACTCGGTCTCACACTGTCGGCGCGCTCGCGTCTGGCCATCCGCTTTCCGACCGCCCCCAGGCCGTGGGAGTTCGACTGATCACGTCGGCCTCGGTGCGATGTGGTTCTGCACAAGTTTTGAACGCGGGCCTGACCTGATGGGATGGGAAAGTTGGGCCATCCCCGCTCATGCGGGGGAGGCGCCCGGTTCGGCATCCCCCTGACCGAGAAGAAAGGTTCATCCCCGCTCGTGCGGGGGAGGCGCTGCCCTTCGGTCGGCCGCGGCGCTTCTTCTCCGGT